>CAMYZF010000030.1 GCA_947303755.1 uncultured Erysipelotrichaceae bacterium | reverse complement strand
TCCAACGTTATAAAGGTCTTGGTGAAATGGATGCTGAACAACTTTGGGAAACCACTATGGATCCAAAAGCCCGTAAGATGCTTCGTGTCACTATGTCTGATGCTATTGAAGCCGATAAGATTTTCACTGATCTTATGGGCGACGAAGTCTTACCAAGAAAAGAATTCATTCACAAATACGCTAAGTTCGCTAAGAACTTAGACATCTAATGAAAGGAGCGAATAATTATGGCAGACGAAATTAAAGAAAAAGAAGTCGTTGAAGAAGAAGTAGACGAAGCCAAATTAGAAGAAATCGAAGAAGGTATTGTTCCAGGTCTAAGAGATACTGATCTTGCAACCGAAGTTAAGAATTCCTTCCTTGATTATGCGATGTCAGTCATCGTCGCTCGTGCTATTCCAGATGTTCGTGATGGTTGTAAACCAGTTCACCGTAGAGTTATCTATGGTATGCACATCTCTGGAATGGTTCCAGGCACTCCTTATAAGAAATCCGCTCGTATCGTTGGTGACGTCATGGGTAAATTCCACCCACATGGCGATCAAGCGATTTATAGCACCCTTGCTCGTTTAGCTCAACCATGGGCTATGCGTTACACACTCGTTGATGGTCATGGTAACTTCGGTTCTGTCGATGGTGACGAACCAGCTGCTATGCGTTATACCGAAGCCAGAATGACCAAACTTGCTACCGAAATGGTTAGAGATCTCAACTGTAATACAGTTGATATGGTTGATAACTACGATGGTACGGAACAAGAACCATCCGTCTTACCAGCTAGATTCCCTAACTTACTTGTCAATGGTAGTAATGGTATCGCTGTTGGTATGGCAACTTACATTCCAACCCACAACTTAGGCGAAACAATCGACGCCGTTGTGGCAGTTGCAAGAAATCCAGAAATCACCCCACTTGAGATTATGCAAAATTATCTCTTTGGTCCTGATTTCTCTACAGGCGCAACAATTTTAGGTAGAACCGGCATCAAAGATTACTTTGAAACTGGTACAGGCTCAATCGTTATTCGTTCCAAATGCGAAATCAAAGAAAACGAAAGAACTGGTCGTAAACAAATCATTGTTCACGAAATACCATATCAAGTTAACAAAGCTAACATGATTGAATCTATCGCTCACTTAGTGAGAGATAAAGCAATCGAAGGAATTACCGATATTCGTGATGAATCCTCCAAAGGAGGAGTTCGTATCGTTATCGATATCCGCCACGACTCAATTCCAGAAGTTATCCTCAATCAACTTTATAAGATGACCCAACTCCAAACCAGTATGGGTATCATTATGCTTTGTCTTGTTGATGGCGCACCAAAAATTCTTCCAATTACCGACTTACTCAAGAATTACTTAGATTTCCAAGTCGGTGTTGTTGAAAGAAGAACAAAGTTCTTACTCGCTAAAGATGAAGCTCGTGATCACATCGTTGTCGGTTTATTAAAGGCTATTGGTAACATCGATGAAATCGTTGAAACCATCAAAGCTGCTGATACACCAGACGATGCATCTAAATCACTTATGTCTAAATTTGGATTCTCCGAAGAACAAACCGCTGCTATTTTAGCAATGACCCTTCGTAGATTAACCGGTCTTGAATCCTCCAAATTAGAAGACGAAAGAAAACAACTCGAAGAAAATATCGCAAAATACAAACATATTCTCGAAAGTAGAGAAAATGTCACCGAAGTTGTTGTTCAAGAATTACTTGAAATCAAAGAAAAATATTCTGATGAACGTAAGACCGATATTTCTGATGAAGCCGCAACTATCGAAGACGAAGCTTTAATTCCAGAAAAAGAAATCGTTATTACTCTCACCAAGAATAACTATGTTAAGAGAATGGAATCCTCCACATTCCGCACTCAAAATAGAGGTGGAAGAGGTGTTAGAGGAATGGCCACTAACGAAGACGACGATGTCGCAATTATGTTACATACCAAAACCCATATCGACGTCATGTTCTTCTCTTCATTTGGACGCGTATATCGTTTAAGAGGATATATGATTCCAGAAGGAAGCCGTATTTCCAAAGGTATTCCAATTCAAAACCTACTCAACCTTGAAAAAGGCGAAAAGATCGTTTCGATTATTCCAATTTCTGAATACGCAGATGATCACTACTTAGTGTTTGCTACTAAAAACGGTATTATCAAACGTACCAACGTTAAGGAATATGAATCAATTAGAAGAAACGGTAAGATCGCTATTACTTTACGTGAAGGCGACTCCTTGTTAGATGTTAAACAAACCGAAGGCAATACCGAGATTTGCTTAGCTTCAAGCAAAGGTAAACTCGTTAGATTCGTTGAAACCGATGCTAGACCACTTGGTAGAACCGCTAGTGGTGTTATCGGTATCGATTTAGGCGACGAATTCAATAACTATGTTATTGGTATGACAACATCCTTAGAAGGAAAATACATTTTAGTCATCACCTCCAAAGGTTATGGAAAGATGTCTGAAATCGAAAGATATCGTCAAACCAAACGTGGTGCAAAAGGTGTTACAACTTTGAACGCTACTCCAAAAAATGGCAAACTTGTCGCAATGAGAGCAGTCAATGGTGACGAAGACCTAATGATGGTCACTAATGGCGGAACCGTTATTAGAATTCCACTTGAACAAGTCAAAGTTTCCGATCGTAACACCCAAGGCGTTAGAGTCATCCGCTTAGAAGATGAAAAACAAAGAGTTTCATCCATTACCGTCGTTCCTCACGAAGATGAGGTCGAAGGCGAAGAAGCGGTTGAAGTAGAAACTGAAGCTCCACAAGAATAATCGTGATTTGCGAAGATTTTAAATAATCTTACGCGCGCGTTATATTAAAGAAAAGAGGATTGATTTATGCTCGATATTAAACAAATCATCGAAAATCCTAAAGAAATAGCTGCTAAGCTTGCTAAGAAAGGCTGCGTAGTTGACTTTGAACCACTTCTTAAACTTAGCGAAAGACGTAAAGAATTGCTCGTTAGCGTTGAGAACGCCAAAAGCGAAAGAAACAAACTTTCTGATTCCGTTCCTGCTGTTAAGAAAAGTGGTGGCGATGTCAGCGTTATCTTTGCAAAAGTCAAAGAAATTGCCGCTAAAACTGCTGCTGACGAAGCTGAATTAGCAAAGATCGAAGAAGAGATTAAGGCCTTCTTACTTCCTCTTCCAAATCTTCCAGACGATGACTTATTAGCAGGTGGAAAAGAAAACAACAAAGTTATTCACGAATACGGAAAACCAGTTAAGTTTGATTTCCCAATGAAAAACCATGTTGAACTTTGTGAGACACTTGGTTTGATCGACTACGCTAGAGGCGCAAAGATGTCTGGTCATGGTACCTGGGTCTACACTGGCTTAGGCGCGCAACTTGAATGGGCACTTCTTAACTTCTTTATTTCCGAGCATCTTAAAGATGGCTATCAATTCATGCTTCCTCCACACATCCTTAACTATGAATCTGGATTTGTGGCAGGACAATTCCCGAAATTTATTGATGATGTCTTTTCACTTAAAGATGTTGAACCAAAGAAGTTCATTCTTCCAACCGCTGAAACGGCATTAGTAAACTTCCATAGAAATGAGATTCTAAGCGAAGATGAGCTTCCAAAGAAGTACTTTGCATATACTCCTTGCTACCGTAAAGAAGCGGGCGCATATCGTACTGAAGAACGTGGTATGATTCGTGGCTATCAATTTAATAAAATTGAAATGTTCCAATACACCACCGAAGAAGGTGATCGTCCGGCCTTTGAAGAATTGGTCTCAAAAGCTATCTCTTTAATGGAAAAATTAGGCTTAACCTTCCGTGTTTCTAAATTAGCGGCTGAAGATATTTCCGCTTCAATGGCAAGAACCTACGATATCGAAGTTTATCTTCCAAGCGTTGGTATCTTTAAAGAAGTTAGTTCAGTTAGTACAGCTCACGATTATCAAGCCCGTAGAGGTATGATTAGATACCGTGATAAAGCAACTGGCAAAACCAAATATGTTCGTACATTAAACGGTTCCGGTTTAGCGACATCACGTGTCTTCCCAGCGATCATTGAACAATATCAACAAGCTGATGGATCAGTTAAGATCCCAGAAGTTCTCCGTCCTTGGATGGGTGGCTTAGAATACATCAAACCTAAGAAATAACTTCTAGATGATTATTAATAAGGCGACTATTAATTAGTCGCTTTTTTAATTGTTTTTGTTATAATGATTACGCCATCGCGATAATCTACTACGAACCAGGTCAGGATAGGAATATAGCAGCCTTAAGTAAATTAGGTTATGTGCGATGGTTTATTTATCGTTATGAATTTAGATGAGAAATATATGCGAATTGCTCTAAAAGAAGCGCAAAAAGCGGCTATTTTAGACGAAGTTCCTGTTGGAGCGATCATTGTTAAAGACGATAAAATCGTTGCTCGAGGACACAATTTAAGAGAGAAAAGTAACGACCCAACAAGCCACGCTGAAGTGAATGCGATTCGTAAAGCTTGTAAGAAACTTAATTCCTGGAGACTTGAAGATGCGACAATCTATGTCACTATCGAGCCATGTTCGATGTGTGCTGGAACTTTACTTCAATGTCGTATAGGAAGAATTGTTTATGGCGCAGATGATCCAAAAGGTGGAGCGATTCATTCTTCTTTGGAATTATTCTCATCTAAAAATATTAATCATCACCCTGAAATTGTTGGAGGAGTCCTTAAAGAGGAGTGCTCTTCTTTGATATCTAATTACTTTAAAAGTAAAAGAACTAAATAATAGTTTTACACTGTATGAAATTTGATATACTTTATATGAAAAGTTTTACTTTTGAAATTTAGTATATGCAACAAAATACCGCGATTGAGAAGAAGATTGAAAATGTAGAACATTTTCCTTTGGATCTTGATAAAGGCTTAACAACTGCTCAAGTTAATGACCGTGTTTCGACTGGTTTGACCAACAAAATTTTAAAGCACGTCTCCAAATCCTATTGGAAAATCTTTAGAGATAATCTTTTCAATTTCTTTAACTTGTTCCTTTTTGTTATCGCAGGATTCATGATTTACGCTCATGTCCCATATACTAGCTTTGCATTCTTGGGTGTTTTAATCATTAATATCCTTATTGGATTAATTCAAGATATCAAAGCCCGTCGTTTAACTGATAAGTTAAGAGTCGCTTCTTATCCAATGGTTACCGTTTTAAGAGACGGAAGGGAATTTAAGATTCCTGCTAACGAATTGGTTTATTCTGATATCGTTGTCTTAACTCTTGGTGATCAAATTGCCGCAGACGGCTCAATCGTCTCTGGAATGGTCGAAGTAAACGAATCAATTCTTACAGGCGAATCCGCTTCAGTTAAGAAACTATTAGGTAGCGAAATCCTTTCTGGATCTTACGTTACATCCGGAAAAGCTAAATATAGAGTTGAACGTTTAGGTAAGGCAAACTATGCTGAAAAGTTACAATCTTCTGCAAAAGAATTTAAGAAACCAAAATCTGATATTCTTAAGACCCTTAATTTTATCTTTAGAATTATCGGTGGTGTTGTTATCTTCTTCGCTATTGCATTAGTTTTGACCGCGGTCTTTAAAGGTCATCTTGATATTAACGATCAAATCAAGACCGCTCAACAAGTTGGTACGATTGCTGGTTCATTAGTTTCAATGATTCCTACTGGAATGTATCTTTTAACTTCGTTAACTCTCGCTGTAGGTGCAGTTAGACTTGCTAATAGAGGCATGCTTGTCCAAGAGCTTTATTGTATTGAATCTTTGGCTAGAGCCGATGTTCTTTGTTTAGATAAAACCGGAACAATTACTGATGGCTCAATGAGAGTCAATGACTTAATCGCTATCAACTCAAACGCTGAAGAACTCAAATCAATCTTACATACCTTAGTGGTCGCAACCGGCGATACAAACGTTACCGCAAATGCGATTCACGAAGCATATCAAGATAAGGAAGAAATTCCATACTTCTCATCTCTCCCATTTAACTCCGAAAGAAAGATTTCGGCAGTCATGCTTAAAGATGGTAGATCCATTATTTTAGGCGCTAGAGAATTTGTTCCACATAGAAGTTATGAAGTTGATAAACGTTGTGAAGAAATTGAATCACGAGGCATGCGTGTTCTCGTTGTAGGCGTTTACCCACAAGCAGTTACTCCAGAAACGAAGATTAATGATGTCAAAATTATTGGTATTTTAGTCCTTGAAGATCACATTAGAGACGACGCAATTACCAACATCAAATGGTTCCAAGATAATGGAGTTAAAATTTGCATTATCTCCGGCGATTCCCCAATATCTGTTAGCGCAATCGCGAATAGAGTGGGCGTTAATGAAGCCGAAAAATTCATCTCACTTGAAGGCATGAGCATCGATGAAGTCAAAGCTATCGCGAATGACTATGTTGTCTTTGGTCGAGTTTCTCCAGAACAAAAACAAGCAATCATTGAATCGCTGAAAGAGCAAGATCACACAGTCGCAATGACTGGCGATGGTGTTAATGACATTCTTGCACTAAAAGTTGCTGACTGTTCTATCGCTATGGCATCTGGTTCTGATGCAGCGAAAAACGTTTCTCATTTAGTTTCTATGGATTCTTCTTTTTCAACTCTTCCACACGTTGTTGCTGAAGGTCGTAGAGTTGTTAATAACTTAAAAAGAACTTGTTCTTTGTTCTTAGTTAAAACTATGTTTGCGGCAATATTTACCTTGCTTTCTTTGATTACTGTTTGGTCGATGAAAATTCCAATATCTAGTTACAACGAAGTTTATCCGTTCTTGCCAAACAATATGTATGTGTGGGAATTAGTTGCAATTGGTATTGGTGCGTTGTTCCTATCGCTTCAACCAAACAACGAACGAATCAAAGCTGCTTTCCTAGCGAACATCTTAACAAGGTCTGTGCCAGGCGCAATCACACTTGTTTTAGCCTGCTCAACATACTTCACAATCTCAATTGCAGGACACAATCAATTTATTGACTTTAACACCGCAAGAACAATGGCGGTTCTCACATTCACCATAGGTGGATATCTAATCTTGTTTAGAATTTGTTTGCCATTTGATATTTACAGGGTTGCGACATTTATTGCTGTAACCATCATTGGGGCTGTCCTAATCATTATCGATAGATTTTCATTGTATCCAAACCTAAATGGAACAGGATTTTTCCACATCGATTATTTCACCATCAACGGAAATAACTGGTGGTTATTATTAGCAATTATTGGAGCAGCGATTCCACTTTATGTTGGAATTGAAACTATTTTCTCCAGATTATATGAACATAAAATTAAATCAAAACATGAACTGAAAGGATCTATGAAGTTATGAAGATATCAAAAGAAGTTCAAGAAGCCTTAAAGGCTAACAAACCTGTTGTAGCATTAGAATCTACAATTATTTCCCACGGAATGCCTTATCCAAAGAACGTTGAAACCGCTCTTAGAGTGGAGAAGGTTATTCGTGATCACGGAGCGGTCCCTGCTACTATCGGAATTATCGATGGTGAGCCAGTTATTGGAATGTCTCCAGAAGAAATCGAACAATTCGGTAAAAGAAAAGGTGTTGCTAAAGCATCTAGAAGAGATTTACCAATTATCTATGCAAAGAAATTATGGGGTGCAACTACAGTTGCTGCCACAATGATTTTAGCTGCACAAGCCGGTATCGAAGTATTTGTTACTGGTGGTGTTGGTGGTGCTCATAAAGGTGCTCAAAATAACTTTGATATTTCAGCGGACTTAGAAGAACTTGGTAAAACCAATGTCACCGTTGTCTCTGCTGGTGTTAAAGCAATCTTAGATTTAAACCTCACCCTTGAAATCTTAGAAACCAAAGGTGTTCCAGTGTTAAGTTATGGCACTGATGAATTCGCTGATTTCTATACCAGACACTCTGGCATCAAGATGGAGAATGTTGTTAATTCACCAGTTGAAGTCGCTAAGATTGTCAAAGCCAAAAGAGATAACAAACTTGATGGTGGCGTATTAGTCGCTAACCCAATTCCAGAAGAATATGCGATGGATTCAAAAGTCATTAATGAGGCAATCGAAAAAGCTCTCAAGATGGCTGATGAAGCTGGAGTTAAAGGCAAAGACATCACTCCGTTCTTATTAAAGACTATCGTCGAATTAACTGGTGGTGATTCTTTAGAATCAAATATTCGCCTCGTTTTAAATAATGCAGCGTTAGGATCAGAAATTGCCAAAGAATTAACTAGATTATGAGAATTGAAGCGGTATATCAGGAAAATCTTAAAAAGTTAATAAAAGAAATGTCATTGGATGAAATCAATGTCATCACTTTATGTGAGAGATCAAATTCCAATCGCCAAACCTTCTATTATCATTTTCGTGATATCTCCGATGTCGTTGAATCGATCTTTTTGAAAGCTAAAGTTGGATACGCAAAAAAGTTATCTGATTATGATCAAATTCTTAAAGAGATGATTAACTATCTCAATTCAAACTACAATTTCGTTTCTGCGATTAATAAAAGCTATTCTCAAGAAAAACTATATTCATTCATGTTCTCATATTTTTATTCCCGCATTGGAATGCTTCTCAAGAATCACAAGATTACCGGAATCGAAATTACAAGATACATGTCTACCTTATCTGCAAACGAACTTGTTTTCTGGATAGGCAACAAACGAAAAGAAAAGATACCTGCTTTAGTGTATCGCTTAAACACAATATTTATTTATTTTGTTAATCAATATCAATCCGATATGAAGAGGACCAGATTTTAATGAAGGACTTTACATTTGTTTCTCCAACAAAGATCTATTTTGGTAAATCGGCTTTATCAAATCTTTCTGACGCAATCAAAAACTATAAAAAAGTTCTTTTAGTCTATGGCCAATCTTCAATTAAGAAATTAGGAATCTATGATAACGTCATAAAACAATTAAATGCCGCAAAAATGCCATATTTTGAGGTTTCTGGTGTTAGACCAAATCCTGAAATATCGAAAGTAAAAGATGGCTTAAAACTAGTTAGAGAAAATAATATTGATTTTGTTTTAGCGATCGGAGGCGGTTCGGTTATCGATACCGCTAAATCTATTTGTGCTTCTTATTACTATGATGGAGATCCGTTTGATCTTAATCTGCACAAATCACAAGTTACTAACGCCTTGCCTCTTGGAGTTATTTTAACCATTTCAGCATCTGGTTCTGAATTATCTGACTCATGTGTTGTTATGGAAGACGCTACAAAAGTTAAGCAGGGATTTAATTCTGATTTAGTTAGACCTGTATTTGCAATTATGAACCCCGAATTCACATATTCGGTTGATAAATATCAAACCGGATGCGGAATCGTAGATATTATTTCTCACTCATTAGAAAGATATTTTTCCCCAAGTGAACCATTGGAAGTTTGTGATACTCTTGCTTTATCGATTATCAAAGACACAATCGAAGCCGGGAAGATCGTTATCAAAGATCCAAACAACTATGATGCTCGTGCGGCATTAATGCTATTAGGTTCTTATTCTCATAATGGTCTAACTTCGTTAGGAAAACAAAAACAAATGCCGATCCATGCGATGGAACACGCTCTCAGCGCGTATGATGTTAAAATCGCTCATGGCGCAGGCTTGTCTGTTCTCATTCCTGCCTGGATGAAGGCATCATATAAATGTGACATTAACAAATTTGCACGCTTTTCTAGATTTGTCTTTGATGTAAAAGAAGACAATGATGAAAAATGTGCTTTAAAAGGCATCGATTTATTGCGACAATATTTTGAGTCAATCGGAATGCCTGTCACTTTACATGAAGTGAATTTACACAAAGATGATATTTCTGCTCTAGTGGATATGATGATCAAAGATGACACACGTTTGATTGGTCAGAAATCGATCAATCCACTAAACAAAGAAGCTATTCGAAAAATGCTCGAAGAGATTCTTTAGGAGGCTACTATGAAAAAAGAAGATATTATAAGTTTAGTAATCTATCTAATCATGATTGCGGTGGCGATCATTGTTGGACTTACCGTTGTCCAAGATGCTTTTGGGACGAATTACAATCTCAACATGTCACCATATTTATTCGCAATTTTGGTGATTGTTGTTGGCTTGCTTGTGAATATCATCATGCTTGAAGTTGGGCACGTTATTGGTGCAAAACTCGGACATTATCGCATTATGTCGTTCAACTTTTTAGGCTTTTGTTGGATGCGAAAAGAAGGCAAATGGAAATTCGGATTCAAAGATTTTGATGGCTTAACTGGCGAAACAAAAGTTGCTCCAAAAAGCGAGAAATCAAAGCTAACACCTTATATTTGGATTCCGGTTGCTTTATACGCTATCGAATTAGCTACGTGCATTGTAATTTATAGTTTAGGAACTGCAAAAGATGTTGATCCAAGAAGCCCTTTGAAATGGATGACCATCGCTTCGATTTTGTTAATCGTTATTTCGTCAATGATTGCATTATACAATCTTGCTCCATTCAAACTCGACTCCATGACAGATGGTTATCGTTTAACACTAATTTCTAAGAAAGAAAACATGGAAGCATTCAATGAATTAATGCGTGTTCAAGCATTGCAATTAGAAGGAAAAGAAGTTGACCACATTAAAATCTTTCCTGAAATCACAGAATTCACTGCAAGCATCAACCTCATCTCAGTTTACGAAGAATTAGATAAAGGGAACTTTGCAAAGGCCGAAGAATTAATTGATATGATTATTGTCGATCCTAAGAAAGTTTCTTCTTCAACTTATAACAGATTGCTTGCTCAAAAACTATATATCAAAATTGTCTCCCTTCCTTTGGAAGAAGTTAAGATTTATTATGACGAACAAGTTAATGATTTGACACGTAAATTTATCGCTGACGATCTATCTATGGAATCGTTAAGAACCTATATTCTTATTGCTGGATTATTAGATGAATCAAATGGTGAAGTTGAATTTGCTAAATCTAGATCACATAAGGCGCTTAAACGCACACTACCTGCTAGAGCAAAGGTTGAAGAAAAACTTTACAACGAAGCGCTTGAAAAAGTATATGCTGCCCACCCAGATTGGAAACAGGAAGAAAATAAACCTGAAACTAAGTAAGAAAAAAACATCTCCGCGTTGATTGGAGATGTTTTTATTTCTAATCTTTTTCTTCGTATCTTGAATTATCTTCTGGCGGATAATCTTCGCTGATCGCATTTTCTGGAACGACTTGAGGAGTAGCTTTCTTAACGAAGTGCTCACCTTCTTTTAAGTCGTTCGAGACGGATGAGGAATCGCTTAAGAAATCTTCGACATCAAAATCTAAGATTTTACAAAGCTTTTTAACATCTCTTGGTTCTGGTTTATAACCTAAACGAATTCTCTTCATAAGCCCATAATGAGCGTGATATTTTTGAAGGAATTTGTGTTCGGTTAATCCATAGGATTTCGCCAAAAATTCTAATTTTTCAAGAACGGTCATAGATTAGTTATTTTTTCTTTTCTGCAAGTAAATCGCGAATTTGAGTTAACAATTCTTCGGTTGTAGGAGCAGGAACACCTGGTTCTGGTGGTACAGGTCTTTCTTCTGGGTGTTTCTTGTAATATTCTTCAAGGGCTTTTGCTTTGATTTCTTCATTCTTTCTTTGAATGGAGTTCGCAACTTTGACAATGATGAATAAGACAACAGCGATGATTAAGAAGCTGATGAACGCTGTTAAGAGGGTTCCCCAGTCAATGATCGCTGCACCATTGAAGACAAAAAGTCCGCCATGAGCAGTGTAGTTTGCTGATAATTTGCTACTACCATAAAGAAGAGCCTCGCCTGTGTCTTCGATACCAGCAGCTTGACCAATTGCTAGTGCAACTGCATCGTAATCACCTTTTGCAAATGTTTGGCCAACACCATCAAGACCTTTTTGGGCATCATTTAATGCTGGTAAGACGGTAACTAAACCTTTGAGTCCACCCGGAACAGCCCAAGTAGCCACATTCATAAGAATGTTTACGAAGGCATTGACGATAGCGGAGAATGCACCGCCAATAACAACACCAATAGCGAGCATGAAGGCATTTCCACGGTTAATGAATTCTTTGAATTCTTTAAAGAAACCGGCGCCTTTTTTTGCTTTCTTTTCTTTTGCCATTTAATAATTTCCTCCGAGAGTGATTATCATTCAAAATCAAAACAAATTAAATATCTAATATAATTTGATATAATCTAAGCGATTGGAGATTGTTATGAGCAAAATTAAAGTTGTCGTTGACTCTACTGTTGATCTAAGTGAAGAACTATACAAAAAATATGATTTTGATGTTATTCCATTAAACGTTATTTTTGATGAGAAAGTTTATGAAGATGGTGTGACCATCACTCGTGATGAGTTATATGCCCAAGTCGCAAAAACAAAGAAACTTCCATCAACCGCCGCCCCTGGTCCACAAGCCTTTGAACAAATGTTTAGAAAATGGGTTGATCAAGGTTATGACGTTATCTATGTTGGTATCGGTTCAACCTTATCAACTGCTTTCCAAAGCGCGAATATCGCTAGAGGAATGGTGGGTGAAGATCACATTTTCTTAGTTGATTCAAAGAATCTTTCCAGCGCATCTGGCTTACTTGCGATGAAAGCCGCTAAACTTGCTAAAGAAGGCAAAGAACCAAAAGAAATTTGTGCAATCCTTGAAAAGGATGTTCCAAATGTTGTCGCTCAATTCAGCGTTGAAACTCTTACTTATTTACATAAAGGTGGACGTTGTTCTGGTACTGCTAAAGTCTTAGGACATTTATTACACATCCGTCCACACATCTTAGTGAAAGACGGTAAGCTCATTGTTTACAAGAAACCAAGAGGTACAATGAAGACCGCTATTGATGGACAAATTGAAGAGCTTAAGAAAGCTTTACCAAATGTTCAAATGGACAACATCATGATCACCGATTCTGGTGCAACTGATGAAATCAGAAATTACTTCGTTAAAGAAGTATCTAAATTAGTTGATCCAAAAATTATTCGAACCACTCCAGCGGGATGCGTTATCGCTTCTCACTGTGGTCCTGGAACAATTGGATTGCTATTCATTAAGGACTAAAAAAAGGCCAATCGGCCTTTTCTTTTTACTTGCCTGTAACCGATA
>CAMYZF010000029.1 GCA_947303755.1 uncultured Erysipelotrichaceae bacterium | reverse complement strand
AGGCTTGCATCTTCTCAAAACGTTCTTGTTTTTCTTGGCGAGCTTTACGGATAGCCGCTAATCTTTCAGCGTTTTCTTTATCGGCTTGACGGATTGCATCTTTCATAGTTGCTTCTTCGCCTTCATCTTTTGTATATGCGACTTCGGTGATACCACCTTTAGATTCAACAACCGCATCAGCTAAAGTTGTAATGATAACTTTAACGGAACGAACTGCATCATCATTTCCAGGAATGACGTAGTCAAGGACATCTGGATCTGAATTTGTATCAGCAATACCAAAGACTGGAATGCCTAACTTATGAGCTTCGGCAACAGCGTTGTGTTCCATCATTGGATCGCAGACGACAACTGCGTTTGGAACCTTACGCATTTCTTTAATACCAGTAAGGTTTTTGGCTAATTTGTCTTTTTCTTTCTTAAGAAGCGCAACTTCCTTCTTGGTTAAACGATCATAGCCACCATTTAATTCTTGAGTTTCTAATTCTTTTAAGCGAAGGATTCTAGATTGAATGGTCTTAAAGTTTGTTAAGGTACCACCTAACCAGCGGTTAGTGATATAGAAGGAACCACTTCTTAAAGCTTGTTCTTCAACGATAGCCTTGGTTTGTGGTTTGATACCGACGAATAAGACTTTGCCTTTTTCATCAACGATTTTCTTTAAAGCAAGATATGCTTCTCCAAGTTTTTCGGCTGATTTGTTTAAATCAATTATGTAGATTCCGTTACGGGCACCATAGATGTATTTGCCCATTTTTGGATTCCATTTTCTGGTGTTATGTCCGAAGTGGACTCCACCTTCAAGTAATTTACGGATGGTAATAATTGGTGCGTTTTCATCATGCATTACCATTTGCATGACATCGCTCTTCTCCTCTGATACTGCTTCAGTAGGGGCGACAACTTTCTTTTCTTCGTTCATTAATGAACCTCCATTTGTTTTTAGCCTCCAATGCTTCGAACAACATCCCCCACGTTCGACCCCTTGGTCATGGGACTAGGACGTTGAATCCGCATTGTGCGTAATCTCTTTTAAATAAAAAGAGTGTGATTATAATAGCACTCTTCTATCGACTAGACAAATAGTTTTTACTATTTAAAGGTTAGTGGGATTAAAATAACCCACAAATCTTCATTATCTTCCTAAATAAAAAGAAAAGGACTCGAGGTCCTTTCTTATATTAGAGAGTTCCGTTTAAGAATCTTACAAGGTATTCCGTATCGAAGAAATGTTCTCTTGGGAAGGCTCTATTTGGGACTATTCCAGAATCGTTTCCGTGGAACTCACCATCATATGTTCCTGAGTGATAAACACTGGAGTTTCTAAAGAGCGCTCCACCAGCAGCTGAGAGCATTCCAACCATGCATTCACCACCGCCACTAGTTTCTCCAATGATTTCCATAGAGCCACTATCTTTAATAACGGTTGGGAGCATCGTACCACAAGAGAACGAAGCGTTTGAGGTTAATAGATAGAAGTCATATTTACCTTGATAAGTATCATGCTCATCTACGACACCATCATAGTTAATATCAACGTAATAGTGAGGTTCAATAATTTCTCCAGTTAAATTGTTTTTGTTAATGATGTATGGATCGGAATAAACGTAGGCCATTAAGAATGGAATGACATCAATTTCTCCACCGCCGTTGTTAGTCAAATCTATAACAACTTGTTCAATTTCTGGATGAAGTTCAATTTCATTGAAAGCTTTACGATATAGTAAATCAGTGCCGATTTCATGAAGGGTACTATAAGAGGCAGAATCAACATCATAATCAGCAGATGAGCCATTGCGATATTTGACAAACTTATCGAAGCGAATAATCGCAGTGTTATCACATATTTCAAGACCAATTTGTTTGCCAGCACTATTTCTTGATGACTCAAATTCTGCAAAATCAGCATCTAGTTTGCTGACGCGAGGATTTCTTCCGTTTGAGAAATCATTACCAACTTTCCAATAACGCTCAAAGTCTGCTGCTCCATAAGGAGATGGCCCATAGTAATAAGCGTGTCCATCGCAAATCCAAGTTGCACCGAAATTAGCTAAAGCTTTTTCAAATGTATCGGTATCAGTTGACTGTAAATCTTCTTTGTAGCCAAGGGCGTTAACCAAAGCATCAAAGCCAGCATATGGAGGAATTCTATCGCTAGATAAACCATAAAAAGTTTCAATAGCAAAGGCTAGTTCTTTGTAAGCAAAATCCGCCATCTCTGCACTTCTTGTGCTTGTAGCACAATATGGAGAATCATAATAATATTGGCTAATTAAGTTATTATCTTCACCACCAAACATAGCGTAAATGCTATAGAAGTCTTTTCCGTTGAACGCCATTGGCCAACCAGCATTGATTGAAATAATATCAATCGCGATGCTCGCAGGAATAAACATATCGTCGTTTTTGTCTTTGACAATATCGAGACCATAGTGACCTAAGTCGTAAGTTACATTGTGTCCAGATTCGTGGACTTTTGAATCGTGGTAATTAAATTTACAGAAGTCTGGTTCTGCACCAGTAACTAAGTAACGAGCATATTCGGTTTCATCTTCACTATAAGAAGTGGTGAAATAATCGTAGAACTCAGCGTTATCTATAACGGTGATCGTGTCGGCATTAGGATTGGTGATGAAAGCTTGATCAACATCATATGTATCTCTTATATAAGGGCAATAATATAGATAATCTTCGAGTGAACCTTCATACATGCTCTTAGCCATTTCAACATACGCTGCTATTCCGCTACCATAAGCATCAATCATCGCATCTGTGAAGAATTCATAGAAATTGACATAACGAACGTCGCCTTTTCCAACCAATTCATAAGTTGATAAAGCGGCTCCGCTATAATTGTAATTCCAATAAATTGTTGAGCTATAACCTTGAGAAACAACGTTGGTATCAATATAGTTATCGCCTAGGGCGATGTCGGATGGTTTAGTTGATAGAAAAAGATCGGATCCATGGAAATTAGTTAAATAACAATTAAGTGAAATCGCACGTTGATTTGAGATGGCGTTTTGGAATGTATCAACCGCTTCACCATAGTTAACTGTGTCCGATAGAAGCACATCAATTTTTTGATAAGTATAGAAATCTTGCAAAGTGAAGCAAATATAATCGGTTTCAGCAATCGTGGCTTGATCATACGAGATTGGTTCCATATAGGAGAAATTCATCAAACGAGAATATCTAGTTTCGATGCAATAATAATCTTCTGCATTAAGAAATTCTGAATGTGAGTGGTAATATTTTGGACCATAGCCAGTTGGATTTACCGCATAGGCAACTTGGCATTGATTCGAATCAGAAATACGAACCTTTGGTTGTTCAGCATCGTATGATAAAAAGCCACCACTAATGTCAATGACATTACCTTCATCAATATCACCAGAAAAACTACCGGTAACTTTAATTGCATCTAAATATCCAGTAACTTGATTAACTCTTTGAACAAAAAGATCATTTTCGCATTTTCTAGTTACTGTCGCTCTAAATGTATAAGGATTAGCGATTTCGTCCGATGAACCAGAATCAATTAAATATTGAACAACATCAGAAATCTCGTGGTATCCAGAAGGAAGTTCACAAGAATATGGTTCGTTAGCTTTGGTAAAAACAATTTCGTTATTATTCGCGACAAAAACGGCACCAACTAGAGAGATGGAAAGAAAGCCGACACTTCCAAGCAATAAAATCTTTTTGTTCATAAAAAGTATTCTTTTCTTAGCGTTATTTTAATTGTAGAACAAAAATAGATATAAATAAATTAAATTTATTTCTTTTTCGCTCTTGGATGAGAGGCGACGAACTGGGCTTTCATCGATTCTTCTGTAACGTGAGTGTACACCTGAGTTGTATTTAAAGATTCATGGCCAAGCAATTCTTGGATGACACGAAGATCCGCTCCACCTTCTAGCAAGTGAGTAGCGAACGTATGTCTTAAAAGATGTGGATGGAGGTCGTAAGCGCAGCCAGTTAACTTTTCAATATTTTTAAGAATATATTCAAGGCCCCTAGTGGTAAGTTTTTTGCCTTGGTCATTTAATACAAAATATTCCACATTGTATTGTTTCTTATTTTTCGCGAGTAAAAGTGGGCGACAATCGCTTAAATATTCTTTCATTGTTAATGATGCAGATTTAGAAAACGGAACAATTCTTTCTTTGTTTCCTTTACCTAAAATACGAATGGAACGAGTTCTAAAATCGATGTCTTGAATCTTGACATTTACAAATTCAGAAGCACGGATTCCAGATGCATAAAGAAGTTCCAAAATAACTTGGTCTCTAAGTATCAAGTGATCGCTTCTTTCTCTATTTCTTTGAAACAAAGTTTCAATTTGTTCTAAATATAAGGCTTTTGGATAGCGAATATCTTTCTTAGGAGAATGAACAAAAACGAATGGGTTTTCGTGTACATATCCTTTGTCTACTAAGAAAGAATAGAAATGTCTGAAACAAGATAATCTACGAGACAAAGTTCTTTTAGATATATTGTTCGCTAATTGGACTGATAAATAATTCCTAATAATGGGTAAATCAACGTCATCAATATCAATGCCTTCTGCAAAAATGAAAATGTAAAAACTTTCGATATCACTTTCATAAGCAGCAATTGTCATGTCTGAATAATTGAGTGAATATTTTAAATAATTTTTGAATTCATCAATTTCCTTAATTTGCATATTTCATCCATTCATCTATTAATTTTAAAGATTTATTAGCACATTCTTCGTGATTATGTTTGTTTGCTCCATAAAGAATGCCATAATTCGCATTCATTGGGGAGAAAGATTTTGGATCTCCGTGAACGATATAATTATGTAATGATCCGAGCATAGTCTCGATTGGAAGATTAGGTAAGTTCTTATTATTAAGAAAAGCATCTAAATATATCGCTGCAAGAATGCCCATCGCTGCGGATTCAACATAGCCTTCCACACCAGTTAATTGACCGGCAACAAAGATGTTTTTCTCATTTTTTAAAGACATATTTTCATTTAATGCTAAAGGAGAACAAATGTATGTATTTCGATGCATCAAACCATAGCGAACAAATTCAGCATTTTCTAAACCAGGGATCATTCTAAAAACTCTTTTTTGTTCTGGATAAGTTAAGTTAGTTTGAAAACCAACGATATTGTATAAATCGCCATAAGCATTATCTTGTCTAAGTTGAATAACAGCGTGGAACTTTTCTCGTCCTTCTACTTGGAGGCCTTTTGGTTTCATCGGGCCATAACGAAGTGTATCTTTTCCACGTTTCGCCATAACCTCAATTGGCATACAGCCTTCAAAATAGGCTTTATCAAATTCATGAACCTTAGCAACTTCCGCATTTATAAGCTCTTCATAAAATTTATCGTATTGCTCAACTGAGAAAGGACAATTGATATAACTATCGTCACCTTGATCGTAACGGGCTTTCTTATAAGCAACACTCATATTGATTGAATCCTTTTTAACAATAGGTGCACTGGCATCGAAGAAAAACAAAGATTGCTTTCCAATTTTATCTGCTAACCATTTAGACAAAGCGTCGCTTGTAAGCGGGCCTGTAGCGATAATAGTAGGCTCATTTTTAGGAAAAGAAACATCTTCTTCATGAATAACTAAATTAGGAAAATCTTTAAGTATTGCAGTTATTTTAGTTGCAAACTCAGTTCGATCAACACTCAAAGCATTACCACTTGGAACAGATGTTAAAGAGGCAACTTTCATTGTTAAAGAATCCATATGACGCATCTCTTCTTTAAGCAATCCGCACGCATTATCAAGACGATTTGATTTCAAAGAATTAGAACAAACTAGTTCTCCAAATAGCCCAGTCTCATGAGCGGGAGTCATAACTTTCGGACGTTTTTCATAAAGGTGAACCTCATAACCTTTTTTGAGCAAAAAATAACAAGCTTCAACGCCTGCTAAACCTGCTCCGATTACATTCACCTTTTTCATATCAGTGATAGTATAACAAAAAAGTAAGCATTTGCTTACTCATTTGTTTATTTTTTAATTGGTTCCATGTGATGACACTTTGGATAATTAGAGCACCCTAAGAATGTTTTCTTTCCGCGATGTCTTTCGACAAGTTCACCACCACATTCAGGACACTTTAATCCGGTGTGATTATGTTGAGGAGTTTCTTCTTTAACAATATAGTCACATTTAGGATAACCTGAACAGGCAATAAATTTTTTATGTTTTTTATTTAGTCTATAGACAAGGGGTTTACCACATTTTGGACACATTTCCCCCGTTAATTCCAATTCTTCTTTCTCACGATAATCGCATTTTGGGAAATTGGAACAGCCAACAAATTTGCCATATCTTGATTTCTTTAAGACTAGTGGCGCGCCACATTTTGGACAAACTCTACCGACTTCTTCATCTTTATCGCTATACATAACTTTGTATGCAGAATCGACTTCCTTGGTGAATTTTTCATAGAAATCATCAAGTGTATCTAACCGTGAACTTTGACCTTCCTGGATTTTATCTAAATCTTCTTCCATTCTCGCCGTATATTTAATATCAACAAAATGTGGGAAGTATTTGTTTAAGACTACAACTGTTCTTTGACCAGTCTCTGTTGAGATGATTGATCCTTTTACGGATTCAACATATTTTCTTTTTAATAAAGTAGAAATTGTTGAGGCATAAGTTGATGGACGACCAATCTTCTTTTCTTCCATAAGCTTAACGATACGGGCTTCAGTATATGCAGCTGGTGGTTCGTTCATCTTTTGTTCACTGTTTACTTTGCTAACCTTAAAGGTGTCGCCTTCATTGAAGTTAGGAAGGTAAGATTCTTCGCTCTTTTCAGCGGAATATAATTTAGTATAACCATCAAAGATGGTTGAACTTCCTTCAACTTTAAAAGTAACTCCACCACAATCAAATATAACAGTTTGAACCGCTTCTTTCTTTGGAGCCATTAAAGAACCAACTGCTCTTTCATAAATAAGTTTATAAAGTTTAAATAAATCAGGATTTAGATAACCACGAATTGATTCCGGGGTCATGTGGTTTGAGGTAGGCCTAATTGCTTCATGAGCATTTTGCGCACCGGCAACTTTTGCAATTTTACGCTTTCCGCAATATTCGTTACCAAATTTTTCTTTTATGAATGCTTCAGCACGATTAACGAAAGTATCGGATAAATATGTCGAATCAGTACGAATATAGGTAATTAAACCAGTGTGTTCTCCGTTTATTAGAACACCTTCATATAGCTGTTGAGCGAGTTTAGAAGTTTTCGCGGTTGAGAAATGATAGGTGTTATAAGCTTCTTGTTGTAATGTCGAAGTTGTAAAAGCTGGTTTAGATTCAACACTTCTCACGCTTTTCTTTATTGAAATAACGCGTGCGACATCGCTAAGTTTAGAAAGAATTTCTTTGACATTTTCTTCATCATCTAAACTCTTAATTGAACCATAATGTTCGAATTTTGCAGTGATTTTACGTTTATTCACTGTTAGATCTAATGACAAAGTCCAGTATGGAGTTGGAACGAAATTTTTGATTTCTTCATCGTGTTCAGTGATGAGCTTTAATGTCGCAGATTGAACACGTCCCGCCGAACGTGATTTGATTGTTTTTTGAATAATGTTTGAAAGCTTGAAACCAATAATGCGGTCAATGATACGACGAGTTTCTTGGGAGTTAACCAAATTCATATCAATCGTACGCGGGTGTTTCATCGCGTCTTCAATAGACACACGGGTAATTTCGTGGAACTCAAGACGCTTCGTACTTTCAACTGGCAAGTTTAAAATTTGAGTCAAGTGCCAGGCGATAGCTTCTCCCTCGCGATCAGGGTCGGTAGCAAGATATATGTCGCTCGCTTTACGAGCGGCATCTTTTAGTTCTGACACTACTTTTCTCTTGTTATTTACAACGATATAGTTAGGTTTAAATCCGTTATTTATGTCGACACCAAAACCACCCTTTCCACTAGTGGAAAGATCGCGCACATGCCCGACTGTAGCCATGACTTCATAGCCTTGGCCTAAGTATCGGGAGATGGTGTGGCATTTATTCGGTGACTCAACGATAACCAACTTCATAAGCGACAAATAATATAGTCATCAAATTTGGTCTTGTCAAAACACTTTTTTGCTTAAAGATATACTTTAAATATTTTTCAATTTTCAAATATCGGTTCATCTTTTTCAATGCCCATACATAACAAAACATCTTGCCCATTTGTCACAAGAGCTGCACCATGTTGAATTAGTTCATTACATAAAGAATAACTATATAAAGGATACGGGACACATAAGACATCTTTGTTTTGTGCTAAAGCCCAGTTCGCTGTGATTGACGTCCCTGAGCGCGCATACGCTTGTGTAATTAACAAGACATTTGAAAATAATGTGATCAATCTATTTCTAAAAGGAAAATGTTCAGGAATCGGTGGGGTTAAATTTGGATATTCAGAAATTAATAATCCTTCATTGGCGATTCTTTCATAAATATCTTTGTTTTCTTCAGGATAGCAAACATTGATTCCGCATCCCAAGACGGCGATTGTTTTATTTTGTTTATTTAAAGCGCATTCGTGTGCGCACCTATCTATACCTTTCGCGAGTCCCGAGACGATAACGACGTTTTTTCCGACTTCTTTTACAATCTTTTCCGTTGCATATAGTCCATACGTCGTAGGCTTTCTAGTGCCGATAACTGCTAGATTGTTTTTCCTATTTTTAATTAAGGAAATATCTCCTTTATAAAATAAGACCAGAGGTGGTTGTGGTTGTTTTTTAAACTCTTCTGGATAGTCGTCATCTAAAAATGTCATGACTTCGGAATGAATGGGTGGAAGTTCTTCGTCTTCAATAACATAGTCCTTATTATGAATGGTTTCCATGATTCTTCGATAGTCACCATTAAATTTAAGAGCTAAATAAATCAGATGTTCTCTAGGTTTCATATTTTCGTCCTCCACTATACTTATTACGGAGCGAAAACGAAAAAAATGCGAAATTTATAAAAAAAGATGAATTCGCTCATCTTCTTAATCTTTGAAATCGAACAAATTCATCTGCTTCATCTGACTTCTATATACGGGCTTGTATGAGAGGCGATGAATCTTTTTTATAGGCCCATATTTTTCTAAGGCTTCTAAATGTTTCTTGGTGCCATAACCTTTATGAACTTCAAATCCGTATTCAGGATATTGTTTTCCAAGTTCATTTAACATTTCATCTCTAGTAACTTTCGCGATAATGGAGGCGGCTGCGATTGGAAGAGCCTTCGCATCACCTTTAATAATATCTATAACTTCAACCTTTTGATTTTCTAACTTCATCGCGTCAGTGAGAATTAGATCATAATCATGATTAAGATTTTTGATAGCTTCTTTCATTGCGACTTTGGTGGCTTCATAGATATTGATTTTATCAATTGTCTCAGCATCTACAATTCCTACACCATATGCCAAAGCGTCTTTTTTAATGATTTCAAATAACTCTTTTCGTTTCTTTTCAGAAATCTGTTTTGAATCATTTATTTCTTTATTTATATACGCGCGCGAAAAGATAACTGCCGCTGCAACAACTGGTCCAGCAAGTGGCCCTCTACCCGCTTCATCTACTCCGACAATAAGTTTGACTTTATCGGAATAGAACTGTTCTTGATATGTTAAACCTTTAGATTGTTTCAAAACTAATTTGTCCTAAAATACCGTTTTTTAATTCGTTTAAGAAGACTTTACGAGCTTTGTATGTGTCTAATCCACCCTTGACGAAATAACCCCTTTTATTGGCGATATTTTCAAAAATGGATTCGTTTGAAGCACTTAAATCAAGGTATGAGAATCTAGCTAACAAAAGCTCTTTATAATTTTTACTTAAGTAACCTAGACAATAATCGGCGATTTCTTCTAACGGAAGTATCTCTTCATTGATCGAGCCAACAATCGCGAGATTCAAAGCTTTCTTTTTATCTTCATAATTTGAAGGAAGAATTCCAGGAGTGTCTAGTAACTGGAATTTATCACTGACTTTGATCCACTGCTGCGCCTTGGTATGGCCTGGTTTATTTTCCACACTAGTAGCGTTGCGTTTAGCAATCTTATTGATCAAAGTGGATTTTCCAACGTTAGGAATGCCGATTACCATCGCTCTAATTGGTTGCACTTTCATTCCTTTTGAAAGTAATTTTTCATTTCTTTCGCTGGCTAAAGATTCAGCGGTCTTAATGATATTTCGAATATCGCTAGTTTTGTTTAAATCTGCAAAAATCGAAGCAAAACCTTGCTCTTTAAAACATTTAATCCATTTCGCAGTAATTTTTGTATCCGCCAAATCGTTCTTAGTTAATACAACTAATCTTTTCTTATTTTTGGTTAATTCAAAAAGTAGAGGATTGCGGCTCGAAAGAGGAATTCTCGCATCTAATAGTTCAATGACAAGATCGACAATTTTAACTCGCTCAACAATGTCATTTTGAGCCTTTTTCATGTGGCCCGGATACCAATGGATTTCTTTCATTAGAAGAACCTCGGCCACATATAGTTGATATCGATATTTTCGTACTCACCAGCATCGATGTTATAAACAACTTTACATCTCGCGACTAAGGCAATTGCTTTACCTTGAATGTTGTCACGTTTGACTGGTCCATTTGTTCTAGAGTCTCCAGAATAAAGTCTGTTATCGCCCATGACAAAGTATTCGTTTTCTCCTAAAGTTGTTGGAGTTGAATAGTTTGGATAGTCAGCACGAGTAATATATTCTTTTTTGACTGGTTGCTCGATATATTCAAAGGTGCCTGTCTTATCGTTTAAGACATAAAGCGCCCCATTAGACTCAGTGTTTACTGGAGCGGATTCTATATAGAATGTTTCTCCCGGAAGAGCGATAACACGTTTGATCTTATCCGATTCACTAGAGCTTCTATATTTGCAAACAATGATGTCAAAACGTTTAATCTTATCGATAACATTATCGTGTGGATCGCTTATAACAAGGTCAACACCAGTTGCTCCATCCATCGATAATTTGTTTTCGTTAAACGGAATGCCGTCTGCTGTTTTGGTTTCACTGTTGAGTGTTGGCCACATCGATTGTCCGTTAACCCAGAAAACTTCAAAATAGTTCTTTTGGAATAAGACAAAAGCTGAGAAGCATAGTGCTAGAACAAGTGCGACTATGTACGAAGAAAAAAGGAACTTGTCCATAAAGGCCTTAAAAGGGGTTAATGGTTTTTTCTCTTTCTCTTCTTTCATACACACTAATTATATTAGAAATATCACAAAACTAAAGTTTTATTTTTGTTCTATTTAGACAAAGAAAAAACCTGCGTTAACAGGTTTAATCTTTATCATCTCTTTATTAAAGAACTTCTTTAATACGAGCGGCTTTGCCAGAACGTTTGCGTAAATAGGTAATTCTACTACGACGAACTTTACCACGTTTCACGAGTTCAATCTTAGCGAGAACTGGTGAATTAACTGGGAAGGTTCTTTCGACACCGACACCTGAAGATATTTTTCTAACAGTGAAGGTTTCGCTGACACCGGAGCCGCGGCGTTGCATAACGACGCCTTGGAAGACTTGGATACGTTCTTTGTTATTTTCGATAATTCTGACGTAAACTTTGACAGTATCACCAGAAGAGAAATCTGGGACATCTTTCTTTAATTGACGTGCAGTAACTTCGTTAACGATGTTTGTGTTCATGTCTTTTCCTCCTTCTTACAAGTATTTACTCGGTACGTTCATATCATGACTTGAAAGCGGGACGTCCTAAGCGAGTTTTAAAACTCGCAACAAAGATATTATCAAATCTATATATAGGATGCAAACAAAATATTAAGCACCCTGTAAAGTAAAAGTACTTGACACATCTATATAACAAGTTATAATAGACACGACAAAAAAGGAGATTTTATATGTCAGTCAAAATTAGATTAACTAGAATTGGTCGCCACAAAGAAGCGATCTATCGTGTCGTCGTTGCAGATTCCAGATTTGCTAGAGATGGCCGTTACGTTGAACAAATCGGTTACTTTGATCCAGCTTTAGGCGAAGAAAAAGCCGACATCAACGAAGAAGCAGCCTTAAAATGGCTTGCTAAAGGTGCTCAACCAAGCGAATCAATTCGTACATTATTCACCAAAAAAGGCATCATGAAAAAATATGCCGAATCAAAGAAGGCTTCTAAATAATGGATTACGAGAAGATCATTCATACAATCGTTGATCCATTCTTGATGAATCCAGAAGCAGTTATGGTTCGTGAGCTTCCAAGCGACAATCCAAAAGATGTAAAATTACTCATCGTCGCTGAAAGCGAAGATACCGCAAGACTCATTGGCAAAAAAGGAATGGTTGCCTCTGCACTTAGAGAAATCATCTCTGTTGCAGGCAAAAACGAAAACAAACACATTCATCTTAGTTTCGAATCCTTTGATGAAGATAAATAAGAATGGAATTTTTAACAGTTGGAACAATAGTTCGAACAATTGGTTTAAAAGGTGAAGTAAAAGTTTACCCTTCCACTCATTTTCGTGATTCCAGGTTTTCCAAAGGGAATCACGTTTTTCTTTTAAATGAAAACAAGGAAATTGAGGAAGATTTACTTATAGTAAAGCATTCCAAAAATGGCGAGTGTGATAATCTCATTTTTGAAGGTTATGACACGATTGAAAAAGCTGAAAAGCTTCTCAAGAGAGAATTGTTCGTAAAAAAAGATAATTCATTTTTAAAAAAAGGTGTGTACTTCTATTCTGATCTAGAAGGAATGGATGTTTACTTTGATAACGGTGCCTTAATCGGAAAAGTTAAAAAAGTAGAAGAATACACTAGTTACGCCACCTTAAGAATTGAGCATTCACCAAAAGATGTTCTTGTTCCATTTGTTAAAGCATTTGTCTTATCTGTCTCACTAGAAGAGAAGAAGATTGTGATTAAATTTATTGAGGGTTTGCTATGAAAATAACAATTCTTACGTTGTTTCCAGAAATGTTTGATGGTTTTTTAACCAACTCAATAATTAAACGTGCAATCGCTAAAAAAGTTGTCGAAGTTGAAATCAAAAACATTCGCGATTTTACCCTTGATAAATATGGTCGAGTCGACACCCCTCCTATCGGTGGAGGTGCAGGTTTAATTATGAAGTGTCAGCCAATCGTTGATGCTTTGAAATCCACTGCAAAGCCAGATTCTTTTAAGATTTTGCTATCACCAAAAGGAAAACAATACAAACAGCAAAACGCTATCGAATTATCTAAAAAAGAAGACATCGTTTTGCTATGTGGTCACTATGAAGGAGTTGATGAAAGAGTTAACAATTATGTTGATGAACAATTCTCCATTGGTGATTACGTTTTAACTGGTGGAGAATTAGGAGCGATGGT
>CAMYZF010000028.1 GCA_947303755.1 uncultured Erysipelotrichaceae bacterium | reverse complement strand
CGGATTTTTTCATCACATTTTGGACATTTGATATAGGCCATATTTTCAACGATTCCAATAATTGGAATGTACATCATATTAGCCATATTAATCGATTTCTTCACTACTAGTGAAACTAAATCTTGTGGAGAGGAAACAACAATCACTCCGTCGATTGGAAGTTTCTGGAAAATTGTTAAAGGAATATCGCTTGTTCCTGGTGGCATATCAATAAACATGTAATCGACATCACCATAAACAACTTCAGTAAATAATTGTTGAACGAATCCAGAAACGATAGGTCCTCTCCAAATGATTGGCTCCTCGCTATTTTGTAAAAGCAAATTAGCAGACATAATCTTGATGCCTTTTTTGGAAAGAACCGGATAAAGATATGTTTCATCCCCACCTGCGGTTTTATCGTTTAAACCAAAACTTTGAGGAATTGAAGGACCAGTGACGTCCATATCAATTATCGCGACATTATGACCGCGCTTATTTATTAAAGAGGCTAAAAGGGAGGTTACTAAAGATTTTCCAACTCCGCCTTTGCCGGACATTATTGCATAGCAATGCTTAATATTTGTTAGTTCGTTTGGTTTTACTTTTTCAATGCGAGATTCGCAGTTTTCAACTGAACAGCTTTCGCATTTGTGATCACAATCCGCCATAATGTTCTCCTTTATCTAAACCTGTAGTCTACCGTATCGAGGTCATGAATTATCTCTTCGGCATTATTAACGACGTTTCTAACTTCGTAAATAGACGAATTTGTCTTTTTGGCTATCTCAGAAAGAGTGTAGCCATAGACATGCATAAGATATATTCTCGCAATTTTGCGTTTTTTCAAAGAGTTTGTTGATGATAAATTTTCTAAGAAAATATCTACATCGCATTGATCGGAGAAATCTAAAGTAGGTTTATCTTCAATAACTTCACAAACTAAAAGTTCATCACTATCTCCAAATTTTTCATCTAAATTAACGATGGATTTTTGTTTGATTTGATTGTCGGCTTTTTCAGAAGCTTCCCTATATAATTCTTGGTTTAAAGATTCGCGACAAAATACAGAGTATTTTTGTCCATGTAGATTATAATAACGAAAAGTTCGAAAAATGGTGTCGTAAATAACCTCGATAAAATCTTGATCTGTCACGTTCTTTAAACAATTTTGTCTAGCGAATACCATCGCGATTTGCCTTCCTAAATGTTCATACCTTCTAAGCAAGATGTCTTGCGAAAACTTATCTCCAAGAGTCATTTGTAAAAACAACGCCTCATCGGAGACACGCGAAAAAAGTGTGTCCATGATTTATACTCCAAATAATAATTAAAATATATTATTTGTTTCTAATCTGGGAGAGTAAAATACCGGTTGCAACCGAAACGTTTAATGAATTTACATGACCACTCATCGGAATTTTGATGATGAAGTCAGAATTATCTAAAACAAGGCGAGATATGCCTCGACCTTCCGAACCAACCACTAATGCGACTGGTCCATCATATTTAATTTTTTGGAATTCGTCTTTTGCACTGCCGTCGGCAGAGTAAATCCAAAAACCATTATCTTTTAACTTGTTAATGGCTGTCACTAAATTGGAGACTTGAGCTATCTTAACATATTCGATAGCGCCGGTAGATACCTTAGAAACGGTCATAGTTACAGGCGCTTGATTGCAATTTTTGATGATGATGCCGTCCACGCTGAAAGCATCCGCAGAGCGGATAATTGCGCCAAAATTATGTGGATCTTCAATCTCATCTAGAATGAGAATCAATGGATGTTCTTTCTTTTTCGCTAAAGAAATGATTGAGGCTAAATCCGAATATTCAAAAGGTTTTGTTAACGCGACAACACCTTGATGATTTCCCTTAGAAGATAGCTCGTTTAATTTTGAGATATCAACACAAGAAATTTTAACTCTTTTATCTCTGATAACATTTAATAGTTTTGCGTCAGAAAAACCTTTTTGAAGATAGACTTCTAAAACTTTATTGCTTTCTAAAGAATTTAAGACGGGAATGCGTCCGTAAATATAATTAGAATCGCTAAGAGGTTTTTGAGCCATATTAAATGATATTTGCTTTAAGTAATTGTTCTCTAAATTTATCCGATTCTTCAAATCTCTTCTCTTTCTTTAAAGCGAGATACTTAGAATAGATTTCTTCGAGTTCTTTGGTGAGAATAGGATGGTTTAGTTCAATACCAAGAATTGATAACATCGCTTTTAAAGAAGCAAAAATCTTTTCAATTTGTTTGATATCTGCGGGATTTTTACGTAATTCAACGTTTCCTAACTTCACCATTTCAAATAAATCGGTTAAAGCGTTAGATGTATTTAAATCATCGCTAAGCGAGGAGAGGAATTTGCTAATATCGTAGTCTTTACTTTCAAGATTCGCGTGCTCAAGTTGAAGCTTAACTGCTAACTGATTGTAGACTTTTTGAATTTTGTCTAACTCGTTTTTAGCTGCCACCACTGTATTTTCAATAAAACTAACTGGAGCACGGTAATGTGTTGATAAAATCAACAGTCTCATGACATTGCCACCATATTGCGCGATTGCGTCTTTCGCTAGAACGACGTTGCCTAACGATTTAGACATCTTTTCATCGCCAAAATTGACAAATCCATTATGCATCCAAATATTTGCAATCTTGCTGTGATCATGAGCTTTTGCCTGAGCAATTTCGTTTTCATGATGAGGGAATTTGAGATCAAAACCACCGCCATGGATATCGATTTTGCCACCGAAAATCGAATTGATCATCACGCAGCATTCTGTATGCCATCCTGGGCGACCTTTTCCCCAAGGGGAATCCCATTTAATGCCAACATCAGTTTTCTTCCATAAAACGAAATCTAATGGGGACTCTTTTTTAGAGTTTTCTTCAATGCGAGCTCCCACCACCAAATCATCTTTTTTGATGTTGGAAAGTTCACCATAATCTTTAATTACAGAGATTCTAAAAAATACATCTCCATCTATTTCATAGGCTGCGCCTTTATCAATCAAATCTTGAATGTAGGAAATGATGAATCCCATGTATTCAGTAACACGTGGATTCTTGTAGTGAGGTTTAACATTCAAAGACGCTAAAACATCTTTGTATGCTTTAATATATCTATCAGTAATTACGGTTTCGCTAACGCCTTCTTCGATTGCTTTCTTGATGATTTTATCATCAACATCAGTGAAATTAGACACTAATTTAACATCATAACCAACCGCTTCTAAAAATCTACGAAGCGTATCAAAAACAATAACTGGACGAATGTTTCCAACGTGGGCATCTCCATATACAGTTGGGCCACAACAATAAATTGAAACTTCGCCATCTCTAAGAGGTTTAAAGACCTCAATTTGGTTAGTTAATGAGTTAAATAGTTTGATTTCCATATGTCTAAATTATAAGTAATTTGCACTTATTTTTTAACTTTAATTTCTTTGGCTAGACCACCTTCAGAAGTTTCGCGATATTTATTCGATAAGTCACGGCCGGTTTCTAACATTGTTTGGACGATTGTATCAAATGATACAGAGTGTGTATCTGCAGCATATTCTGCCAATCTAACAGCAGTTTCCGCTCTTGTCGCAGCCAAAACGTTTCTTTCGATGCATGGAATCTGTACATATCCGCCAACTGGATCGCATGTTGAACCTAACGAATGTTCCATCGCTACTTCTGCAGCACATTCAATCGCATCAAAAGACAAATTTTTGAGATAGCCATAGGCTGCCGCGGTCATTGAACAGGCAGAGCCAATTTCGGCCTGGCATCCCGCTTCTGCTCCAGAGATGGAGCCGTTTTGTTTGATAACGTTACCAAAAACGCCACCAACTGCTAAGGATTCAACCACTCTTTCAAGAGGTTCATCATACATCTTTTGATAATACTTCAGCAAAGCTGGCATCGTTGCAGCTGAACCACATGTTGGAGCGGTAACGACCATTCCACCAGCAGCGTTTTCTTCACCAGTTGCAAAGGCAAACGCCATAATAGAGCGATAGGCTCTTCCGACTGAACTTTCGTTTTCAAATTTGGATGTTAAGAATTCATAGGCTCTACGTTTAACATGTAATGAACCTGGAAGTTCTCCAGTGGCTTTTAAGCCATTATTGATGGTCTCCATCATTTGTTTATAAACTTTGGTCAAATATTCAAAGATTTCATCGCCTTCATAATGACGAACATAATCTACTAAAGACCAGTTATTTGCTTTGCAAAGCTTGGATATTTCATCAAAGTTTTTCTCTGGATAAACTTCCTCTTCGGCTTCTACAACCTCTCCATCAATCTTGATTGCACCACCACCAACTGAGAAAACTCTCTTATTAAGAGTTGTGCCATCTTCAAGAGTTAATTTGTAGTCCATCGTATTTGGATGAGGGACTGAAGTTTTATAATCGAAAGTTACTTCACATGGAATTGGAGCGAACGTGTCAATAATTGTCTTATCGGTTAAGTGTCCTCTACCTGTTAACGCTAAAGAACCATAGAGAGTTACTTCTGCTTTAACTATGTTAGGATAGTTTTTCTTAAGATATTTAACGGCTCTATACGGACCAATAGAATGAGAACTAGATGGCCCACGACCAATTCGATATAAATAACGTAAGGATTTCATTGGAAATCATTATAGCAACATATATTCAAAAGAAAAGAAAAACGAACTATTTTGAACAGGAGTTATTTTGCTGTTCATAGATAGAAAACGCATACCACGCTGACTCGCCGTAAAGCCCTGTTTCATCATCTTCGATTAGATTGATGAGATCTGAATTATAAATTTTTTCTCTGGCTTCAGAAACAGGAATCTTATATTCGTTTGCCATGATTTCGCAAACTCTAGAAATTAATAATGTTTTTGAAATTAAATGTTCCATTTATTTAACCTCATAATGTTTCAAGTAAGTCAAAGATTTCAATGATTCTTCACTACAAAAAGCTATTTGAGAATTAATCTTCTGGAATTTCAATCTTTCGATAGCGTCTTCTTTTCTCATAATGCCTTCTAAAACGAATTCAATTGTTTCGCCAACTTTATCATCAGCAATCTTTCCTTCGACAATATCATACCCATGTCGATAATTTGGATTGCTACGACATTTTGCAATCAATTCAAGCCATTCCATATTTGGCTCAGACAAGTTTTTGTAAAAATAAGTCTTCTTATCTTCATTCCATTCAAAAATGGTGACAATCGCTTTAGAACTACGGGTTTGTTTTTGTTTTCTTTTTGCCATTCTCTCGGCTTGTTCTTTAATTGGAGTTAAATAAAAAGCAAAACCAAAGTCTCTTCCTTTTTCAGAAGCTAATATTTTCGGAGTTTTAATTGGCACAAAAGAACCATGATACAAAAGCATATTACACTCCTTCAACTAAAGTTGAAATATATTCGTTTAAATACATTGAAGACATGCCGTGAAGGTCTTCGTAATCATCATTCAACTCTTTAATAACTCCTTTTTTAGACAGCTCTTTATAGGTTTCTCCACTAGATTTGTGGGAATATGAAGCATAATGTTCAACACACATGATGATGAATCTATTAACTTTTTTGTCGTGGATGCTGTTGATTCTTTGAGCGCGATTTCGACGAGCCTTCTTATTGTTGCCGGCTATTGTTAAATCTAAATTTAAAATTTGGAAAATATCCAATAAGGTTTTAACAGAATAGTTTGTTCCTCCGTTTTCAATATTAGATAAAGTTGCTCTAGAAATATTAGCTTTTCTTGCGAGTTCTAACATAGGCATGTTTAAAGACAATCTTTTATTTTTAATAACTTCTCCAAAACTCACAATATTTTCCATACTTTAATTATATAATTATCTGTTTTAAGGTCAATTATTTTTTACATTATCTTTTTGAAATTTTAATTTCATAAATAAAAAAAGCGAACCCCGAAGGATTCGCCTTATATGTTAATAGGAGCAATTAACGTCTATCAGATGGGAGTTTGTCGTGGACAAAGAGAGCCATAACAGCCTTTGCAGTGTGAATTCTGTTTTCAGCTTCTTGGTAAACGACTGATTGTGGACCATCGATAACCTCATCAACAACTTCGTTGACTCTGTCAGCTGGAAGAGCGTGCATATAACGGCAGGTTGGTTTAGCAAGCGCCATCTTTTCTGGTGTGCACTTCCAAGCTTTAAGCGCTAATAAAGCATCATCAACAACTGTTGTGGATTGGTTGGTAACCCAGCTGCCCCAGTTCTTTGGGAAGACGACATCAGCGTCTTTGTAAGCTGCGTCCATATCGTGAGTAATTGTTAATGAACCACCATTTTCAGCAGCGTTCTTTCTAGCTTTTTCAATAACCCAATCTGGTAAATCATAACCTTCTGGATAAGCTAAAGTGACATCGATTCCGTAACGTGGGAATAAAAGCACTTGTGAAACTGGAACTGAAATTGGTTTTTTGTGAGTGGTTGCCATTGCCCAAATGACGGAAACTTTGAGGTTTTTGGTTTTACCAAATTCATCTTCGATTGTCATTAAGTCTGCAAGAGCTTGCATTGGGTGATATAAGTCACATTGTAAGTTGATGATTGGGACTGTGGACCATTTGGCCATTTCGCGGATATATTTGTTTCCAAGGCCCCAGTTACAATAACGGCAAGCGATCATATGACCGAAACTTGAAAGGATAACAGCGGTATCTTTGGCAGATTCACCATGAGCGATTTGCATCATGGAGGTGTCTAAGAATGTCGCATGTCCACCAAGTTGAGCCATACCGGACTCAAATGAGTTTCTGGTTCTGGTTGATTGTTCAAAGAACATCAAGAAACCAGTTTTTCCTACTAACCATTGAGTTTCTTCATTGGCGTAGAAAGCGTCTTTCATGTCATGAGAGACTTTTAAGATGTAGTCGATTTCTTCCTTAGTAAAATCTTCTAAGGTGATTAAATGACGACCAGCAAATTTTGGTTCTAATTTTTGCATAAACTTCTCCTTATTTTTGTTTTGCTAAATGTTCGAGATAAAGTCCTGGAACCGTGGCATAAAGTGCCGCACAGATGACTAAATCACGTTTTCTTGTCTTTTCATTTGGTGCGTGAGCTTCTTTTTCATCTCCTGGACCAAAGCCAAGGCAAGGAATGCCGAAACGTCCCATGATGGAGACACCGTTTGTGGAGAATGTCCACTTATCGATGACTGGCTCTTTCTTAAAGAGACCAACGTAACCTTCTCTCATGGATTGAACGAAGATAGAATCTTCTGGAATAACCCAAGTTGGGAAGTAGCATTCTTGTTTATAAACTAAGCCGGTATATGCTGGGCGTTCATACTCATACATACTAACTTCGGCTTTAGCTTTCTTAACTGATGGTAAGTTTTCGATTTCAGCGATCGAAGTCTTATCATTTTCACCGACTGTTAAACGTCTATCTAAGGAAATCCAACAGCCATCCGCGACTGCACAGCGGCTTGGTGATTTGTGGAAGATTTGGCTAATGGTAACAGTGCCTTTGCCTAAGAACGGATCATAGGCTAAACCTGTTTCATTGAGCTTTTCGATATCTTTAATGATATCGGCCATTTTGTAAATCGCGTTATCACCACGTTCTGGTGCGCTACCATGGCAGGATATTCCACGGACATTAACTTTAATTTCCATACGTCCACGATGTCCACGATAGATTTGGCAAGAAGTTGGTTCGGTTGAAACGACAAATTCTGGTTTGATCTTGTCTTGTTCAATGATGTATTTCCAGCAAAGGCCATCACAGTCTTCTTCTTGAACTGTGCCAGTCACTAAAAGTGTGTAGTCATCTTCAAGGTGGAGATCTTTGATAATCTTACCAGCATAAACCATGGAAGCCATACCGCCTTCTTGGTCGGAAGTACCACGTCCACCGATGTAGGTTTCATCTTCAAAACCTTCATATGGATCGAACTTCCAGTTTTTGATTTCACCGATACCGACTGTATCGATGTGGGCGTCCATCGCGATTAAATGTTTACCGTGTCCGATATAACCTAAGACGTTACCCATTGGGTCGATTTCGACTCTGTCGAATCCAACCTTTTCCATCTCTTCTTTGATGCGAAGAACAACTTTCTTTTCATCGCAGGATTCAGATGGGATTTTGACCATATCACGGAGGAATTTGGTCATATCAGCTTGATACGATTCAGCTTTTTTGAGGATTTCTTCGTAAGAAACTTTCATTTATTTAATTTCCTTTCCACGCATAGCAAGAATCTTCTTGTCATAATCTTTAATAAGATTATATTCGTGTTCCCAGAATTCTGGTTTTCTCATAGAATCGAGATATTCTTGTTTGTAGCCGAACTTGAGCCAATCTTTCTCTTTTTGAGTGAAGAGTTTTTCTTTGGCTTCTTTTCCACGTGTATCTAAGACATAACGTGTATCAGCTTCAGCGAAGACATCTTCAAACCATCTTTCTAAAACGTTCTCAGTGACTTCGAGTTCACGGTCATGAAGGTTTTTGATAACAGATGGATATCTATCAAATGAGTCTGTTGCGATGGTAACGACATTGTCGTTTGGACCAAGTTTAAGATATTTAGCCATCTTAATCGCGCCTAAGATATTACAAATACCAGAGACACCGAAGAGGTCCACCATTGATTTAGCGACTTTTGGATCGACGCCATGTTTAACTAAGACGTCTGTTCCTTCGTGAATAACTGCTAAACCACGGACGCAATCTTCATCGATGATTTGAGTAATGAAGTCAGTTGTTAAGACGTTATGAATTAAAGTGATCATCTTATCGCCGATACCTTCAATTCTGTGTTGTCCTAAACCACCATTGGTGAGTGTAGAACATTCATGTGGTTCTAAAGCGACGATCTTACATTCTGGGAATGCAACTTTGATTTGATCGCCTGCAGCAAGTGTACCTGCACTACCTGGAGCAGAGCAGAAACATGCGATACGACCATTACCGATTCCTTTGACCGCTTCAATGGCAGAATTACCAGTGACGTGGCGATGGAAACGATAGTTTGGTAAAAGTTCGAATTGTGCCAAAGTTCTATTTAATGGATTCTTCTTGAGTTCGTAAGTTCTTTCAAGAGTGAGAATAACATCGGATTCAGAACCTGGAGTTAAATCTAATTTTGCGCCATATTTAGAGATTCTTTCGTATCTCTCTTTGGACATGTTGTCTGGCATGATGACGATTGCGTCATATTTCATCAAGTTAGTAATATAACTTGTTCCGATACCAAAGTTACCGGTAGAAGGACCAAGAATCGTGTGTTTTCCTGGAATAATTTCACCATCGACACATCCTTCCATAAGTGTCGCATAGGCTGGGCCGACTTTATGAGAGCCGGATGGGAAGTACTTACCAAGCAAGACGACGATATTCGCGTCAACACCAGTTAAGGCTTTTGGTAAGACAATTTTGTTAACCTCATCCTTTTCATTTTTCCAAGTGATGTTGAAGAGGTTAATAGGATCAAGTTCATTTTCCTTGAGAGCCTTAAGAGCTTTCGCTCTTGTTTCTGGATCAAGATGTGATGGATTAAGCATTTCATCATATGTTGGTCCAAATGGAATTTTTGACATACTAAATTGCTCCTTTTTCTTTCAAAAATTTATCCAATATTTCAAGATTTGCTTCCATTGGTTCAGGCATGGATACTGCCTTTTGACCATTGACTGGATCTTTTAAACCGTTTCCAGTAACGATTGTTGTGACGGTTTCATTTGGTGAGATGATACCTTCCTCAACGGCTTTCTTGATTCCTGCAATCGCGGCGACACCAGCGGGTTCACCAAAGATACCTTCGGTACGACCAAGTAAAGACATCGCTTTAATGATCTCTTCATCTGGCACCGCTACCCAAGCGCCCTTGGAAAGCTTCACTGCATTAATAGCTTTCATTGGGTTACGTGGAATACCGACTGCGATAGAATCAGCAAGCGTGTTCTCATCAGCTTCTTTTAGAGGCTCACCAGTTTGACTTGAAATAACAAATGGCGCGCATCCAGTTGATTGAACACCTAAGATTTTTGGAATTCGCTTAATTAATCCTAGTTTGAAGAATTCAGCGAAGCCCTTATATACGCCACCAACAGTGCATCCGTCACCAACAGATACAGCGACCCAATCAGTTGGTTCGAAGTTAAGTTGTTCGGCAATTTCCATTGAAACTGTCTTCTTACCTTCAACCATGTATGGGTTAATGGCAGCATTACGGTTATACCAACCGTATTTATCGATAGCCTCTTTAGAGAGTTTGAAGGCAACTTTGTAGTCACCATCAACTTTGACTAAAGTAGCACCGTATAAACAAATTTGAGTGGCTTTACCAATCGGGGCTCTTTTTGGAACAAAGATAACTGCTTTAAGTCCCATATGAGCGGCTTGGCAAGCACAGCTTGACGCAGCATTTCCAGTTGAGGAACAAGCGATGACTTTCGCACCAGCTTCGATAGCTTTTAACACCGCTACACCGCTAGCTCTATCTTTACTTGAACCACTTGGATTAAGCCCGTCGTCTTTGACGTATAGTCTTTTCACGCCAAGTTCTTTCTCAAGATTTCTTGCGTGATAAAGTGGAGTCCAGCCCACTCTAAGCATTTCATCGATATGCGTATCTTCAATGCCCATGATAGGCGCGTATCTCCACATGGAATAGTTTTTGTTGTTGGCAAAATATTCTTTGGTGAGAACTTTTTTAAGTTCGTCGTAATCGTAAACGACATCTAAAATTCCTTTTTCACCACACTTTGGACAAGTTAATGTCGCTTGTTCCGGAGTGAAAAATTCACCGCAGATTGTACATTTGTAGCCTTTAATGTATTTATTCATGTTTGGCCTCCACAACTTCTTTTAAGAATTTGCGAGTAATATTTTTCGCTACTAACAAACGATAATCTTTGGTTGAACGTTGATCATCGATTGGTGAAATAGTTTGGGAATACTTTTCAACAAATTCTTCGATACGATTTGCAAGCTCTTTTTGAGAGAGTCCGGTAATTTCCTTCTCGAGAGCCTCGCTTCTACGCACGGTAATTGCGCTAGAACCGTATGCGAGGGCGAATTTAGACACTTTTCCGCCTTGGATGGAATAAATACCCGCCACGCTAACTTTGGAGATAGAATCGGCCTTTCTTGAACCGACCTTATACCACATGCCAGCATCGTATTTTGTTTTTGGGAATAGAATTTCAGTAATTAACTCATCTTTTTGACGGTCGATTTTTCTAACTCCTAAGACAAAATCTTTGGCTTTTACGGCTCTTTCGCCTCTAACGGATTTGAGAATAAGTTCCGCGTCGAGAAGATAATCGATTACGATTGTATCGCCTGCAGGTGATGCGTTCGCAATGTTACCAGCGAGGGTAGCAAAGTGACGAATGTTAACCGAGGCAACTTCACCGATTGCTTTCTTTAATAATTCTGGAGTGAGCTTGTTGTTATAGATCTCATCTAATGTCGCAGTCGCTCCAATATGAACGTATTTATCATCTTCATAAATCTTACTAATCTCTTTGAGATTGCTGACGTAGATAACATCTTTATCAAATTTTGGAAGATGACCAGCGATATTGCGTTTAAGCACCATTAAATCAGTGCCACCAGCGCAAATATAAGCATCGTGCTCAGCTAAAAACTTGAGAGCATCATCTAAAGATGAAGGGATGTATTTTACCATAATCCTTCTCCTTCCTTGCTCGCTCTAAGAATAGCGTGCACGATTGATTGATAGCCGGTACAACGGCAAAGGTTTCCAGAAAGTGCTTCGCGGACTTCTTCTTCATTTGGGTGAGGATTGCTACTAAGTAATGAATGGGCAGCAAAGATCATACCTGGAGTGCAGAAGCCACATTGTGAACCACCTTCATCCGCAAAACACATCTTCAACACTTCAAATTGTTTGGTGTGTTTAAAACCTTCTAAGGTTGTAATCTTATGACCGATAACATTTGCGATAGGAAGTAAGCAAGAGTTAACACCTTTATTGTCCATAAGGACAACACAGGCTCCACAGCTACCTTCACCACAACCTTCTTTAGTCGCAGTTAGGTTTAGATTAACACGTAAAACGTCAATTAATCTGGCTGATGGATCAACATCTAACTCAACTGGCTTATCGTTCAAAATAAACTTAATTTTTGCCATTGTTAATTACCTCCATCAATTTTTCAGGAACTACAGGAATTGCGTGGATTTCTTTACCGATTGCATTTTCAATCGCAAGCGCAATAGCAGGAGCGCCACCTACGAATGTAAGCTCACCCATACCCTTCGCGCCATCAGCACCATAAATGAATGGATTGTCGATAAAGGCTGTATCCATGCTTGGTGCGTCCACCGCAGTTGGAACGATATAATCAGTTAAACTTCTTTGTCTGAATTTTCCGTTTTCGCAACGTAAGTTCTCTAAATAGGCATAGCCCAAAGCCTGTAAGAGGCCACCATCAGCTTGACCAACAGCGATTCTTTCATCAACGACTCGACCAACATCATAAGTTGACCAAGTGTGTTTGACTTCGACTTGATATGTAATTGGGTTAACTTCAACTTCGACAACGTTAACACCCCATGAATAGGATGGATAAGCATCGCCTTGCATTGTCGCTTCGTCCCAGTGAATATATTCAGGACCTACGTAGTTTTCGATATGTTCTTGTCTAACACCGCTCTTCCAAATCTTCTTAAGATTCTTAGCAGCTTTTTCCATAAGGAAGCCAACAATGATGATTGTTCTTGAAGCTGCAGTTGGACCTGTGTCTGGAGTGGTATCAGTATCTGGACCATCCATTGTTACTTGTTCGGCTGGTAAACCAAGGTTCTTTTCAACGATACGTTTGAGCGTTGTTCTACAACCTTGACCCATATCTACGCTAGAAGCGTAACAATAGACATGGTCATTTTCATCCTTAACCAATTTGACTTTTCCTTTGATGATGTCTGATTCACCTGAACCGGTAAATCCACATCCGTGGAGGAATAAAGACATGCCAATGCCTTTAAGGCAACCTGGTTTGGAATATTCTTTGATTTTGCGTTTATAATCCGACATTTCCATAGCTTTGTTAATAAGTTCTGGAAGAATGATTGGATCGTGGAAATGTCCGCTATTTGTGGTGACATCTCCTTGTTTTGCAAGGTATTTTAATCTGAGTTCAAGAGGATCTACACCTAATTCCTTCGCGATATGGTGTATAAACATTTCCATCGCAAAGATTGTTTGAGGAGATCCGAATCCTCTGAAGGCTGCACACGGAACGTGGTTAGTCATATAAACATCACCAACAATGTCGAGGTTTTCAAACACGTAGGCATTGCACGATGCAATTAGCGCACGTGAAAGAACGACTCCACTACAACCTTTATAAGCACCACCATCGAGTTTAACGTGAGCTTTAATACCTAAGATTTCATTATTTTCACCAATTAGCGCTTCATAATCACTATGCGATGGATGGCGTTTGGTGGAGAATGTAATATCTTCTGGTCTTTCAAAAACCATCTTAACTGGACGATGAAGTTTAATAGCGGCACA
>CAMYZF010000027.1 GCA_947303755.1 uncultured Erysipelotrichaceae bacterium | reverse complement strand
ACCGCTCTTACGCAATCAGGGATGATTCGATCATTGGAGAAATCTCCACCACCGATAACATTACCCGCGCGTGCAGTAGAAACAGCGATATCCATGTCATTGAAGAATGATTTCTTATAAGAATGAGTTACGAGTTCCGAACATGATTTGGAGTTGGAATATGGATCATAACCATCTAATGGTTCATCTTCTTTGAAAGCGTGGTTATCAATATCGTTATTCAAATAAACCTTGTCTGTTGTGACATTGACGACAGATTTAACACTTGGAGTGCGTCTAACGCATTCTAAGACATTAACTGTGCCCATGATGTTAACATCAAAGGTATATTTTGGATCCTTATAGGAATCTCTAACAATCGGTTGAGCGGCTAAATGGAAAACGATCTCTGGTTGATATTTATCAAAGACCGATTTCAAATAACCAAAATCACGAATATCACCGATGATTGAAGTGATATCTTTATTGACTTTGCTTAATGTAAAAAGGTTTGGGTTAGTTGGTGATTGTAAAGAATAACCAATAACCTTCGCTCCAAACATAGTGAGCATCTTACAAAGCCAGGAACCTTTAAATCCTGTATGTCCTGTGATGAGGACAACTTTGTCTTTATAAAATAAAGGATTAAACATAATTTAATCCTTCCATGTCTTCCAAGGCGCTTTGCCTTCTTCCCACATTTCTTCAAGAATGTCGTGGTCACGTTTAGTGTCCATACATTGCCAGAAGCCTTTGTGGCGATAAGCATCAAGTTCACCTTCTTTAGCAAGATTTTCAAGTGGTTCTTTTTCAAAGACTGTCTTGTCGCCTTTGATGTAATCGAAGACGCTTGGTTCACAGACCATGAAACCACCATTGATCATCGCACCATCTTCATCGGATTTTTCTCTGAAGTCAGAGACTAAGCCATCTTTTTCGATATTAATGACACCGAATCTTTGTCTAGATGAGACAGTTGTGATTGTGCATTTGTGTCCGTGCTCATTATGGAATTTGACGAGCTTATTGATATCGACATCGCTGACACCATCACCATAGGTGAGTAAGAATGGTTCGTTACCAACATATTTTTGAATACGTTTGATACGGCCACCAGTCATGGTGTTAAGTCTAGTATCAACTAAAGTGACCTTCCATGGTTCAGAATAGTTTCTATGAACGATCATTCTGTTGTTATCAGACATGTCGAAGGTAACGTCTGAGGTGTAGAGGTAATAATTCGCGAAGAAGTCACGGATGACGTTCGCCTTATAACCCATACAAATAATGAATTCATTATAGCCGTAGGCGGAATACATCTTCATGATGTGCCAAAGGATTGGCATTCCACCTAATTCAATCATCGGTTTTGGTTTAGAGATACTTTCTTCAGAAATTCTCGTACCAAAGCCACCTGCTAATATTACTACTTTCATATTTTTCTCCTAGAAACATACATATTAAACAATAAAACATATGTTTTTTCAATAATAAAACGATTATAGGATTTTGCTCCTAGAAGATATCAAAAATAAATATTTTTATGTTTGGGCAACCGCTTGCTAGTTTTTCTTGTGGTTTTTTATCATTTCTAAAATGATTGAAACACTTACGCTTAAAGCGAGGGCAAAACTCGCCATAGCTTCAAGCAATACATTAACCGTTAAACCAAGATAATCTGGATTGATTTCTTGGATGTAAGGATATTGTTCTGAGAAAGGAACTGGTTTTATAATAAAACCAAATTGAAGTGGAGTGATGATTAAAATGAATAGAGCCATGTATAAATAATCAATCTTTTCTTTGTGCTCTTCATTAACAAAATCAAAGATAGCGATGAATACAAAAATTAGTGAATGAATCATCGCTGGAGAAGGGATGACGATTGAACATAACGCCGCTAGGGCCATCGTCTTCCATCTTTTGTTAGAAAAATACATCGCGACCACCATCAAAACAAAAAGTAAATATTTGATGATCGTAGCGAATAATGCCACGCCACTAGATGTGTAATCTAAACCAAAAATATAAGCCCAGATTCTAAACATGTTAGATGTCGAAACATCGACGGATAATCTTGTGGAACTTGAAAAGGATTTTAAGTTTTCTAAAAATACTTGGACGTTGGTGACAAAGCCATCTTTCATGACTAAAAATGGTAAGAAGAAAAGAACGATTGAATAAGAAGCCGCTTTTAACAAATCAAGCCATCTTTTTTCTTTGAGCAAAACGATTGCAAATACCGCTGGATAAATCTTTGAAGCTACCGCTATAGCTAGCCAAACAAATGATAATTCTCTAATAACACGATTCTTTGAATCGTATGTTAATAAAAATAAGCAAGTGAAACAGAAAGTTATAACTAAATAATTACCTCTTTCAACCATGAATAAGAAAGGCGCTGAAATAAGAAAAATAATTGCGATTTTAATCGCTTTGGATATGGATAATTTGTATTTTCGAATGGTTAAGAAATAGATACCAATTAGGAATAAAGAATAAATGATTACATACAAAACAAAAGCAGGATATTTATCGTGCCTTTGGATAAGCATGAATGGAAAGCAGATGATGAAGTTCATCGGTGGATAAGATGACTTGCATTCCATATATGGTGAGTAATTCAAAAAGAAATCATTTACATTGTAAAAATCATTGAATGAGTCATTGATATTGTGATGAAACACTCCGTTGTTTAACAAAGTGTGAGGACTAGATAAACAAACATCAAAAACCAGTTCGATAATCCAAAAGATTGCAAAAGCAATCGCCACGATGAAAAACAAATCAACGACATTTAAGTATTTTTTGAATTTATTCATTTGGGATTTCCTTTGGTTTAACTTTGTTTAAATACCAAGTTTTGATAATTGGAATTGGGATGATGACAAAGTGAAGAATATAGAACACCACCATGTAAGCGAATGTAAGTACATTCAAAGACCATGTTAACGGGTTAAACGTTAATAATAGTAGTAAATTAGCCATGTATATTATTTCCAAGTATCCTTTTCTTTCTTCTTTTATAAGAAGGAAAACGCTTGTTAAGAAGAAGATTGAAGTGTAAGGCTCTGTGCCTGGAGAAATGCACATTAGAATGATGGCTAATATGGTGTATTCTTGATATTGTTTTTTGACTAAGAAGAAGTTGATTACAAGTAAGAGGATCACAAAATAATTTACTAGTTTTGCGATTCTTAATGGCACCCCTACTCCATAGTAAAGAACCAAGAAGACATTAGAGAAGAATTGGAGTTGTTCTCCAAATAGATTTAAAGCACTATATATAATAATATATAAGCCTTCTAATCCTCCATAGAAGATAAATGGAACAAACAGTAACAATGTGGTAAAGATTCCGAATTTGGTGATGTCTTTCCAAGCTTTCTTTTTGAATAAAATTAAAGCGAAGATAACTGGATACAGTTTGATTGTGGTAGCTAATGCTAAAGCTAGTAAGGCGATATCTTTGTGATATTTCTTTTCCCCGTCATAAAACGCGTAGAAAATGACAATTAACACAAATGTTAATAGTAAGGTGTTTCCTCTTTCTATCGTGTATAGGAATGGGAAGGAGAATATTGCTAAACAATATATAAAGATAATTTGTGCTTTGCTTTGCTTCTTTAAAAGACGCTTGAGAGCGAAAAATAGTAAAACAAAACAAACTATCAAAAAGATTCCTAAAAGAACGTAAGACATTGGTTGTCTTTGCATGACGTATTGAGTTGTCGCATGATCTAATGCACTATCAGGAATGAAAAATGAGCAGAACATGAAATACAAAGTCACCAGAGGTGAATATATGACATGGTACTGGGTATAGACATTAAATTTAGCAGCGTCTCTAATCGAGTTAAAGAAATCCATGAAGGTATCATCGAAACTATGAAAGAAGGTTTCGATTAAAAATCTCCATGATCCAAGTAGACATGCTAAAAGGAAGGTCAATAAACCTAGAGCCGGAATGATAATTAATTCAAGTGAGAAAATTTTCTTTTTCATATTATAAATTCCTCACTGTTCCAAAGGCTAATAACGAGCCTACTAAAAGTAAGCAAAGTATTGCTGCGCACAAAAAGAATTTTAAATCAGGATGCAGCGTGTTAAATTTGCTTTCTTTGCTCACCAAATATTTAAGGTCATAAATAACTGTGTATAAAGTCGCTAACGACAAAATTGAAGAACATAATCCGAATGGATTAAAGAATAAGAAGAACACTGTTCCGCCATTGAGAATGGTCTCCACCATTATGGCGATGATGAAGAAAATCATTACAAATGTTCTTAAGGTCAATTTCTTACTTTTTGATAAATCAAAACAAATGACAAATATTTCAAAAGCAAACAATAATCCACCAAACAAAACAAAGACAAAACTTGGGAAAAATCTTGTTTCGCTGTATGGCCCGATTAAAGCTGATGAGATATTTGTTAAGAACCCTTTTGCGAGTGTAAGCACTTTAAATTCATGGAACACTAAGCCACTTTCGTGATGCGATGCGACGAGCAAAACGATGTAGGCGATAACAATAGTTACGCTGGACAATAATGAAATTAAATCGTTGTTATCTTTTGATTTACGATATTTAGCAAAGCTATAAACACCGAAAGCTACTACCGCTAGTAAAGATAAAAGGGATCCAAATAAGATTTGAATAACAAATGTTACTACGAAGGCGATATAGAGGTATTGTGTCTTTAAGCCATTCTTTTTTATTAGCAAATAAAAGACAAAACAGTTTAGACCTAATAACGCAAATGATAATGGGATTATGAAAGATTCAAAACTTGATAAGAGATGATTTGGATTAAGCAATATCATCAATGATATTGGAATAATCAAAATTTGTAGATATCTTGTCAGTTTCTTGGAAAGTTTGTAAATAAACCAGTAGGCAATGATTCCGATTATGAAATAACCTAAAACGAATAATCCATATCCTACCCACTTATATGCGAGTAAGGATGAACCAAACATTTTCGCAATCAATGAATAGCCAAGAAGCGACGAAGCATTGAAAGCTAGCAAAGGAGAATAGCCTTTGACCATATCACAATAGGAAATGTATTGTGAATATTCGTTTATCGCGCCTTGGTAGAACAAGACGAAAAGAAGCGAGGCTAAAACAACTCCTCCTAAAAGGAAGATGATGAAATCTAAATCTTTAAATTTATTTAGAATCTTTTCCTTCATCGTCAAAATTAATTCTTTCTTCCTCGATAACGTATGGACGTTTCATGGTTCTGGTGTTGATTTGGTTGACATATTCACCGACCATACCGATATAGAACAATATGATTGTTCCTACTAGACCTATCGCAATTAAAATAGGCCATAAAATTGATGGAAGAGCTTCGTATTGAACTAGTCTAATAATTAAGAAGACCATATAAGTTACAAAGCCTCCAAAGGTTAAGAAACCTAATGCTGCTGCAACAAATGTTGCAGTTCTAACAAAGAAGTTGGTGTAGCTAGTAATTCCTAACATCGCCATATCGTAAAGAATCATGAAGTTGTTATGAGATTTGCCTGCTCTTCTTTGTGGTTGAACATACTCGATTTTTGTCATTTTATAACCGAGTTCAGCAACGATACCTCTCATGTAAGGATATGGATCCTCTAAAGAAGCTAATACTTTAATAAATGATTGGTCATATAAACCATAGCCAGTGTAGTTTTGGATTTGTTCAACATCGCTGACTTTATGAATTATACGATAGTATAAATTACGAATTGAGTTCACGAATGGGTTGGTTTTGGATTTGGTTTTAACTCCGACCACCACTTTATAGCCTTCTTCCCATTTCTTAACGAATTCAGGAATGAGCTCTGGTGGATCTTGGAAGTCTGCACACATAAGCATGACTAAGTCACCATCAGCATGTGTTAAAGCGTAGTAAGGTGAACGAATGTGACCAAAGTTCTTCGCATTAAATATACATTTAACATGCTTATCTCTAGCGCAGATGATTCTTAGTTTATCTCTAGTGCTATCTTGTGAGCAGTTATCGATAAACATGATTTCGGTTAAATAATTTGGAAGTTTTTCATCCGTGACTTTACGGATTTCATCCACTAAAGGGATGACGTTTTCTTCCTCATTATAACAACCAATGACGATAGTTAATTTCTTCTTATCCATATTATTTTGTTCTGCATAAAGCGATCAATTTATCCTCTATGACAGCCTCCTTATTTAATGAATCAAGGTTTTCCTTGTAATAATCGTATAATTTTTTGATTCCATCTTTATAAGATGTAAATTTAAAATCTGGGAAGTTTTCTCTAAGTCGAGTGTTATCACCAGTATATTCATAGTTCATACCAGGATTTTTGATGGTGACTTCAGATTTGAAATCCGAGATTTCGTTGATGATATTTGTTGCTTCCACTAAAGTGATAGACTCTGTTGGAGTAACATTGAATTCGTTGTTTGGAAGATTTCCATATGTTGTTAAATCAATCAAACGGAGAATATCATCTAAGAAAAGATATGAGAATCTAACGTTTTGATTGATGACGATTGGTTGCTTAAGCAAATTCTTCACAATCGCATTGGAAATGAATTTATAAGTGTAGTCTTCACCTTTGCCATATAATCCAAAGATTATGAGGTTGTAGAAGTTTGGATGGTCTTGGATGCGTTTATGAATTTCAAGCTTTGAATATCCGTATCCATCGGTTGGTAACACTTTACCAATATCGTCTTCAGAGACGTTGACAAGATCGCGTGATTTGTTGTACTGCGCTCCACTACCAAAGTGAATTAAGACAGTATCGTCTGGGATATTTGCAGTGATGTTATCCCACATTAGTAAGTTTTGATCGACGACATCTTTAAAAGCATCAACATCGTAGCCAGTGGCTCTTGAGCCACCATAGTTCGCGCAATGAATAACTGCGTCAAAGTGTTTGCCTTTGAAATAATCATCGACTTGCTTTTTGTCCATGAAGTCGAAGTCTAAGATAGAAACCATCTTTACATCTTCGCCTTTGGCTTTGAAATAGTTATAGATGTTGGTGCCAACAAAACCATTTCCCATTACTAAGATTTTTCTCATTCAGAAATCTCCTTTTTTTGTTTGATTTGTTTATATAAACAATATGATAACACTCCAATAAATCCAAGGGCCATGACCCCGTATGAAATGTAGTAAACGTAAACAATACCCATCATATGAAATGATGCGACTAGCGGATAGACTAAAGCGCCCATAGCGATAAGTCCAGCGATTGAAACTATTGCCACCGTTATCTTTTTACGCATCGAAATGCACACAGTCGCAAGCAAAATAATTAAAGTCTGTAAGCCAGTGGCAAGGACAATCCACTTAAAGACACTAGAATATTCTCCAATGGAGTCTCCATAGAATAGAGTCAAAGCCCAATGTCCTAAGAAGTGACACATTAAGAAGGCCACTAAAGTTAGGCCTGCAATCAAAACTACAAAGCCTCCGATAATCTTAAAGAATTCTTTGAATCCTTTATCGTTATAAGCTTTAGTGATTTTTGGAATAAATGGCACGAGTAAAGCGTTGACCGCGGCTTGAATTAAAACAGTGATAGCCGCCATAGTGCCAAAATAACCGACTTGTTCCTGACTTACCTCAGGCAATTTTTCATAAATCATTCTTGGAAGCGATGGAATCATCGCAAATGAGAAGCCATATATACACACTGCCGCCGCAGCGACAAATAAGGTCATTGCAAACTTAAAGTTTGGCTTATCAATCTTTAAGACGTTTCCACAGTATTTCTTAACAAGGATGAAATCCACAATAAATAGATATGCGTAAGCAGAAACAGCAAGCACGCCCATCGTGAGCACGAGTGATTTGGAAAGCGCGTACACTCCCACAAAAATACCGAGCATCACCACTGCTTTCACTAAAAGTGAGTAGCCAGATAAGTACATCTTTCCTTGTCTTTGCATGGAGACGTAAAAGATGAGAGAAACGTTTTCAGCAGATTTAAATACATAGTATAGGAAGACACTGAAAAAGATAGCGACTCCGTTTGGTCCGCTTAAATAACCAAAACCAAAACATAATCCTAAGGCAATTAGAAAGCTTATGAATGTTGCGGTTAGACCAAAGTAAAGATAATGATTATCTTTATATTTCTTATTTACATCACTAGCTTGGAAGATAGAGATGTTATAGGTTGAAATTGCTGTGCAAATATTCGCGACAGAAAGGGCAATTGTGAAAACACCAGCATCCGCAAAGTTACCGATCTTCGGTGTTAAGAAAGTCATGAGCCACAAAGCGAACAAATATGAAATATTCGCAATCGTATTGATTAGCGCATCTTTTTTATAATTTGGGCGAACAAATGTTTCTTCCATAATTACATTGTAACGGTCAAAACCATATCTTCATCAGTGAAACTGAGAGCGGTTTCGAAGGTTAAGTCTTTCTCTTCTAAAGTTTTTCGTAATTTAGATTCCTGGATAGGAACGTTAAAATCAAACACTAAAGTGTAGTTTTCTTTCTTTGTTTTGTGCAAACCATCTTTGTTAATGATATCAAGTCTAAGCCATCCATCACTTTGGTAAATCCGGCTGCTTAAAAGAAGAGCATATGACCAATCTGATTGCGGACAAGCAGGCTTATCACCAAACATAGTTTCATCCATACTGAATGAGAAAATGTGGTCTTTTTTCTCTTTCAAAGAGAAAAAACCAGAATGCGCTAAATTGTTATTGTCAATATTGAAATTATTAACAATTGCAAAAGAACCATCCAAGAAGTTGAAGTAAACACTGTCGTTTACTAAATAATGAATGTCTTCGCCATTTAATGATGATGGGCAATAACCATTGAATAGCATTGGAGCATCATAGAATGCTCTTGCCATCTCGTTTTCATTTACTTTGATATTGAAACTATATCCTTTTGTAAATTTGTTGCCATTAGTTTCGATTTCATTATTAATCTTAGCGACGATTAAATCGGATAAGTCTAATTTTTGAGTTAGTCTTTCTTGAGATTCGCTTTCGTAAGTTGAAACATCTTCAAAACCATATGGCGCTAAATTAAGTTCTTTTAAGCTATTTTGTTCTTCTAAGGTGATATTTTGATAGCCAAGAAGGAGATAGCGAAGTGTTTTTAATTGTTCATGATTGTTGATACATTCGAAAACGCCATTTTGAATCATTGGGCGAATATATTTGTTTATATTTTTCTCAATTGGCCAAGAATAATTAAAACCAGGTAATTCGTATTTATTCACGCCATAATCACCGAATTTAGCCGCAAATGTCTTATTTTCTAAAGAAACGTTTGATTCATTGTCTTGAACAATTTGAGACATAAGCCCTGCGATCAAAGATGATTGGTCTGATAATGAAATTGAATACAAATCGTAAACAATGTTTTCGATTGGATATCTAAAAGCCATGTTTTGACGGTCAAAGTTAACGTTTAAAGACATTGCATCTAACATCCAAAGCAAAGCTTTTAAGATGTTTTCGTTATCAATTAGTTTAGTTGCAAGCCCCATCATCGAATCCACTCTACCTGCTCTTAAGTTTTTAACTTCGATTACTAAATCTTTCTCAACTTCATCGTAGTAAGGATTAACTGAAGCAATTAATCGAGTCTTGAAAAGAGGGATTTGAATGTCGATATAAAACTCTTTGTTATCAAAATTATATTCAACATTTGTTACATATCGACCAAATTCATAACTTCTGGTCTTAATAACTTTTAAAGTTTGGTTTATTTTCTCTTCACTAAATTGTAACGAGATAGTGTTGTCAGCATTAAGATTATCAAAGCTATGAGTAATTTCATCGGCAAAGATTCTTAAATATCGATCTTCATCGTCGACTTTAGTGTCTTTAGCTCTTGAATCATAAAGCATAGCGTAAAAAGCTGCGATTGGGGTCGCAATCAATAATGTCACTATACTAGCTATGATTATTCCAATTCTGAGCTTTTTCTTTTGCTTTGGGTTAAGAGCCATATGCTAAAAATCATACACGTTTCTAACTGAAACGCTACATATTTTAATTTTATTATACCAGCACTAAATAAAATAAAAGAGAGATTTTCTCTCTCCCTTATTTAGCTTTTGGACCAGCATTTCGAATGTGATCTGGAATGTCTGGATACTTGGTTTTGAAGTTTTCTTCAAACATCTTCGCTAACTTGTTAGCGGTTTCTTCATATTCCTTCTTGTTAACCCAATAATCTTTTGGACTTAAGAGTTCAGTTGGAACATCTTTTAATTCCGTTGGAACTTCAAGATTGAAGATTGGATCATGTTTGAAGGTTGCTTTGTTGATGCTTCCATCTAAAATCGCGGAAACCATGTTTCTGGTGTAGCGAAGTTTGATACGTGATGCACCACTTGTAGCAGTTCCACCAGCCCAACCGGTGTTGACCAAGTAAACTTGGGTGCCATATTTATCGATTCTTTCACCAAGCATATTAGCGTAGACAAATGGTGAAAGCGGCATGAATGGTTCTCCAAATAATGTGGAGAAGGTTGGTTCTGGCTGTTTGATACCTTCTTCGGTACCCGCAACTTTGGAAGTGAAACCGGTGATGAAGTGATACATCGCCGCTTCTTTAGATAATTTCGAAACTGGTGGGAGCACTCCAAAGGCATCAGCGGTTAAGAAGATGATAACTTTTGGAATTCCACCGACACTTGGGATTTTAGCATTTTTGATAAAATCAACTGGATAACCAACACGAGTGTTTTCAGTGATGGAATTATCAAAATAATCAGGTTCATTTTTAGCATTTAAGATGACGTTTTCCATGACCGCACCACGTTTAATCGCGTGATAGATGTCTGGTTCGTTTTCTTCGGTTAAATTGATACATTTTGCATAGCAACCACCTTCGAAATTGAATACACCATCTTTGCTCCATCCATGTTCATCATCGCCAATGAGAAGTCGATTAGGATCAGCGGATAAGGTAGTTTTACCTGTTCCACTTAAACCAAAGAAGATAGCGACATCACCATTTTTAGGATCAACATTCGCGGAGCAATGCATTGGTAAAACTTCTCTTTTTGGCATCACATAATTCATCGTGGAGAAAACCGATTTTTTGATCTCTCCAGAATAGGCTGAACCAGCAATGACAATGACGTGATGTTCATAGTCTAGACCTATGAATGCTTCGGAATTTGTACCATCAACTGCTGGGTCACATTTATAGTTTGGAGCGACATAAATTACATAGTCTTCCTTACCAAATTTTTCTAGTTCATCCTTAGTTGGTCTTACTAGTAATTGATGAATGAATAAATTTTGCGATGCGAGTTCGTTGACCACTTTGAATTTAAGACGGTATTTTGGATCTGCACCAGCAAAACCTTGGAAAATGTAATTATCGACACTTTCTAAATGTTTTAAGACTTTGTCTTTAATCGCATTAAACTTCTCTAAAGAGATTGGGCGATTAACTTTACCCCAAGCGATGTCATTATGAACCGCTGGAGTATCAACGATAAATTTATCTTTTGGAGCTCGACCAGTGAATTTACCGGTTTTTAGAGATAAGGCTCCATTAGAGGCAATTACGCCTTCTTTATTACTAACTGCGTGTTTAATGAGTTCATCAACACTTAAATTGTAAAATTTGTTAGGCATATAGGATTTCCTTTCAGCATATATATTCTATACACTCTTTCTTAGAAAAAGAAAATCATTTCAAAAGATAAGTGATTGCGATTAATTAAAAATTTTGAATTTTTCTCAATGTTTTTTAACTAAATAATGTAAAATGCTTATATGAATATGCGAAACAAGCTTTTCTTTATTCTTCCAATTGCTGTATCGGCATTGACTGGATGTGCTCGTCTTGATGTCAAAACGATAAATGAGATTTATTTGGACACCCCAGCTTTTTCAGATGGAGATTACGATTTTTATTTCACTCCAATTAAAGAAAAGACCAATGAGGAGAACCACATCGTTTCTTTTTCAATGTTGCTTGTTTATTCTGGTCAATCCACAGTCTCTTTTAGATTCTATGATCCAATTATCACTAACGAGATTTCAGAAAAGAAAACATATACACAAGGCTACCAAGTTGAAAGATATAAACTTACTCCAGATAGTTATCAAGTAGTAGATTTTAACTGTGAACTTCCCGTTTCCTACGCTCAAGAGAAACATAATTTCTCTTTCCAATATCTAGACAAACAACTAGTTTTTCATTTATATGAAAGACCAGATGATATTCGTGAGAAATATGATGTCACCTTTGTTTTAGGAGAAGGGGTTAGTGAAGTTAGACAAATCCCAGAAGGAAGGTCACCGATTGACTATCCTTGGATTAGCGAGGACTACTTAATGAGTGCTTCTACGTTCTATAGCGATGCTGAGCTAAGTGAAGAAATTGATTCTGAGTTTGTTATTACAGGACCAACCACTCTTTACTGCGTTCCTGAGCAAATTCTTGATTTCGAAGTTATCGATGAAGCTTCTTATGCGGTCTCAAAAGTCAATTTTGTGCCGACAAATGGTGAGATTGTTTTCCCAAAAACTTATGACGGGAAAATTGTTACAAAAATTAATGATAACGTTACCTCTAGACTCAAGAAGCTAAATATTGTCTATTTACCAAAATATGTGGAAATTGCCGATAATAATTTCACTCATCACGCTTTAAGTATCATTCATTTTGAAGGCGACGAAGAGCAATGGAAAGCAATCAATAAATCAACTATTTCTGAGGATGTTGTAATCTTCTTCAACAGCTATAAATTATGAAAACAAGAGCAGAGAGAAAACAAGCTAGACTAAAAAAGTTTAGAGCTAAATTTATTGACCGTCCTGATATGAAGTATCGAGGTCCGTTGTCCTATCGAGCCTTGAGAATTATTGGTTGGATTGCTTTTGCGTGTGGCCAAGCACTTGTATTTGCCTCGATTTCATCTCGAATCTTTGGAATGTCCCAGTTTAACAATATTCAAATAACCATTTTGAACTTTATTGCTTCCCTTGCTACCCCACTTTTTATCATCGCTTCGTTCTCTTTGGTGTTAAGTGGCCAGAAAAAGCCTCAACACTTCCTTTTGATATACGGATTAGGCTATCTCGCGATAGGCGTGGGCTTCTGTCTTCTTTATTTAAGATATATTAATGGTCTATTCGTCCAACTTGGTTTATCGGAAACTATGGTTGATTCTTATGTGAACAGTTTTTTGAAAGATCATGTTGGGATTAACGTCTTTGCTGATTTATTCATGTTCACTCTTTTCCACTTCTTCGTTAACCTTAATCCAAAAAAGATTTTTATCGGCAAAAAGCGCATAATTTTTAGATTATTCTCTTTATTCCCTGTTGCTTTTATTATCACTTCATACATCTTAAGAATCCTGAGCGGAACAGGTCAAATTAGCCTTTCATTCTATTTCCATCCGTTTATGGCGACTAAATCACCACTCGTATTCTTAATTTTCGTTTTAATGAGCCTTTGGTTTAAGTATCGAGAGAAGATATTTGTTTCTCTTGGAGCGACTCATCACGATTATCATGAATATTTAAAAACCAACCGCAATTCCTTCTCGGTTTCAGTAACTCTTGTGACAATTATTCTCTTTGTTGCTGTTGCGGAAGTCTTCCTTTTGATTGGTGTATTTGCCTACTATACAGGATATATGGGTGCAGAGTTTTCTTACTTCAGTGAAATTATGAGTATTTATCAGCTCGGACAATGCTCCGCGATGATTATCGCTATTCCATTTATTCTTCTTTACTCCTACACAAGAACTCACAAACAAAGTAACTTGGATATCATTATTCCTCTTGCCGGTATTGGTTTAGTGGTATTTGTATATATCGAAAGTATTTATCAATTCCTCACTTCTTTAGTGGGATAGAAAGGATATAAATATGACTGTTTATGATTTTGCTGTTTTGAACCAATCAGGAGAAATGGTTTCTTTGAAGAAATACGAAGGAAAAGTGCTCCTAATTGTGAACACCGCGACTAAATGTGGTTTCACCCCACAATACGACGCGATTGAAGCGATGTATGAAGAACTTAACGAGAAAGGTTTTGAAGTGTTAGACTTCCCCTGCAATCAATTCTTCCATCAAGCGCCTCATAGCGATGAAGAGATTAACCAAATCTGTTCACTTAGATTCAACACTAAGTTTCCTAGATTTAAAAAGATTGAAGTTAAAGGTGATAAAGCCGATCCTCTTTACAAGTGGTTAATCACTCAAAACGAGAAAGGTAAGCCTCAACCAATCAAATGGAATTTCAC
>CAMYZF010000026.1 GCA_947303755.1 uncultured Erysipelotrichaceae bacterium | reverse complement strand
TCAACACTAGGAGTAATATTGTTTACAACTTTGAATTTTCTCATTGTTTGTTTCCTCCTCTAAGATAAGCGCGAATGGCTTTTTGTTGGGCTTGATAACCAGTGCAACGGCAGATATTACCAACGACAAAGTCGGAAATCTCTTCATCGCTTGGATTTGGATTTTCTTTCTTTAAGGCATGCACCATAAGAGCGAGTGAAGCATTACAGAAACCGCATTGATCAGCACCCTCTTTAGAGAAATAGCTACTTAATTCGCTTGCTTCATCTTTGATAGATTCAACTGTATCAACACGTTTTCCGTTTACTCTAGCAGTTAAAACTGAACAAGAAAGGACTGGTTTATCGTCCACGAGGACGACACAAGCACCACAGCTTGAACCATTGCAGCCCTTCTTGACTGATTTAACACCAATGCGGCGAAGAGTATCTAAAAGATATTCACCAGCCGAAATGTTAACTTCTTTGTTAACTCCGTTTACGGTAATATTCACTAACATTATTTGTTTACCTCCTCAAGTCCACGTTCAATATAGACTTTGGCGAGTTGTTTACGGTATTCACCTTTGGTGGCCATGCTATCACCGACTTTTAATTCTTCGACAGCGATTTCAGCGGCTTTCTTAAAGTCGGCTCCACCATTGTTAAGATATTCCATAGTCTTATCGAGGGTGGTCGCCACTAAAGGACGAGAACCAACGACGACTTTATATGTTTTAGCTTTACTAATTGCAACGTTTAAGATTGGATAATCTAAAGCTGTAATACAAACTTTCTTAAAGAAAGCCTTCGCATCTTCTTTTTTGATACGAACATGAGTGAGAATTCCATCATAGAAACCTGGAGTCTTTAAATATTCATCCAAAGACATTGTCTTGCTTGGATAAAATTGAAGTTCAACGTCGAAGGCTAATAAGACGGTAATCAAATCAGAAAAACCATATTTTCCATAAATGGAACCGCCGATAGTCGCGACATTCCTAAAACTTGGTCCCATGATTTTTGAGACAGCTTTAGAGATAACTCCACCAGCAAACCCCTTGATGATTGAGGAGGTTTCAAGTTCTCTTTGGCTGACCATTGAGCCTACTTCAATAAATGAACCTTTATCTTCGATCTTGTTTAAATTCAAACGGCTTAGATCGATAAGGGTGTCGACTTGGGCGTTACCTTTTTTAAGCCAGAGACCACCACCAAGAATTTTATTCTTTGGAGAGGCTTTAAGTAGCTTATAAGCTTCTTGCCAAGAACCAACACTAACAAAAGAATTAGCTTTCATAAGATAGTTCCTTTCTTTTTGCTAAAAACATGTTGTAATCTTCGATTGTATCAATATCAAATTCGATAAATGGATCGTTCACTTTTACTAGATTAACTTTATCTTCGTGTTTAGAAATGAACGCTCTTAAATTCGAATTAACATCTTCTTTTAGGACTAGATTTACCATTTCTTTATTTAAAAATAAAGGATGTCCTCTTGTTCCTTTATATGTGGGAATAGAAATACATCCTTTGTTATCTAAAATTGTTTTAATTGTTGCATTCGAAATGTTTGCCATATCTCCAGGAAGAAGTAAGGCTTCATCTTTGACCTCACGTAATCCTGTTAACACAGAAGAAAACATTCCTAATTCATAATCTTTGTTATAAACCACCTTAACATCTTTTAGATGTGGTCTAAGTTCTTCGTCGTATCGGCCAGTCACCACTACAACTTCATCGACAAAATTTTTAATCGAATCGATCGTAAGAGAAATCAAAGGTTTACTATCTACCTTCAGGAGTAATTTATTGACTTTGGCACGACTGGAGAGTCCACCTGCTAATACGATTCCCGTGACCATGACGTATATGCATTATTCTACACGAATAGGCCCACATCATTCAAGTGCGCACACAAGGTTAAGGCACGCCTGCGACGTGTTTAATTTTGAATATATATTCAAAATAAATAAACAAAAATATTTTTTATAGATTTAGGTGCATAATTATTAAAGCAAGTTATATAATTTAGTAGCGATTAAGGAGATAGTTTTATGTCAAGATATGTCGTCTCATTAGGCGGAAATGCTTTAGGAAATAACGCCGAAGAACAAAAAGCTCTTTTAGTGGGCGTTGCTAAAAGTATTGTTCACCTTATTAAATTAGGTCACGAAGTCATTATCGTTCACGGAAATGGTCCACAAGTTGGAATGATCAACTTAGCCTTTACCGAATCCACTTCTGCTCCAGATATGCCATTCCCAGAATGCGGAGCAATGTCTCAAGGTTATATTGGTTTCCATATTCAAAACGCAATCGATAATGCTTTAAAAGAAGAAGGTTTAAAACGCAATGTCGTTACCTTAGTTAGCCAAGTTTTAGTGGATAAAAACGATCCATTATTTAAATCACCATCCAAACCAGTTGGCGCGTTCTATTCCGAAGAAGAAGCTAAGAAAATAGCCTTAGAAAAAGGCTACACCATGAAAGAAGATGCCGGAAGAGGTTGGAGAAGAGTCGTTGCTTCCCCACTTCCAATCGATGTTGTTGAAAAAGAATCAATCGCCACTTTAGTTAAAAAAGGCGACATCGTTATCTGCGCAGGTGGAGGCGGAATTCCGGTCATCGAAAATAATGGCAAATTAGAAGGAATTGCTGCTGTTATTGATAAAGACTACGCTTCTGCAAAAGTTGCTGCTTTAGTGGATGCTGATTATCTTGTCATCTTAACCGCTGTTGATAATGTCTACATTAACTACCGTAAACCAGATGAAAAGAAATTAGAAAAAGTTTCCAAAAAGGAAATGGAAGAATATCTCAAAACAGATTACTTCGCTAAAGGTAGCATGTATCCAAAAGTTAACGCTTGCGTTAAGTTCTTAAATGAAAAACCTGGCAAAACCGCCATTATCTCTTCTTTAGAGAAAGCAAATGAAGCGGTCGAATTGAAAGCCGGGACAATCATTAAATAATTTCTTAAATTGAAAAGAAAACAGCACTATGTGCTGTTTTTATTTTTCATAGTGAGTCCACATAGAATGAACCACTACTATTTTTTCTAGCTTTAGAACTCGATACACAATTCTGTGTTGAACATTAATTCGTCGAGAATAATATCCATCCAAATCTCCAACAAGTTTTTCATATGCTGGAGGATTTTGATAAGGGTTACTAGACAATACATTAAGGATTGTCTTTGCCTTCTTTTCTAATCCTGATGCTTTTAGTCTTTGTTTGTCTTTTTCGGCGTTCTTAGTGAATTTGATTTGCCACATAATCACCATTCCTCATCTGGATCATAAGTTGCCATCCCTTCAACTTTTTCTTTCTCGCCCTCTTTAATTTTTTGAACCAACCCAGGTTGTGAAGTTAGATAAAGAGTTTCAGTTAATGCTTTATAATCTTCTTCGGAGATGATAACTGCATTTCCCTTTTTTGTGTTCACAACTATTGGTTGGTTGAATTCAATCACATTGTCAATTGTTGTAAATAGATTCTTTCTTAATACAGAAATATTTGTAACTGGCATTGTTTCAAACTCCTTCACCAATATTATATCAAAAAAATGTACGTTTTCAAGTACGTGTGTACAATTTTATGTACATATTTTATTGACACAAAGAACTTTGTTCTTAATTATAATTTATATTTTTCGAATCTTAGTTTAAGCGTGTCCACCACGAGCATCTCATCTTTAAGTGATGAGCCAATTCCTAATAAATATTTGATCGCTTCAGAACATTGAATATTAGAAACAATCGCAACTGCTAAAGGATAAACTCCGCGGTCTTTATCTTTTATTTCTTTAGGAACGTTAAGCGGAAGAGTTGAGAACAAAGATTTGAAATCTGATTTTGATTCTTTAGAAACAAACATAATTTGTCCATTGAATCCGCTAACGCCTGCACTGACAAAAGGAATACCAAGTGCTTTGCAAGCATCATTGATAACAAATTCAGTATCAAAATTATCTACGCAAGCTAAGACTAAATCATAATCTTTGATTATTTCTTTCGCATTTTGTTCGCTAAATTTTTCTTTATAAGTCACTACTTTGACATCTGGATTCTTTTTATTAAGAACCTTAGAAGCAACATCGACCTTATATAAACCAACTTGATCTTCATCGTAGATGATTTGTCGAGGTAAGTTATTTAAGTTGATGCGATCAAAATCAACGATTCCAATCGTGCCCACTCCAATCGTAGACAAATACAAAAGTGTGGAACTAGCGAGTCCACCAGCGCCCACAACTAAAACTTTGCTATTTAGCAATTTTAATTGTCCTGCCTCGCCTATTTCTTTTAGGAAAGTGGAACAAAAATATCTATCAGTTTGTCTTTTAGACAATTTTTGCATATTATCCACCACCACGAATATAGACTAGATCGACTTTATCGCCATCATTTAGATAGACTTGTTCAAAATCTTTTGTGCGGTAAAACTTACCGTTTACCCCTACGACTAGCCAAGGCACAGCCTCGACCTTTTTATAACGAAGTAAATCTGCAATTGAAAACTTTTCTGGATATTCGTTAGAATTAACGCAGTCGACAATCAGTCTCATATCTTAATTATAAAAGCCCTTCAAATTTTCGTCTAACATCTAAAATGCGGAAAATTAGTATTTCGTTTTCTTTTATACTGAATAAAACAACATATCTTTGGTTCACGACCTTTTTCCTTACAATTAAAGGAAATGACTTAATCATTTCAAAAATTGGATGTTTCTCTGGAAAAGACTCTAAGGACCTGAATGAATCAAACAAATCATTCTGTAATTTTTGGGCGGCTTCTCTAGACACATTCATTACAAAAGAGACGCAATTCTTTAAATCTTCAAGAGCTTTTGAGGTAATAACAACTTTATATTTGTTCATTATTTTGCCTCAATCATTTTTTTAATAAGTTCACTCGCCTCATCTAACGAATAAGTCTTATCGCCCGCTAAATAGGAAGCATATGATTCAAGAACAAGTTCTTGTGCTTTTAATTCTTGCTCGCGTTTTTCAAATGAAGCAATATCCATAATTACCAATTCGCCTTGTCCATTTTTGGTTAGATAAATTGGTTCACCACTTTCTTTACATTTTTCAGCAACCTTATTGTAGTTTTGACGAATTTCAGCAGAAGCCATTATAATCATAACAATTCCTCCATAGTAGAATATTACTATTTAAAATATAGAATATTACTATTGATTAATCAATAAAAAAGGAGACTAATCAAAGCCTCCCTTTAAAAATAAAACGATGTTTTATAAGACAACAACTTTGGTGACACCTGGAATTGCTTTTAAAGCAGCTTCATCGACTTCACCACTAACTTCGGCTAAAACACCACCGAACGCACCTTTAACGCCAGAAGCAAAATTCTTGACTCCAGCATTAGAAAGAGCGGCATTAACTTCTTTAACCTTATCGCCTTCATATAAGACAACGACACGTTTTCCAGTCTTCTTTCCAAGATCTAAGCGTGGATAGTTAACAGAGTTAATGATGTTACCGTTTTCGATATAATCGACAACTTGGGTAGCGGCCATCGCTGCACAGTTATCTTCGGCTTCTTCAGTTGAAGCACCTAAGTGTGAAATAGCGACGACTCCATTCATATTGGCGGTCTTATGATTTGGGAAATCGGTGACGTATTTGCGGACTTTTCCAGCTTTGATAGCTTCTTCTAAGTCGTTATCATTAACGATTGCATCACGTGCGCAGTTAACGATAATTACGCCATCTTTCATCTTTGCAAACGCATCCTTATTAAGCATGCCTTTAGTGGCATCTAATAATGGAACGTGGACAGAGATATAATCAGCGCGTTTATAAAGTTCATCATAGGAAACAATTTCCATATCTTTTGGGAAGAGATGTTTGTTTCTTTCGATGGTAGCGGCTGATGGTTCAACACCGATGACGTGCATACCTAATGCACCTGCTGCTTGAGCGACGAGTGCGCCAATAGCACCACAACCAAGAACGCCTAATGTCTTACCTAAGATTTCGGTACCAGCAAACGCACCTTTGGCTTTTTCCATTGATTTATTAATCAATTCATCATCTTTATTCGCTTTAACCCATTCCATGGATCCGCGAATATCTCTAGCGGCTAAAAGCATACCAGCGATAGTTAATTCTTTAACAGCGTTGGCGTTAGCGCCTGGAGTATTGAAGACAACGACACCCGCTTTAGCGTAGACATCAAGTGGAATGTTATTAACACCTGCACCTGCTCTAGCGACAGCGACGACTCTTGGTGGAAGTACCATTTCATGCATCACTGCACTTCTAACTAAAATCGCATCAGCTTCGTTAATATCTTCAGTAACTTTATAAGAGGAAGGTAAAACCTTCATTCCCACTGGGGAAATTTTATTTAAGCAAAGGATATACATTATTTATGAGCCTCTTCAAATTCTTTCATGTAAGCGACAAGGGCTTTAACACCATCAATTGGCATCGCGTTATAAATAGAAGCACGAAGACCGCCAGTTAAACGGTGACCCTTGAGGTTTGTGAATTTGTATTTTTTGGCGCCTTCTAAGAATTCAGCATCGAGTTCTTCACTTGGAGTGCGGAAGGTAACGTTCATTAATGAACGAGATGCTTTATCTGCGAATGGAATGAATAATTTGGATTGATCTAAGTAATCGTAAAGAATCTTGGCTTTTGCTTCGTTAACTTCTTCACGTTTCTTAAGTCCACCATTGGCGAGTAACCATTTGAAGACTAAACCACAAATGTAGATACCATATGTTGGTGGGGTATTATACATAGAACCATTTTCAGCGTGGATTCTGTAATCAAGATATGCTGGAAGTGGGTTTCTTGGAGTTCTTGCAAGCAAGTCTTCTCTAATAATGCAGATAGTGACACCAGCTGGACCAACGTTCTTTTGTGCGCCCGCATAAACCATACCGAATTTCTTGATATCGATTGGTTCAGAAAGGAAGCATGAAGACATATCACAGATTAATGGTACATCACCAGTTTCTGGATATTCTTTGTACTTGGTACCAAAGATTGTGTTGTTATCACACATATAGACGTAATCAGCGTCTTTATTGAATTTGATGTTTTTAACATCAGGAATCTTTTTGAAGTTGTTTTCTTCACCGGATGCGACGACGTTAACTTCGCCATAAAGCTTCGCATCTTTCATAGCTTTCTTGGTCCAAACACCAGTATTGATTAAATCAATCTTGCCTTTGACCATAAAGTTCATTGGAATCATAGCGAATGCTAAAGTAGCACCACCTTGCATGAACAAAACTTTGTAGTTTTCTGGAATGCCAATTAATTTACGAAGATCAGCTTCTGCTTCGTCGATGATCGCTTGATAAACTTTGGAGCGATGTGACATTTCCATAACTGACATACCACATCCGTGATAGTCGAGCATGTCTTCTCTAGCTTGATTGAGCACTTCTTCTGGAAGCATTGCTGGACCAGCAGAGAAATTGTAAATTCTACCCATTGAATCTCCTCCTTATTTAATTCTTTTGGATTCAAGATAATAACGCTTTTCAACAGCGTGTCCCATCGAGAAAGCTTTTCTCGGTAAGACTTCATCTTTGGCGATGTAATCAAAGATATCGCCTTTTGTAAGTGCCGGCATAATTAATGCGACACTATTGGGGTTATTTTTAGCGACTTCAATTGTTTGGTCTTCATCATGAATATAATCAACTGAAGTTTCTGGGTGACTCTTTAAATAAGAGTCGATGTAAGTTTGAACAGCTTTATATGCTTCTGGTCCGACTTTAGGAATCGAGATTTCTTTTTTGCCGAAACTAGAAGAATATAAATAGGTTTTGTTTTCACCGTTTAAGACTTTAATTAGTCCTGGGACGAAATCATCTTTTGGATTAAACACGACACGATGAATCGGTTCAAAAATCAAACCCTCATCGTAGATGTTTAAGGCTTCTACTAATGCGTAGCGTGCTGGATGATTTTCTTTCTCTTTTTCACTTAAAGAAACTTTAATCTTATCCCAATGCGCTTTCGCTGTGGCTAAAGAATGGTTTCCGTCTCCAACGATGAAAAGTAAACCATTGTTGTTCTTATTTAATAAGTCTTCGAATTGTTTGATGATTGGTTTGGTATCAGTGATCTTATAACCAGTGATATGTCCACCATTTTTCATCAAATCAAAGTCGTAGACTTTCTTAAACGAATTACGTTTCTCATAAAGCTTTTCAATAATTGAACGTTCTTTATCATCAAATAAGAAGAGAATGTGTGGAAGTTCCACCGCTGCATCTTTTCTAATTTTGAGTCTTGGTGGAATTCTTTCCACGATTGTTGCCTCAGAGGCTCTAATCAAAGATTTCACACCTTTTTCATAAGTATAATCATCTAAGTCGATGGAAATGATTAATCCTAAACGACGTTTCACCACTGGAGTGGATCTATCGACAAGGATAAAACATTCTCCTTGATCAACAAGAGTATTATCTTTTAGATAACGTTCGATATTTTTATTGGTATCAGCGATGAATTTTTCTTCATCAACTTTACCTAAATAAGCTTCTGGAAACATCATGCGTAAAGTCGAAACTTTATCACCAACAATCTTCTCAACGTCTTCCCAATAATCTAATTGAGAGGTGAATTGATCGCAAGCGATCGTCGACCACGCATGCATATCCACTCCTTCTTTTGGAAGGAGAATATGAGGAGCCTTAATTGTATTAAAGGCCATTAACACACTCCTTGAGCAATCATGGCATCCATGACTTTCTCAAATCCAGCAATATTAGCACCTAATGCTAAGTTGGTTGGTTGACCATATTTGACGGCTGTATCGTGGCATTTTTTGAAGATGTCTTTCATGATTTGTTTTAATCTGGCATCGACTTCTTCGAATGTCCAAGATAAGTGAATTGCGTTTTGGCTCATTTCTAAACCAGAGACGGCAACACCACCAGCGTTAGAGGCTTTGCCAGGAGCGAACAACACACCATTGGAATTAAAGTAGCGAATTGCTTCAACATCACATGGCATATTTGCACCTTCGACGACCATGAAGCAGCCATTCTTCTTAAGAAGTTTAGCGTCTTCTTCATGAATTTCACCTTGGGTTGCACACGGAAGCGCGATATCGCACGGAACTGACCACATACCATGTGGGCCTGCGACGAATTTCGCGCCTTTATGATCTTGAGCGTATTCTTTAGAGAATAAGCCTTTTTCTTTTGCTTTCTTAGTAATGTATTTAACATCTAATCCATTTGGATCATAGACATAACCATCGATGTCAGACATTGCGACTAAGATAGCACCTAATTGGTTTGCCTTTTCAGCGGCCATGCCACCGACTTTACCAGAACCAGAGATAACGACTTTCTTACCTTTGATAGATTCTTTCTTAAATTCTTTAAGCATTTCTTCTACAAAGTAGAGAAGTCCATAGCCAGTAGCTTCTGGTCTTCCTAAAGAACCACCGTAGGAGATACCTTTACCAGTGAAAACACCAGTAAATTCATCTCTAAGTTTCTTGTAGTAGCCGAACATATAACCGATTTCTCTAGCACCGAAACCTAAGTCTCCAGCTGGAACGTCAGTGTTTGGACCAATATGTCTAAAGAGTTCCGCCATCATTGATTGACAGAATCTCATGATTTCACCATCGGAATGACCTCTTGGATCGAAGTCAGCACCACCTTTACCGCCACCCATTGGAAGGCCAGTAAGGGAGTTTTTGAAGGTTTGCTCAAATCCTAAGAATTTGAGAATGGAGAGATTGACGGATTTATCAAATCTCATACCGCCTTTATATGGACCAATCGCGGAGTTAAATTCAACACGATAGCCAGTATTAACTTTGATACGACCGCGGTCATCAACCCATGGAACTCTCATAGTGATAATTCTTTCTGGGACAACGATTCTTTCTAAGATCGCGAATTTTTCAATTCTTGGATCTTTATCAACGACAAAGTCCATGGAATCAAAGAACTCTTCAACTGCGGCGATGAATTCTTTTTGCTCTTTGTTTTTCGCTTTAACTTCGCGAAGAACACGATTTAAATAACTACTTTTGTACATTTAATATTCCTTTCCTACTAATAGTTAAAAATAGCAACTAATGTTGCTATGGTTTTTAATGTATCAATTCAATGAGCATATGTAACCGCTTACATTTTAGCACATTAAGCGCGTAATTCAACATACGCCTATAGGCATAAACTCGTATGTAAGGTTTTATATTAGTTACCACTGACGGAGGCATCGCTATAGCAAATTGTCTTCGCGTATGAAAAAGAGTTATTGATCGAATAACTATTACCGTTAACTGTAAAAGTATGTGAACCAGAGGAATGAAGTAAAAGAGAATATGATTTCATCGCACTGCCAATCGTGACGTTTGTGTTTTGTCCTTCAATGGCACCTAAAACAACGAGAGTTCCACCGTTTATTGTGGCTCTACCTTGATGATCTAAAGCGGAAGCCATTGTTTGGTTTGGTCCTTTAGTGACAACAACGCCACCAGTTTGGTTAAATGTCCCATTGCTATCAATACCATCGACATCTCCATTTGGATTAACCGAGATTTCAAAGAAGCCACCAGAAATATTGATGGCTGGACTACCACCGCTAGCATTGATGCCGTCGTCAGTTCCATAGACTCTTGTTGTTCCACATGAAACATTGATGATAGAGCCTTCAAGACCTTCATAGGAATTGGTGACATTGATAATTGCATTATCAGTAATTGATAAAGTGTTATCAGCGTGCATGCCATCATCAGAGCAGTCAATCGTGATAGTTCCACCGGAAATAGTAACGTTACCTAAGCCGGTTTTTCCTGTTGAATTGCCATCGGAATCGGTTAAAGCTTCGCTATTAGCATGAAGGCCATCATCGTATGCTTTGATATAAATTTGACCATCAGAAATCTGAATGGTATTTGATCCTTTTAATCCTTTCGCGGTTGTCGAAGATTTATTTGTATTACCTTCGCTTCCACCGCCACCTGGGCCACCACCGCCTGGGCCTGGACGATAAGTACCTTTGGTTAAGGTTGCATATTTGTCAGTATAAATATTGATTGTTGGAATAGTTGTTTCGCCGCTATCATCATCTGTTCCAGATGCGCAAATTAAATCGTATGCTGCATCAACACCATCTTCTTTTGAATGAATGACGGTTGTACCACCATAGAAACAAATGTTTCCTTTTTGCTTACTAGAATTAACGCTTGCATCATTGCTCTTGAAACCATCACCAGTTGCAGCAATTGCTTTAATATATGTTGCAGCGTTAACAACTTCGATAGAATTGCCACCTCTAATTGCATGTTGATAGCCATATGATTTGAGTTGAATATTTTTAATCTTCAAATCTTTTGAAGTGTGAACACCATTATTGTAATTTCCTTCAACGGAAAGAGTGCCTTTACCAATGAGATTTAAATCGCATTTTGCAGCGATAGCGCCTTCGCCTTGGGCATCACTATCAGAAGTTTTCTTAGAACGATTATCAATGATTTGGTTGATTGTGTCTTTAACTGCTTTGATTTTAAGTTTATCCGCACTCTTAGCGAAAATTGGAGCGTTATCACTTGCAGTGATAGACACACCATTTAAATCTAATTCAACAGTTTCCGATTCATCAACGTCGACAACGATTCTTCCGTTATAACTTCCAGTTAAGGTATAAGTTCCTGCCACTCCAATTGTGACAACCGAACCTGAAACGGTATAACCAGACTTTTGGCCAGCTTCGTTAACAACTGAAAAATCGCCAGTGATGTCACCACCACCCCAATCAGGATCAGAGGTTGAAGTTGGCACATATGTGCCTGTTGAATATGTAACTGTTCCACTACGAGTAGTGTTTCCACTCGTGGAGCCGGTTTTAGAACTTGTTAAAGAATCGCCAGAACTATTTTTTCTTTTTTTATTAGAACCACCAGTAGATGTATTGCAACCAGCGAGTAATAAGGCAACTAAAGATGTTGAGAACAATAATAACGACTTTGTTTTCATACGCCCGCTATAACAAATAAAAATAATTCATGTAAGTTATTTTTAATTACATGCTTTTTTGGTAATAAAAAAGTGAGCTATTTCTAACCCACTTTCTTAGTATATAAATTATTTTATAATTTAATATCTTCAGCTTTGCACTTGCGACCCGGTTTGATAGAAATCTTTCCAGGTTTAATTGCGCCGACTGGACAAACGTGTCCACAGAGTAAGCAGCCAACACATTTGTCAGTGTTGCAGCTTGGTTCACGTTTTTCTTCATCCCATTCAATGGCTTGGTGACCACCATCGTAACAGGAAATGTAGCAACGACCACATTTGACACATTTATCTAAATCGATATCTGGTCTAACGATGTAATCTCTATTGAGATTTTCGGCTGGAATGATGTTCTTATTGGCTAAGCCAACGAGATCTTCGAGTTTATCGACACCTTGTTCTTCCATATAGTGCATTAAGCCATTGCACATATCTTCAACGATACGATAACCATATTGCATAATACTGGTTGTGACTTGTAAAGTCTTGGCGCCAACTAAGATAAATTCAGCAGCGTCTTCCCAAGTTTCAATACCACCGATACCGGAAATTTCGAGGTTTTCAAGGCCAGGTGCGCTTCTCATTTGTTGAATGAAACGGAGAGCGACTGGTTTGACCGCTTTTCCAGAATATCCAGAAATTGCGGATTTTCCATCGACGATTGGTAAACCAATCTTCTTATCTAAATCGATATTACAAATTGATTTAATGGTATTGATTGCAGCGATACCATCTGCTCCACCTTCAAGAGAAGCTTTGGCAACTGGAACCATATCGGTGATGTTTGGAGTCATCTTGGCCATAACTGGAAGATGTGTACCACGTCTAACGGCTTGGCAGTACTTCTTACAAAGTTCTGGGGATGAACCGACATCACTACCCATAGCATGAGAAGTCATTTGTGGACATGAGAAGTTAAGTTCGATCATATCTGCACCACATTCGGTGACTTTTCTAGCGAGGTCTTCCCAAGTTTCTTCATCGTTACCCATAATAGAGGCGATTAAGACTTTGTCTGGGAATTCTTCTTTAAGTTTTCTTAAATCGCGAAGATTCTCTTCGAGAGTATGTTCGGCGATTTGTTCCATGTTTTTAAAACCAACGAATGGAGTGTTCTCTTTGTTTAACTTATCGAAACGTGGAGAAACTTCATCGATGAAGTAGGATTTTGGACCGATTGTCTTAAAAACAACACCGCCCCAACCGACTTCATAGGCTTTCTTACACATGTCGTAGCAGTTTCCAACTGGAGAAGAGGATAAGCAGAATGGGTTAGGGAATTTAACACCAAGGAATGTTATGGATAAATCTTTCTTTACCATTTTATTTACCTCCTAAAGCGGCATTAACATATAATGCGACTTCTTTACCAGTACGAACACCACCAACAACGGTCTTATCGTATTTAGAATGAGCAATATCGCCACAAACAAATACTTTTGGATCATTGGTGTAATATGGTTTACCAGTATTAACTTCGCCTTTAACGAGTTCAACACCAAGACCAGAAACGTCTGGATATTGGCCAACAGCTAAGACGATTAATTCGGCTTCAACTTTAACTTCGGACTTAATAACTCTATGAGCGAAGCTAACGACATTGCCTTCAACATGGGCTGGAACAAATCCGTCCATGATGGTAACGCCTAACTTTTGAGCGCCTTCCAATTCTTTCTTAGAAGCTTTGAATTCTGAGAATTGTTCATAAACAACATCAGTGACGTGTGGAACGCCTAAAAGTTTTAAGGTTGAAACAACGTCCATAGCGACGTCACCACCACCAACGACTAAGACGTTAGATGGAACCTTAACATCGCCCTTCTTTGCTTTGACTTCTCTTAAGAAATCAACGGCAGAAACCACATATTTATTGCCTTCGAACATTGGAAGCATCTTGCCATAGCTATAGCCAGGAGCAAGCACAACAGCGTCGTGTTTAGCTTTTAAATCAGCGACGCTAACATCTTTTCCAACTAAGCAACCAGTGTGGAATTTAACACCTAATTTTTCAATGCGTTTAATTTCTTCATCAACGATTGCGTCTGGCAAACGATATTCAGGAATAAGTCTAAGCATACCGCCTAAAACTTTTTCTTTTTCGTAAACATCAACAGCATAACCTATTGTTCTAAATGAGACGGCAGCTTGAAGAGCAGCTGGACCAGAGCCCACTAAAGCAACTGATTTGCCATTAGCTTTGCCCGCTTTAAGAATGTCCATTTTAGCACTTGATTCAAAATCAGTGACGTAGCGTTGAATGCGACCAATATCGATTGGGCGATCAATACCACTACGTGAACAACCTTTTTGACAGTATTTTTCAGTTGGGCAAACTCTGGCACAAATTGCGCCTAAAGCGTTGTTTTCGCGTACCGTTTCAGCGGCACCTTTGAAATTGCGGAATCTAACAGAACGAATAAATTTGTCTGGATTAGTTCCGGCAGGACAGGCTTTTGAACACGGAGCATCCAAACAAAGAAGACATCTACTAGCTTCTTCGCATACTGTTAAAGGAGTAAAACCAGGTTCAAATTCCTTAGTATATTTTTTATCCATAGATAAATTTCCTTTCATAAATATTCTACTAAATCTTTGCGTATAAAAAAAGACACCTTTTGATGTCTTTTTACTATCCAAG
>CAMYZF010000025.1 GCA_947303755.1 uncultured Erysipelotrichaceae bacterium | reverse complement strand
GGATTATGTTTTGTATCCATACCTTCATTACGGAATAATCTACCAATTTCATAGACCTTTTCCATACCACCGACGATACACTTCTTTAAGTTGATTTCCGTGGCAATTCTCAAATAAAAGTCTTTGTCTAAGGTGTTGTGATGGGTGATAAATGGACGAGCAGAAGCACCTCCAAGAATCGGCGAAAGAATGGAAGTTTCAACTTCGGTGAAACCTAATCCATCACAATAATTTTGAATGGCACGGATGACTTTTGGTCTTGCTAATGCAATCTTCATTGAGTCATCGTTCATAATCAAATCGACATAACGGTGACGATATCTTTCTTCGACATCAGTTAAACCATGGAACTTTTCTGGGAGTGGTCTAAGTGATTTTGTCAAGTGGGTGTATTTCTCAACTCGAATGGTTAATTCACCAGTACGAGTCAACATGACACGACCATAAACACCAACGATATCACCAATATCTGCTAATTTGAAAACGGTGTATGCTTCTTCACCAACGACATCGATACCGACATAGCATTGGATCTTTCCAGAAACATCTTTCAAATTCATGAAGGAGGCTTTGCCCATTTTACGAAGAGCCATAATACGACCCGCAACTGTAACGTAGAGAGGTTTAGCTTCTAATTCTTCATTGGTTTTGCCTTGGGCTTTAGCACGGACATCTTTGATCAAATCGCTACGTTCAAATTTTTGACCATAGGGATCGATTCCTAATTCTTCATAGCGAGGTAGCTTGTCTCTTCTAGCTCGCTCTTGATCTGTTAACTTTTCTTCCATATTGAAAAACCTCGGTTAGAGTTTACAATAAAAACGATCATTGTGCAACAATGTGAATTTTATCTAATCTCGGATAATATGCGGTCAAGTGACGCTCGTGTTGAGAGAGATTGGGCTAACAAATTCTTGTATTTTTTCATATTTGGGAAGCCGTCCAAAAACTTAGGAGCGATTCCTCTAAGAATGCTCATTGCGCGATATTCGCCCTTTTCGGCGATTAACATATCAGTGAATTCTACTAGGTATTTAAGGTTTTCTTCTAAAGAAGAGTTTGGTAGTCTTTCACCATTTTTGAAGTATTGATCAATTTGTCTAACAAGTTGAGGATTACCTACACCACCTCTAGCGACCATAACTGCATCCGCTTTGGTGATTTCCAAAGCATTAATAGCGTCATCTAAAGTATAAATGTCGCCACTCACCATTAGAGGAACAGACATCTTTTCTCTTAAATCCTTCAAAAGTTCGTATTGAGGTTTACCAGAATATAGTTGAGCAGTAGTTCTTGCGTGAATTCCGATTGCCGCTACACCAGCTTCTTCGAGCGCTTTGATGTTTTCCATAAAATTGATTGAATCGTTTGACCAACCTAAACGTATTTTCGCGGTTACTGGTTTGGTTGTTGCTTTGCAGATTTTAATGAACATATCTTTAAGTTTTGCGGGATTTTTAAGTAAAGCCGAACCGGAACCAGCTTTTGTAACTTTTGGAACCGGACAGCCTAAATTGATGTCGAAAATATCAAAATTTTTATTCTTTTCTTCGCATATTTTCATGGCCTTAATTATGGTCTCGGCGTCATTTCCAAAAAGTTGAATCGCGACTGGTCGTTCTGACTCAGATGTTTTAATGTAATCTAATGTTTTTGCGTTCTCATAAATTAGTCCACAATCAGACACCATCTCAGTTACCGAGAGTGAAACTCCGAATGGTTTCATGAAATCTCGGTACGCCAAAGAAGTGATACCAGCCATTGGAGCGAGCACCACTTTGCCTTTTATTTCAACATTTCCGATTCTAAACATAATGAAAAGGGAGGCGATGCTCCCTATTTTTTATTATTTTTCTTCTGCTTTTTCAGGAGCAGGTTTTTCTTCTTTAGCAGGTTCCTTCTTGGCAGGAGCTTTCTTTTCTTTTGGTTCAGTAAATCCTTTTAAGGATCTGTTTTTCAAAAGATAATCAATTTCTTCTGCAGTGATAGTCTCTTTTTCAAGAAGTGTTTCTGCAATTAAAACGACATCATCTTTATTTTCGTTAATAATCTTGAGTGCTAACTTGTGAGCATCTTCGATGATCTTACGAACTTCGGTGTCAATTTCAAAAGCGATTTGAGTTGAAAAATTCTTTTGAGTAGATGTGTAATCTCTTCCAAGGAAGACTGAACCGGTATCTCTTTCATATTGGATTGGTCCAAGTGAAGACATACCATACTCGGTAACCATAGATCTAGCAATTCTAGTAGCGACTTCAATATCGTTAGAAGCACCAGTAGAAACATCTTTGAAGAATATTTCTTCAGAAGATCTACCACCTAAGTAACCAACGATTCTTGCTTCAAGTTCAGATTTAGAAAGAAGGAATCTATCATCTTCTGGAGTCATCAAAACATGACCACCAGTTCTTCCTCTCGGAATAATAGTAATCTTTTGAACCTTATCAGAGTTCTTTAGTTTAAGACCAATAATCGCATGGCCTGCTTCATGGTAGGCGACTTGCTTGCGCTCATTCGCATTCATGCCTTTGGATGATTTGGCAGGACCAGCAATTCTTCTATCAATAGCTTCATCGATTTCTTCGATGCCCACCATTGGTTTATTTCTACGAACCGCAAGGATGGCGGCTTCGTTTAAGATATTTTCAATATCTGCACCAGAGAATCCGACTGTACGTTTGGCAAGATTTTCAAAACTAACTTTCGGATCAATAAGTTTTCCTCTAGCATGAACTTTGAAAATCGCTTCTCGACCTTTCTTATCTGGGAGGTTAACGGTAATAGTTCTGTCGAAACGACCAGCACGAAGTAGGGCTGGATCAAGAACGTCTTCACGGTTTGTCGCCGCGATGACAATGATTCCAGAGTTATCTTCGAAACCATCCATTTCAACTAATAATTGGTTAAGGGTTTGTTCGCGTTCATCGTTACCACCGCCTAAACCAGCGCCTCTTTGACGTCCAACAGCATCGATTTCATCGATGAAAATTAAACAAGGAGCAGCTTGTTTGGCTTTTCTAAACATATCACGAACACGTCCTGCACCAACACCGACGAACATTTCGACAAAGTCGGAACCGGAAATAGAGAAGAATGGAACACCAGCTTCACCAGCAACTGCTTTTGCAAGTAAAGTTTTACCAGTGCCTGGATGACCTACTAACAAAATTCCTTTTGGAAGTTTTGCGCCATACTTGGAGAATTTTTGAGGTTCTTTTAAGTATTGAACGATTTCTTCCATTTCAGCTTTTTCTTCATCGCATCCAGCAACATCGCTAAAGCGAACCTTACTAGAATCAATTCTTCTAGCGCGCGAGTTGTTGAAATCCATCGCACGATTGTTCGCTCCATTAACCGATGAAGATAATCTTGAGAATAAAAAGATGGCAATTAAAACGGTGATACCAACGGTAATGATGGTTGGTCCCCATGTATCCCACCAAGAAACCTCAAAGGCATAATGATATTTAATGTATTCGCCTTGATTAACATCAATAGTGCTACGGAATAATGATTCATAAGAGGCGTGATCGGTTCCGTCGGCATTTTTAAAAGGAGAATAGAAATATTCTTTTGGAAGGGAGACAGTATAGGCAACATTGCTGTTATCAATAATTTTGCTACCGCTGAAGTTAACTTCAACAACAACTTCTTTATCATAAACTTCAATAGCCTTAATATCAGTTTCAACCAAAACTGTTTCAACTTGGTTTGCAGCAATAGTTGTAGTCTTTTTTGCATTTAATCTTGTTATTAAAATAACAAAACCAGCGATAATCGCTGCTAATAATATGTATGGAAGGATTAGGCTAAGTATACTCCTTCTTGGTCTTTGTTCTTGATTCATAAAGTGCCTCTTTTCTTATAATGAATGACTAAGTCACGAATTATACTAGTGTTAAAATGATATCAAAACAATTTAATTTGTAAAACAAATATGTTTCACAACTTTATTTTTGAAATGGTTTAGAAAATTTAATTACAAATTTTGTTTTGTGGTTATCGACAAATTTTTCTCTATATCTAGGAATGTAAATTAATTTACCATCCTTGTTATAAATTCCAGGCCAACACTCACGAAGGAAATGCGGCATCTTCCAGTCGATAAATAGACGTCTAACTTCGGCGTGATAATCGCTTAATTCAATAACGTCTTTCTTAGAAAGTGGTTTAACTGTAATTGGGAAATCGGATTCAGATAAATTGCGATCTAAACCATCTTTAAAGGAAAGAAGAAGCAGATCATCATCGACAAAGTCATTTTGTTTGAGCTTGTAAGAATATTTGATTTGTTTTCTAGAATCGATGAGTTCAACAAAATTGAAATCTTTTTGAATATAGAGATTGTTGGTGAGTTTGATCTTCACAAATGTCTTCTTTGAGGAGAATGCGGTTTTAATTTCTGAAACAAACTTTTTTGAAATGTCGATATGCTTTTCGTTCTCTTCAATAAAATCGGAAATAAAGAATGTAATTTGCTCATCACTGAATCTAAGGAAGGCTTCTAAATCAATAATTTCTGAATATGAGCCAACCGTATTTTGTTTGCTCGCCAATTCGGACAAGATTTTTTGTCTTTCTTCCTTACTTAGTTTTTCAACAACTTCATGTCTAATTATGTTTCTCGTGTAATCGTTTGTGAGATTAGAAACATCAATAGAATAAGGGACATTATTATTCCCATCATATGCCTCTAAATCTGCTTTAGAATAATTGAGTAATGGGCGAACAACTGGTACACCAAAAATAGTAGTTTTCTCCGCAATACCTGAATATCTAACGAATCCGCCACGTTGTTTTTGCATCAGATATGTTTCAATTAAATCGTCTTGTTGATGTGCGACAAGTACTGCATCCGCGTTATATTTTTTGAGCACTTTTGCAAAGAACTCATAACGGATTTTTCTAGCCCAATTTTGGAAGTTTCCTTCGCATTTTAAACCAGTTGTATCTAACACTTCGATTTGAATATTATGTTTCTTGCAAAACTCTCTTAAAGATTGTTCTTCATAATTAGAGACGTCTCTTTTGTGATAATTAACGTGGGCCACCACCATATTTAGCTTGTCTTTGATCGCCATGTTTAAAAGCGCCATAGAGTCTGGGCCGTATGAGCAAGCAATCACATATTTCTTTTTCGAATCTATATTAAGCATTAAATTTCCTCGAACATGGTTTTCGCATTTTCTTCAGTGGCAGACGGAAGAAGCTTTTGAATTTTGTATTTCTTATTAAGTTTGATTAAGAAAATAATGTCGCCTTCTTTTACTTCGCTGGAAGCTTTTGCGACTTTATCGTTTAATAAAACATTGCCGTTATCAATTTGCTCTTTCGCGACAACTCTTCTTTTTATAATTCGACTTACTTTTAAAAACTTATCTAGCCTCATCGTTTTCACCTGCACGCTTCTTCGCATACTTATTATATAAAACATCAATACATTCGATGATAGTTTCTAAATCTTTCATCCAATTGTCTATTTTCTTCAATCTAATTTTCAAAACTTTCTTCAAATAACTAACTTGAATCTTATCAATATAAGGCGCTAAAACTTCAAACAGTTGTTGCCCAATTCCATTGATGTTAGTGAACTTCTTAGACATGATTATCTCTACAGAATCCGGATATTCTTTGATATCTTCGTATTCTTCGTTCTGCATCAAAATATCTACTCTACGTTTATTTATAAGGGTCGAAACTTCTTCTGGAATACGGCCATAAATATCTCTAATTCGAGCACGAACTGCTTTAAGTTCTTTAATGTTTTTTGCGTCTTCGATTTCTTGATATAGTTCGATTTTATCTTCTTTGTTAACGTAGCCATCTGGAACGTAAGCGTTGATATTAAATAACTTAACTGGTTTTGGTTCTTCTGGTTTCTTGCCAGTTTTCTTTTCTTCGATGACCTCGTTAAGTAATTTCAAATATAGATCCAACCCAATTGAATCAATAAAACCTGCTTGTTCAGGGCCGAGAATATCTCCTGCTCCACGAATCATTAAGTCACGTTGAGCGATTTTATAACCACTTCCAAGTTCAGCAAAGTCTTGAATTGCTTTTAATCTCTTCACCGCATTCTTATTCATATTCTTATGAGGTTTATAAAATAAATACGCGTATGCGATTCGGCTTCCGCGACCAACACGACCTTTGATTTGATAAAGCTGCGACAAACCAAATTTATCTGCATCTTCAACAATGATTAAATTTGCATTAGGAATATCGATTCCGTTTTCAATAATTGAAGTCGCGACCAAAATATCGATCTCACCTGCATAGAATCGCATCATAACATCTTCGATTTCTTCTTTCTCTAGTTTGCCATGCACCACTCCAACAGTGGCGGATGGAACCATTCTTTGAATATCTCTTGCAATATGAGAAATTGATTCAACTACATTATAAATGTAGAAAACTTGTCCTTTTCTAGATAATTCTCTCTCGATTAATTCTCTAGTCACTTCTTTTGAATATGGTGCGACATATGTTTGAATTGTTGTTTTATTAACTGGTGGAGTTGTGATTTGTGAAACTGGTCTTACACCAATCAAAGAAAGTTGTAATGTTCTTGGAATTGGAGTGGCACTTAAAGATAAAACATCGACATCACTTCTAAGCTCTTTAATTTTCTCTTTTTGCTCAACGCCAAAACGTTGTTCTTCATCAACGACCAAAAGACCTAAATCGTTAAATTCAAAGTCTTTGCTTAATAGTCTATGTGTGCCAATAACTAAATGAATTTTTCCACTTTTTATATCTTTGATATATTCCTTTTGTTTCTTCTCAGGAACAAGTCTAGAAATAATCGCAATATTAACTCCATAGTTTTGGAATCTTTCTAACGCCAATTCGTAATGTTGTCTTGCGAGCAAGGTTGTTGGACAAAGAATTGCAGCTTGTTTGCCAGACAAGATGGCTTTAAAGATTGCTCTAAAAGCAACTTCGGTTTTACCAAAGCCAACGTCGCCACATAAAAGTCGGTCCATGACGTTGTCGGATTCCATGTCTTTTTTGATATCAATTAACGATGATTTCTGATCATCAGTTAGTTCATATGCAAATTCGCTTTCAAATTGTTTTTGAATCTCGTCATCTTTCTGGAAAGCAAAGCCTTTGATCTGCGCTCTTTCGGAATAAAGCTTATATAAACGATCCGCTAAATCATTGACTCTTTCTTTGATTTTGGCTTTGCGTTTTTCCCACTCTTTCGAGTTGAGGCTAGACAACTTTGGTTCTGCTCCTTCTCGACCAGAATATTTTCTAATTAATCTAAATTGATTAAGTGGAACATATAGTGTTGATGTTCCAGCGTATTGAATGTGAATGAAGTCGCGATGAATTCCACCGATCTCTTCAGTAACAATATCTAAGAAACGACCAATACCATAATATTCGTGTACGACGTAGTCGCCTGGTTGAAGTTCTTCATAATTCTTAATGATTGTTCCTTCTTTAAATCTAGAGAGGAACCTTGAGGATCTATTTTGGAATCCGAATAATTCTTTTGAAGAGATGAAGACAATTTTATCTCTAGATAATTCGAAACCTTCTTCTAAAGATTGCATGACGATCCCAAGCTTTTGCGTAGGAACATTTAATTTATCTAAAATCTCATAGGTTTGTTTTTCTTCCTCTAACAGATTTTTGATTAATTCGAATTGTTGTTTGTTAGACAACGCTAAAACGACTTTGTTATATAAGGGTAAATAACTATCAATAATTAATTTAAGATTTGAAATATTTGTTTTTGAAAACACAAGTGGAGCAGTTTCGAATGCAATATCATCACTAGATTCTTTGAATTCGTTTCCATATAAAACACATTTAGCGTTTTTAAGCGTGGATTCGACTTTAGAATATAATTCTAAGTGAGTGATAATTCTTCCGCTTTCGGATAATTCATATAAATATCTTTGAGCTTCTTTGTTATTAAACTCTACGGTCGCGTTAAATTGTTTTTTATTGCAAATAAATGTGACGCTTGGATTGAAATAATCAACAATCGAGGAAGTTTCTTCTTTAATGAAACGGAAATACTTATATTGTTTTGGAGAAAATTCTCTAGATTTTAATAATTCGTAATCAAGATCGCTGTTTTGTCTAAGGATAGTTAATTGTTCAGCATTAAGATGTTTTGAATCCTTCTCAACTTGAGCGAATAAATTAATTTTGAAATCTTCAATTTCTTCATCACTAAATAGACAATCATTCGCAGGCGGTAAAGTAATTTCATCTAATCCATGTTTACTTTGTTGAGTCGCAATATCGAACGTATGAATGCTTTCAACCGTATCACCAAAGAATTCAATTCGAATTGGAGTGTCGCTTGAAACAGGATAAATATCTAAAATATCTCCACGAGATGCGAATTGTAGGGTTTGATCAATCTTATTAACTTGGAAATAACCCGCTTCAACAAGTTTTCTTTTTAGTTCGCCTAAATTAATAGAATCATCGACATGGATTTCAAAACTATTTTTCTCAAACTCATATGAAGTTGGAAGAGGAGTTAGTAGCGCGCTAGCATGCGTTACGATAATTCCTTTTCTTAAATATAAACATTTATTTAAAACATATAGACGCTGAGCTAAAAGTTCTTTCGAAGACGTTAATAAATCGTTTCTTAAAAGATCGTCTACCGGAAATAAAAATACATTTTCTTCGCCGATGAGTGAGGCAATGAAATCTGCTATCTTTTGAGCGCTATAAAGGTTGTTCGCAACAAGTAAATATTTATCAGGTTTTCTATCAAAAATCCCCGCAAAAAGCAAAGATATTCCAATTGTATCGTCAACGACAAAATGCCCTCTTTTCTCTAAGAGGGAGGTAGCGGCTTCGCTTTTAGCAATTAATTTTAGAAGTTCATCTTTCAGACATTATCACCACCGTTATATTTGCTCATCGCATTTTGGAAATCGTGATTGAGATATTCTTTGAGAGCGCCTACTGCTCTTTCGACTGCCTTTTCCAAAAGTGGCAATTCTTCTTTGGTAGGTTTTCCAAGTACATAATCAATCGTATCAAAGGTTGGCTCACCAGTTCCAATTCTAATTCGTTTGATGTTTTGAGTGTCTAAGTTATCGATAATATTCTGCATACCTTTTTGACCACCACTAGAGCCTTCTAAACGAAGTCTAATCTCACCAGGTTTAATCGCAAGATCATCAAAAACGACGACAATGTCATCAACATCAATTTTGTAGAAGTGAACAATCTTTTGAACAGCAGTTCCAGAAAGGTTCATATAGGTAAGTGGTTTAAAAAGAATTACATCTTCATCATCCACTTTGAACTTTGCGTAAACACCATCGAAATCTTCTTTGTTAAAATCCACTCCGATTGCATCAGCAAAAGCATCGACAACTTTGAAACCATAATTATGTCGAGTGTCTTTGTATTCCCTTCCTGGGTTACCTAAACCAACAATTAATTTCATATCGATTTCCTGTCGTTAATTATAAATTAACAAATAGATAAAGACTATCTTTTTATTAAAAATCAATTGTAGTTAAACAAAGTTTTCTTCTAATTGTGGTAGAATATCCACTATGAAAACGAAATTTAAATCCATTCTCAAAGACGTCCTAGTCGGCGGCGGCATTGGCTGCGCAGTTATTGTTCCGGGTATTTCAGGTGGAACAATTGCTTTAATTACTGGCGCATTCAAAAAAATTGTCGACGCTGTTGACAAACTATTCTCAAAATTATTCTGGAAGAATTTACTAATTCTTCTCCCGTTCGGAATTGGTGCGATTCTCGCTGTTGCGGGCCTATATTTTCCAATCACATTAGCCTTCGAACATTGTATGCTTGCAATTGTTTGTTTATTTGCTGGTTTCATGGTTGGCTCTGTTCCAAGCGTTACCGATAATATCAAAGGCGGCAAATTGAAAGCCACTAATATTATTGGATTGGTTGTAGGCTTTGTCGTTGTAATCCTTTTTGGAGTGTTATCACTTTTATTCAATCTTGATAAACAAGTTCAAGGAATGTTTGATAGCAATCCTATTTATCTTTACATCATCTTATTAATTGTTGGAATGATTTCATCAATGGGTTTAATTGTTCCCGGATTCTCTGGATCGATGTTACTCATGGTTATTGGCTTCTACGACAAAATTTTAGCATTAGTCAAAGGCATGAAAACCGACTTCGGCTGGTCATTCTTAAGACTTTTAACATTTGCTGTTGGGGTAGCGGTCGGATTCGTTATTTTCTCCAAATTAATGAAGTATATGTTTGAAAAACATCCTAGAACCACAAACTGTGTTGTTTTAGGTTTCTTAGTTGGTTCAATTATTGCGATATTCGTGAATAGCCAAATGTTTGCTTATTTTGGTTATTACGCAAGCTATTCAAAACTCAATAATTTAGATTACGTTTTATCGCCAATTTTTTCCCTTCTTGGTTTAGCGGGATCGTTAGCGATTTATTTCTATTCCAAGAAACAAGCTAAAAAGCTAGAAAATGCCTAGAACTCCTATTCAATATCAACTAATGAAGGATGAGAGGAGACTTTCTATTTTAGAAAGTGCTCTTCCTTTATTCGCCATACATGGAAAAGATTCTGTCTCGATTGATATGATTTGTAAAAGAGCGCAATGCTCGCATGGGCTTTTTTATCATTATTTTAAAAACTCAGAACAAATTTATAACGAATTATTAAAAGCTGAAAACTTTGTTTTAATCAAAAATAATTTTGTTCCATTTAAAGATGATGAAAACGCATTTCCTCAACTTGTTGAGGTAAGTAAAAAAATATTGAGTTATATAAGCGGAGATAAAATAGTTGTTTCGTTTGCTCTTTTAGTGATTTCGGACACAAGCAAGAATTGTTTTGTAGATGAGATTACAAAGTTGATTTCACGAGGCCAAAAAGAAGGAACTGTCACAGGTGGAATTCCTTCTGAAATTGCTTCTGTTTATATTCTTTTCTTTAAAGGATTGTTCTTAACATATCTGAATGAAAAGCATCCCTCAATTAGGATGCCTTCGATTGATAATATCGTTCAGATTTTTGAACGTTAATTAATACTCGTCGTTGTATTTTTTAACTTTCGCGTAAATGTTCTTCAAACTTGGATACATTGGCATGTAAACATTTTCGAACAAGTATTTGTATCTTTTTACGTTGTCAGGATTTGGTTTAAATTCGATTGATTGATGTACCATTGCTTTTGCTGCTTCTTCGACATTTTTGAATTCGCCCGCAGCAACAAAGCCAGCAATTGCACAACCAAGAGAAGAACATTCATAAGTCTGAATTTTGGAGACTGGTTTTCCAAAAATGTCCGCAGTTATCTGACAAATTGCGTCGCTTTGCGATCCGCCACCAGACACTCTAATACGTTCAACTTTGTGGTGAAGTCTCTTATTTTCAAAGAGTTCAAGACCTTCTTTTAAGCAATACGCGATACCTTCAATAATTGCGCGATAAACGTGTATCTTTGTGTGCGTATCACTGAAACCAATAATCGCGCCTTTAGCAAGTGGTCTTCTAAGTCCTGGGCCCCAATATGGTTGAAGAACAAGGCCATCGCTGCCAGGATTGATATCCATCATCTTTTCGTTGAGTTTAACAATCTCGTCTTTTTCATCTAACATTTTTTCGATGCTAGCGGTGCCAAATTGACGAGCGAACCAGTTAAGCATCCAATATCCACGATAAACTTGAACATCTAAGTTGAAACAACCCTTAACGATTGCAGGATATGAAGGAAGGAATGGTTCGGCATCTTTATATTTTTTAATTGGAACTTCAACAGTGCAGGCGGTGCCGTAGCTAATTGCGGCGGTTCTATCATCGATGACACCTAAACCTAAAGTTTCAGCGGATTTATCAGAACCACCCGCGAACATCTTTAAACCAACTGGAAGTCCAGTTTTCTTACTAGCTTCTTCAGTAATAGTGCCCATGACTTCTCCAACCGGAACAAGACGGCAAAGTTGATCCGCTCTAACACCAAAGATTTGTCCTTTTAAATGTTTATCTGGTTTTTTATACCAAACGCCTTTTTTGAAATTGATTGGTAAGTGACCTGCTTGTGAGCATGGTGAATCAACATAATCTCCAAGCAACTTCAAATTGATGTAAGTGGAGATCATCATAAACTTATCAGTCTTAGCCCAGATCTCTGGTTCGTTCTCTTTGATCCATTGGGCCATCGAGCGTTTTAGATTGAGTTCAATCGTTGGTTTCATTCCAATCAATTTGAACAAAAATCTGTGCAAAAGCGGGAGTTTTTGCTTTCCGACCGCTCTTCTTTCGTCTAACCAAAGGATTGCTGGTCTAAGCACTTTATTATCTTTATCTAAGCAAACAACTGAGTCTCTAAAGAATGCCATTTCGATACCTAAAACATCATCCATTTTATCCTTGTTTTCTTGTACCAATTTCTGGGTAGCTTTACATAATGATTCAAAATAAAAATCTGGATCTTGTTCAGCATAACCAGGTTTGTTTGAGAAATATGGTGGATTATATTTTTCTTTGACTAATGCGACTGTGTCGCCCTTCTTGTTAAATAGGCCCGCTCGAACGGATTGGGTGCCAAAATCGATTGTTAAGATTAATGGTTCTTTCATAGTTTCGACCCTCGTGAGTAAATTTTAACACATATATTGGAAACCGCTTTCTAAATATTCTATAGAATTTTTCTTTGCGCGCTCGCTTGCTAACGTGTATATTATAAGTGCTTTTAATTATTTGTCATAAGGAGGAAAACAATGGCAAAGAAATATATCTACAACTTCAAAGAAGCCCATGGTTTGGGTAAAGAGTTGTTAGGTGGGAAAGGTGCTGGCTTAGCAGAAATGACCAGTATCGGAGTCCCAATTCCACAAGGTTTTACCATCACAACTGAAGCTTGTAATCTTTATTACGACAGTGGCAAAAAATTGCCAAAAGAAATCGTAGATGACATCTATGCCCACATTAACGAAATCGAAAAAGAAACTGGAAAGAATTTCGGTGGTGATCATAACCCACTTCTCGTTTCCGTTCGTTCAGGCGCTAGAGTCTCAATGCCAGGCATGATGGACACCATCTTAAACCTCGGTTTAAATGATGTTACAGTTGCTGCATTAGCAAAAGAAACAGGTAACGAAAGATTCGCCTTTGATAGCTATCGTCGTTTCATTCTTATGTTCACAAACATCGCTAAAGGACATCCACGTACTGAAATGGATAAGATGCTCGATGAACTCAAAGAAAAGAATGGCTACAAACTCGATACTGAAGTTACTGCTGAACAATTAAAAGAATTAGTCAAAGCTTATAAAGCTTACTATAAGAAAACATTTGGTGAAGAATTCCCAGCTGATCCAAAAGTTCAATTACTCGAAGCTGTTACCGCGGTTTTCCGTTCATGGGATAACCCACGTGCTAACGTCTATCGTATGATGAACTCTATCCCATATTCATGGGGTACTGCTGTCAACGTTCAATCAATGGCGTTCGGTAACAAAGGTGAAACCTCTGGTACAGGTGTTGCCTTCTCAAGAGATCCAGGCACTGGTGAAAACAAAATTTCTGCTGAATATTTACCAAATGCCCAAGGCGAAGACGTTGTTGCCGGCATTCGTACTCCTCTTCATATTGAAGAACTCGCAAAGAGAATGCCAGAAGTTTACAAACAATTCGTCGATACCATTAAGAAGATGGAACATCACTATCGTGATATGCAAGATATGGAATTCACCGTCGAAGACGGAAAACTCTACTTCTTACAAACACGTAACGGTAAACGTACACCTGCAGCCGCACTTAAGATCGCATGCGATTTAGTCGACGAAGGTTTAATTACCACTGATGAAGCTGTTTTAAGAATTGACCCAGTGTCATTCGACAAACTTTTACTTCCTGCTTTCGATAGAGATGATTTAGCAAAAGCTAAACCAATCGCTGAAGGCTTAGCGGCTGGTCCAGGCGCTGGTACCGGTAAGATCGCGTTCACTGCTGAAGAAGCTGAAAAACGCCACGCTGCTGGTGAAAAAGTTATTTTGGTTCGTGCCGAAACTTCTCCAGAAGATATCGTTGGTATGGTCGCTTCCGAAGGTATTCTCACCATGCGCGGTGGTATGACCTCACACGCAGCCGTCGTTGCTCGTGGTATGGGTAAATGCTGCGTCTGCGGATGTAAAGAAGCTCTCATCGATGAAGAAGCTCGTACAGTTACAATCAATGGCAAAGTGTACACCGATAAAGATGAATTATCTTTAGACGGTTCAACTGGTAAAGTCTACTTAGGCTCCATTAAGAAAGTTATGCCAGACTTATCCGCAGGATATTTCGGCCGCTTAATGAAATGGGTTGATGCAGCTCGTACCCTAAAAGTCAGAACAAACGCTGATACTCCAAGAGACGCAAAACAAGCCAAAGAATTTGGTGCTGAAGGTATCGGCTTATGCCGCACAGAACACATGTTCTTCGATAAAGACAGAATCTTCTCTATGAGAAAAATGATTCTTGCTGATACAGTCGAAGAAAGAAAAGCTGCATTAGCAGAATTGGAACCAATGCAACAATCAGACTTTGAATCGCTCTATGAAACCATGGGTGAACTCAATGTCAATGTTCGTTTATTAGATCCACCTCTACACGAATTCCTTCCACAAGAAGAAGATAAGATTGAAGAGCTTGCTAAAGCAACTGGTCGCACAGTTGAAAAAATTAAAGCTCGTATTGAATACTTACACGAATTCAACCCAATGATGGGTCACCGCGGTTGCCGTTTAGCTGTTTCTTATCCAGAAATGTGTGAAATGCAAACAACCGCTATTATCAAAGCTGCTATCAATGTTTCAAAGAAAACTGGTCTTAAGATTGAACCAGAAATCATGATTCCACTCGTTCTTGAAGTCAAAGAACTCAAGTTCGTTAAGAAGATCGTCTGCGAAACCGCTGATAGATTAATCAAAGAAGCTGGCGTTAACATGAAATATCATGTTGGTACCATGATCGAAATCCCGAGAGCAGCATTACTCTCCGACGAAATCGCTCAAGAAGCAGAATTCTTCTCCTTCGGTACAAACGACTTAACCCAAATGACCTTTGGATTCAGCCGTGATGATGCTGGCAAATTCTTACCAGATTACTATGCTGCTAAGATTTTAGAAGAAGATCCATTTAAGACACTCGATCAAAGAGGCGTTGGCAAATTAATTAAGATGTCAGTCGACGCAGGTCGTAAGACAAGACCAAACCTCCACATCGGCGTTTGTGGTGAAACTGGTGGTGAACCAAATTCAATCGACTTCTACCACAGAGTAGGACTTGATTATGTCTCATGTTCACCATTCCGTGTTCCAGTTGCCAGATTAGCTGCTGCACAAGCCGCAATCCGCAACAAAAAATAAGACGGAAAATAAACAATAAGCTCACATCAATTTGTGGGCTTTTTTCTTTATCGTTTTGTTAAATTAATAATCTATGTTTGCAAGGGATTTGCCGTCGATTTTTAAGTCTCCATCTTCGGAAATTGAACCCGCAAATTCATCTTTAATATAGATGTTATTATCGTCTGCAATATAGCCCAAATATTCGCCTTGAATATAGATCTCACCGTCAGCAGATAAAACACCGAATTTTTGGCCATTATTAAACATCGTTCCGTCAGGGGAAATATAGCCAACTAATTCGTCATCAATATATACTTTTTTGCCGTAGCATTTAACAAACAGCATTAGAGGGTCCTTGTAAGATAAACTTCGTAACCTTTTTTCTCGAATTCGCGATATTTAGCGTTCGCGAGTTTGTGATCGGTGGTAAGCGCGAAGACTGAACTACCAGATCCAGACATAAGCACGAGTTTGAATCCGGCTTTCTTTAATTCGTCTTTAACTTTTTGGATTTCTGGCACCAAAGTGATGGATGGTTTTTCTAAGGAGTTAAATAAAGATGATTCAAGTAATTCATCGTTGCCTGTTTCAAGCGCTTTGATAACTCCAGAAATATCACGATGCTCCAAGATAAGAGTGTCGCTATATTCAAATACCTTTTTGGTGGATAATCCTTCGCTTGGTTTAATGATAATAACGTCATAACGTTTCTTCATCTTGATAGGGGTGACTTTTTCACCAATTCCTTC
>CAMYZF010000024.1 GCA_947303755.1 uncultured Erysipelotrichaceae bacterium | reverse complement strand
TTTTCTTTCGTAATTTTAACTGCAAATCTTATTTCTTTTTATTTGCTTTTATTGCATCTAATTCTGCTTGAACAAGTTTCTTCAAGGCTTTTAAATCTGCTTCTGTGAGGGATGCGCTACGATCAACTAGACCATTGATAGTCATCTTCTTATATAAGAAATCAGCAACGGATTTATATCCGCCTAAATCTTTTTTAGTAACTCTAATGACTTCTTTCTTTTCGCGTTTTGAATCTTCTTCTTCAATGTATTTAGAAATAGCAGGTATAAGTTCTTTCAAATCAAAACTAGGATCCATCGCTAGCATAGGCTCGAAGAAAGATAGTTGTTCAGCGATAACTTCAGGATAAATTCCCATGCTAACAGAAAGATTCTCACAAGTGAGATATTTCTTTTTAGAACCTTCAATGGCGGATAAATATTTTTTAGCGGTAGTCTTGTTCATATGTATTATTATAAACCCTTTAGCTCTTATAATGAAACTCATCTTTCACTTTTGATGATGAGAACCATTTGTTAATTACTATGTATTCATCGAAATAAGACAATGTTTCTTCATCTGGTTCTTCCCAAGAATCGAACATGCTTTCGATAACTTTATCAGGTATAATTCGATCCTCACTTCTAAGCTTATTTGTTTCTAAAGTTGTCTTAATATTTTTCTTAATCACAACTAGGATTTTCTTATCAAATCCAGTAACCGTTTTCCCATAAAATATGCGGAATTTGTTGAGGATATTTGTAGAATCTGCGATAACAGTGACATCTTCACAAGCATCGCGATATTTCTCGATATCTTTAGAAAATCTTTCCCACATTTCTTTATCATGAGATAGGTCAGAAAATTCACCAGTAAGTTCTTTTCTTAATGTGTCGCTAGAAACTACGAAAACATTCTTGTGGGTCAAACGGTATTGTTCCGCCCAAGTGGATTTACCTGAACCCGCGACTGCTGAAAGAAGAATAAATGTTTTCACGATAAAATCTTATCTTAAATCTCTTTATGTTTCTATATTCATTTTATGAATGCGGTTACATAAGAAAAACCACACCTTTCGATGTGGCTATATTAACGATGGTGCGCCATGTAGGATTCGAACTCACGACCCACTGATTAAGAGTCAGTTGCTCTACCAGCTGAGCTAATGGCGCAGATTGCTTTAATAATATATTATAAAGAAAAGGGACTTTCAAGAAGTGACATACTCCCACTGCTTATAGAAGTGGGGGCTTCTTGCTCGATGACTCTAATGAGTCAAGCATAAACAAGCTATCCGGATGTGCCCCATCCTTTGTAAGTATTTCAATTCCCTTACTGAGAATATTTATTGCAGCGTTCTTATCTCGATCATGGACTGAACCACATTGAGGGCACGTCCATTTTCTAACTCTCAAATCCTTAGTGATTGGATTTTGATAACGGCAAGAGCTACATATTTGACTACTTGGGTAATTAGATGGAACTTTAATAATTGTGTTGCCATACCAACTAGCCTTATATAAAAGCATAGAAACAAATTTAGACCAAGATGCATCAATAATGCTTCTTGCTAGTTTATGATTTTGTTCCATATTTTTAACTTTCAGATCTTCAATACAAATGAATTGGTTTTCATCAATTATATGACGAGAAAGTTTGTGTAAATAGTCGTTGCGTTGATTTTCAATTTTCTTATGTAATCTAGCGACTTTAATTCTTTGTTTATTACGATTTTGACTATCTTTTTTCATTAAGGATAGTTTTCGTTGTTCACGAGCTAATTTATTTTGTGATTTAGTTAAGTATTTATGGTTTTTATATTTATGACCATTACTATCAACAATATAATCTTTAAGACCTAAATCTAAACCAATTATGTTGTCTAATAATTTAATGCATTCAGTGTTTTCTTCTACTAATAAAGAAATATAGTACTTCTCATCAACGGTTTTAGTAACCGTGATAGATTTGATATCACCTTTAAAGTCTCGGTGCTTCTTAATTCTAATACGAGAACATTTAGGTATTGAGATATATCGGTTATTACTCGAGAACTTCACACTTCCTTGATTATTAGTGGTGTAGCTTTGATCATTTCTCTTAGATTTATATTTAGGAAAGGCGTTTTGTTTTCTAAAGAATGCCTTAAAAGCCGCGTTTCTATCTAATTGAGCGTTACATAAAGCAAGTGAATCAACCTCTTTTAAAAATGGGTAATCACTTTTATATCTAGCAGGAGTGATATTTTCAAATTTCCCTGTCGCTTTATATAAATCACACATATCAGAAAGGGACTTATTATAGAAAAACCTTACACATCCAAAAACTCTAGCAAAATATTCCTTCTGCATAGAATTAGGGTAGATACGATATTTATAGGCTCTTCTAATCATATCTATATTATATCATTATTAATAATGATATAGAATAAATATTTTAATTATTATATATTATGTAATTATTACGATAGGCATTGCAATTCATCCCCCACCTATTGAGGTACATATCAATCAAAAATGATGTGGGGGACTTCTTGCTTAATTAGGTTAATCGCCCCTTTTTATTTTGATAATAAACTATTTACCAAAGTGGTGGTGGACACTCTCTAAATCAATCTTATCGAATGTTAAGGTATCGACATATGGTTTTACCATTTCAATATCTTCTTTAGATTGAATAGTCCAACAATTCGTGAAATGATTTTTAACGTATCTTTGAACTCTCTTTTCGGAAAATAATACTTTCTCTAAATCAACGCCTTCAACTGTACGTTTAAACCAGGTAAATGTATATTCATCAGATTTCGCTACTAAAAGGAGTCTAATATAGCCTTTATGTTTAAATGGCCAAAGTGAGCGAGGATCAAAAGAAATCAAGGTGAAGTTCTTTTTATCTTTTACTCTTTGAGATAAGACTTCATCTACTTTGGCTGCCAAAGGTTTATAGTTCTTTTCATAGACTTTTAATTCAACGAGGATTGGAACTTGTTCGTTAACTAAATCAAGCACCTCTTCAAACCTTGGAATAACTTGTCCATCTAGAAGACAATAATTCTCTTGAAGTTCTTTCGTGGTTAAATGCTCAACAATACCCAATTTCCCCGTCAATCTCTCAAGTTTTTCATCGTGAATGACCACTAAATCGTTATCTTTTGTAAGATGAACATCTAGCTCAATCGCAACATTATTTTTAACTGCAAGACGAAAAGCTTCCATAGAATTTTCGGAAACTTTTTCATTATAAAGTCCGCGGTGGGCAATACCTTGTAAAATTAGGGGATTTATACGTTCTAAAACCTTAGTTTTTTTCATTAATTAATCTTCTTGATCAAGAGCTTCTAAACCAGTTTTTATTTGAGTTTTGCTGATTTTTACGTTTTTAACAAACAAGAATACTGTGATTGAAACCGCGATACAAATACCAGCGTAAATTGGTAGTAAGTTCCAGTCAAAACCTTCAACTAAAAGTAGGGCACCAAAAGCGATTGGTGTAATAGTTTGCGCGGACATTGAAGCGGCGTAGTAGTAACCAGTGAATTGGCCAATCTTCTTGCCGGTACAAAGTTCGACGACCATTGGATAAGAATTAACGTGAACAAGTGACATACCAAATCCTTTAAACAACCAGAGGATATATAACCAGATTGGTAGACCAGAAATAGCAAATCCTCCAGTTAAGCCGATCGCATAGGTAAATATAATCCAAAGCGCATAACAACCAATTGTTAAGAATAAGCCGCTTAGTAATGTCCATTTACGGCCAATCTTGGAGGCGATAATACCGCCGAAAATAAAACCAACGACAGATCCAACTCCACCTACAATTGTTAAGATAGCGGTAGAAACTGATGAAGCACCTACATTATAAATTATGTAGTTTGATAAGAATGTTGATACTCCATTATCGGCCATAAACCAGAAGAATTCAGCGCCAAGAATCAAGAAGAGCATAATTCTGTTTGCTCTACTAAGAGGTGCATTGTCATCCTTTGATAGTTTTTCAGCCGAAGCAGCGACTAATTCGCCGCGAGCCATTTCGTCTTTAACTTCTTCTGCAATCTTATTTTCCTTGACCAAGAAGAACAAAACAGCAGCAGAGATAACCATCAACAACGAAGCGATAACGAACGGCATTTCAATGACCCATAATTGGCCAATTTGATTGCCAGTATAATTAACACCTAAATAATGGGTGAGGACGAAGAAGATGCCAACAACAGTAGCGAATGCTCCGCCAAGATAACCCATAATATTGATTAAACCATTAGCTTTACTACGTAATGGTTTAGGTGTCATATCAGGCATTAAAGCAACAGCAGGGTTGCGGTACATCATCGCAAAAACTAAAACTATTGCCATCATAAAAATTGTTCCAACGATGTTATTAAAGTGGAAAAATACAGGAATAAATGGGAAGGCGATAGCACATACGGCTGTACCTACTAAAATATATGGCATTCGTTTACCAAATCTTGTGTGTGTCTTATCGGACAAACGTCCAAATAACGGCATGATCAATAACGCGGCCAAATTATCCATAGCCATAACGACACCGACGATGTATTGAACATCCTCAGATTTTTCAGCACCTAATGCTTTCATAAATAATTGCGTTAAAAATGGTGGACACCAAGTATCATATACTTGCCAAAGGAGTAAGATTCCAAAAAAGGCAAATCCGATAATCAGTGTTCTTTTGTAGTTCAGTTTGAACTCTTTGTTTGAAGCATCCATAAATGTTTCTCCTATATCTTTTTAAGCAAATCAGGTAATTCTTTAATTGAATTAATAATATAAGTTGGTCGATAAGGGTATTTTTTCAAATCTTCCATCTTCGTTTCTCCGCTTAAGACCATAACGGAATCAACTTTAGCGTTAACTCCAACCAAAATATCGGTGTAAATGCGATCACCGACCACTAAAACGTCTTTCAAATCAATATTGAACATTTTCGCTAATGTGTAGATAACTTGTGGATCGGGTTTCCCCATAACTCTAGCAGCTTTATTTGTGGCAAGTCTCATCCATTCAATCATCCCGCCACAATCTGGAATATAAAGCCCATTTTCAATTGGGCAACGATAATCACCGTTTGTAGCGAAAAATGGTACATCTTGAGTTTGCAAATATAAGCAAGCGTCACGAAGTTCTTGATACACTAATTCGGTTGAAAACCCTGCTAAAACTGCATCCAATTTGATTTTTTCATTATATTTTGTGACTAATTCGAAATCTTTGGATAACTTATCTTTCAGTGACTTGTTTCCAATTACAAAAAGCTTTTTAAATCCTTGTTCTTTTAAATAATCAATTGCAATTTCGGTTGACGAATAAAAGTTTTTGTTTCGATCACATTTAATACCGAAATCGCATATCTTCTTATAATAAAAATCTAAATCATGAGAAGAATTATTTGTGAAGAAAACATAATCAATCTTTTCTCTGTTTAAATATTGAAACGCTTCTAATGAACCTGGAATTAGGTCTTTGCCTAGATATATAGTTCCATCCATATCAAAGATAACTAATTTTTTCATACATTACAATTATAGTCGAAAATGTATATTTTAAGTATCAAAACATTAAAGAAACAAATATGTTGACATTATCAATAATGTTAAGTTAAAGTAGTGATAGTTGAAGTATCAAATTGAAAGGATTGCTATCAATATGAGTTTTAAAGATTTAAGAACAAGATACGTAGTCGATGTTGCCACCAAACTCTTTTTAGAGCGTGGAATTGCCGAAGTCACAATTAAAGACATTGCGATTGAAGCGGAAATCGGCGAAGCAACAATCTACCGTCACTTTTTAAAGAAGGCCAATATCGTTCTCGCGGTTGTATTAAAACTAAAAGAAAAAGTCTTCGGAAGTTATTTCGATCTTTCCAAAGGAAAAACTGGCTTTGAAAAGGTTGAAATGTTCTATTACTCTTATTTACGCATTTTTGAAAAAAGTCCTGAATATTTTTACTTCATCAACGAATTTGATGCATATATGCAAATGGAAGAAGGGGCTTCTTTAGAAGAATACGAAAAAGAAGTTGATACTTTCAAAACTCAGTTCCTTGAAATCTACAATCAAGGTGTTAAAGATGGTTCAATCAAGAAAGTTGATGATATCGACGTGTTTTATCTATCGACAACCCATTCTTTGCTCGAATTATGCAAAAAGTTATCGGCGAAAGAAGCTTTCCTAAAGCAAGATAAAACTAGTAAGAAGGCCGCTGAACTTGAATGCTTAATCAAAATCATCTTAAATTCGTTAAAAGCTTGATAACAAGCATTTTAGGAAAGGTGTACTATTTATAAGCGATAAAGAGCTCATTCCTCACATCTGTGATCGAATCGATTATCTTAAAAAGATTGGTCACTACAATGGTGCGTATGAATGTGTGAAACTCGCCGCAGGCATTAAATAATTATTCTTAAAATAAGGTGGTGGTGAATTCCATCATCTTTTTTTATTGCAAAATAAGCCCTATTCCACCACTTAATTTATTAAAACGATTAAATTAACGTCTATTTAATTAAAATGGCTAATTACGGCTAAAAAGGCCAGTTTTTCAATATGCTTAGATAAATCTATTCCCAAACATCTTTAAAAAGTTAGTCAAAACAAAAGGTGCGGGGTCACCGCACCTAAAGTTTTTGTTTGATAAGACTAATTACCAGGATCCGCTGATATGGGATGTTTCTAATGGAACAATACTCCAATCAGTAGCATCTCTGTTATCTTTGTAACCGTTAGCGGTATCGCCAACAAATCTAACAGTACCTTTGAATTTGATGTGATCGCCAGCTTGCCATGTACCAACTTTAGCTTTGAAAGCATCGAAGAATCCGAGTTCTCCTTTAACGTCGATATGGTAGTCATAAGCGACTCTCATGCTAACACCATCAACTGTAACTTCGACAGTGAAACGATAGTTTCTAATCTTAGAAACATCTGTAACAGGGGCTTTTTCATCATCGCCAGATTTTTGTTGTGGATTACCAACATAAACCGCGTTGATTTCACGCATACCGTTCATTAAGCCGACTGCACCACCTTCATAGTAGTGTTTGCCACTGAAATCAGTACCAATCATTGGTTTGTATCCAGTTGGTTCGCTGATCTTGCTAGCATCACCAGCAACGATATCGAAAATGAAGTTAACTTGTAAGTTACCGTAGTAGCTACCTAATTCGGTTTCAACGTAGACAACTTCGCCAACTTTTAAGGCTGGATAACGGCTTGGCTTTAAGTCAAGAGCGCCACCGGCGTAAAGTTCAAGAGTGTAATCGCCATCACCGATTAAGGCCCAGTTACCATCTGGTGAAACGTATAAGACTTTACCTTCGGTTGAAACACAGGCGTATTTCATGATGTTTGGATCGTTATTAGCTTTGTAATAGCCAGTTTCTGGATCGACTAAGTTGAATTCATCTCCACCTTCACTGAGTGCGTAGAGTTCTTGGATGCTGTAGTGATCGAATTTAACGTTCTTGGTTTGTAATTGAACTTTAAAGTTCATATCGACCGCAGCAGCGCTACCACAAGTTAATGTAGCCTTGAATGGGAAGTCTTGAGTCTTGTTTTCATCATATGTGAAGTAAATACCAGTGTGGTTATCGTCAACTGGAAGAACTTGTTGAACGAAAGAAGTTCTTTCATATTCCCAAGCAACGTTAACTGTGTATTTAGTACCAGTATCTTTGTCGGTAATATTAACTTGGTTAGTCAAGCAAAGGAAGTCATTGTGATAATGGCCGCTTTCCCAACCAATGTTAACTGGATCATTTTCAAAAATGGCTCCAGAACCATTAACTGTGGCTAAGTCGTAGGTCTTGGCTTTTTCAATAGCTTGTTCTTCTTTTGAGCCAGCACCTTTCTTGCCACCGCTTCCACCGCAGCCAGTAAGTAACATGGCGGCTAATGGAAGAAGTAATAATGTTTTTTTCATAAATTTTCTCCTATTTATATTTATTTACGAATATATTTGGATAAATCAGAGTTTGCGTAAACGCCATCTAAAGTATAAACAATACTTTGGACTGGAGTTCTAGATCCTCCGCCTTCGATTTTTTGGTTAGCAATGCAAGCATTGACGATTGATTCAGATGCTTTACGAATTGCTGCAGAACCTTCAAAACCTGGATCAACGAATTTCTTCCAAGAATTGGCAGCGTTCATATATTCGGTTTCATTTAATTTAGCACCTTCGCGGTAAGCGGTTGCGATTTTGTCGCTATAATCAGGTGTGCCATTAATGAAGTTTTGATATGTCGCTGAATTTGTAGCGGATTTAGAAGCTGGGAAGTAACCAGTTTTGGCAGCGAATGCTGCTTGATATTCACCAGTAGTCATTTTAACGATGGCTTCAAATGACATATCTGCCATTTCTTTAGCGCTGTATTTGCCAGGACTTAAGATACAGCCTTGATCAAAGATAGCAATGTTTGCACCTTGAGAGATGACGTATTTGTGTTCGGCATCGCGATATGGAACAGGAGCGATGCGGAAACGTTGTCCTGAGTTGATGTTATAGCTTAATCCACCAGTAGAACAAATTGTGAATAAGACTTTGTTCTTAGCAAATGCATCTGATGAATAAGAACTACCAAAGGAAGATGGGGAAGCGAAGATTGTTTTATAAACATCGCTGGTATCACCAGACAAAGATAAAACCATTTCCATAGCTTCTTGGGTCTTAGCTTTGTAATCGCCAGACCAGAATTCCATATAACCGTGACGATCAGCAATCTTTTCAGATTTTCTGTCTTCAGCACTATAAGAAGTGAATTCAGCACCGTATTGTCTAACTAATGTAATGAACATGTTAGCCATGGAGTCCCAAGAAAGAACTGCAGATTTTGCTGCTTCAACTTCTCTAAAGTCAAGAAGGGTTCTGTCTGTTGGGGTAGCGGTAATTGAGAAGTTGCTAGCGGTGCCTTCAGGAGTTTGATCACCATTGAGGCAGTTACCAACTAAATCGATTTGAGCTTTACGGAAACGTGGACCATATTCTTGCCATTCTGCCCAAGTTCTTGGAACTTCGACATGACCATAGGTTGCTTCGTTAGCTTTGACGAAATCAACGAAAACGCCGTTATAGCCCATAACTTCTGTAGACTTGTTGAATGGTAAGCCAATTGTGATTGGATTGTCATTTTTGTCATAAGAAATTTCTTGGTTTTCTTTCATGTATTCTGGGTAGTAATCTTCCAAAATTGAAAAACCGTATTTTGCCCTATGAGCTTCGTTAAGAGCAGAATCGTTCAAATATGTGTCAAGATTAACTAACGTACCAGTAATAGATGCTGGATAACCAAATCTTGCGTATTTCGAGAAATGATCTGGATAACCAGTAGCGATATTAGGATAAGTTTCACTTGTTAAGTTCATGGTTAATTCGGTAAGAAGGCCATCATAGCCACCTTTACCTTCTTGCTTAACATTGAGATCATCGTTGGCTAGTAAAGGATCGATGAATGATTCGTTTAGCCAGTTAGTATAGTTGTTACCAAAGTTGTGCCAGAAAGAGATTGGGCCTCTACCCGGTTCACCTGATTTACCACAACTAGACGCGACGATAGCGGAAACACCTAATAATGCAATTGTTGATAATTTGATTTTGCGCATATTGTGTTTTTTTCCTTTCTTTTCTTTATATTAACACTTATTTGTTAAGTGATAATACCATTTTAGCCTTTAATACCACTTCGTGATACACCGCGCATGATGTATTTACGGAAGAGGATAAAGACGATGAGTAATGGAATCGAGATAACCATTGATCCGGCGATCTTATAGGTATCTGGAATTGGCTGGTTAGCAATGGTTAAAGAGAACATATCTCTAAGACCATTTGAAACAAGTTTCATAGAGTGTTGTGGATAGTATTTCCAACCACCTCTTGCAACTAAGTTTGGCCAAATATAGGAGTTCCACGCACCCATCATTGATAGAATGATGATTGTGGTGATTGTTGGCATTGCGATTGGAATCATGACTTTAACAAGATAGCCAAGATCACCAACACCGTCGACTTTTGCAGCGAGATATAACTCGTTAGGAATTTGTTGGAATGTCTGTCTTAAATAGAAGATATAGAAGACGGAAACACCATGAACAAGAATCAAGGCCGCAAAGGTATTTGTCCAGTTAATGGCTTTGACGGTTTGATAGTTAGTAATAACCATCATTTCACCAGGAATCATCATTGTTGCGAGAAGCAATGCGAATAAAGCATCTCGACCTTTGAAGTTTAATCTAGCAAAGGCAAAGGCTGCTAAAACTGCAGTGACAACTGTAACAGTTGTGGATGCAACCGCAACAATAAGGGTATTAAGGAAATAGGTTGGGAAACTACTTGATCCATTTGAGAAAATGAATTGGTAGTTTGAGAATGACCAGTTCGAAAAACCTAAATAGGAAATTTTCGCTGTGTCAGCAAATCCTTCGAAGGCTTTGGCTTCAATAAACGAGCCAACAACCATGATTACGAAAGGAATTACCATGAATAAAGCGAAGATCGATAAGAAGACATAAACAAGTCCTTTAAGAATACCAACACGGATCTTGTAGTTTCTTTGAGCACGCTCATCAGTGAAATACATTGCATGTTCTGCCATATTCGTAACTCCTTTCTAATAATGCACGCGTTTTTTGCTAACAGCAAATTGAACGATCGTGATCATCATAATAATTGCGAGAAGGACTAAGGAACCAGCGGATGGGATGCCTGGTTCAGTTGGATATAAGTACAAGTAACGATAAATCCAACCGACAACAGGAATCCATTCATCACCATCGGTTAAACCTGGGTTTGTCGTAGGTCCAAAGTAATAACCAGTAGAGCTGGATTGTCCTTGATAAACCGCCATAACACCGGTATACATCTTGAATGAACCGATGAACGATGTAATCGTGATGTATAAGATTTGTGGCGATAATAATGGAAGAGTAATTCTTCTCCAAATTGTGAATGAACTTGAACCATCAATCTTTGCAGCATCATAGTACTGTTTATCGATAGTGGCTAAGCCAGACATAAAGACTAATATCTTAAATGCTAATCCATTCCATAAGGAATAAGTAACGATAACGACAGCTTGGTGAATTCTAGTAGCTTTACCAACACCACCGACTAAAGCGTCACTTAACCAGTTGATTGGATCGATCCCAAATAAACTTAGGAAAATATTGACTAGACCACCGCTACCTCTAGAGAAGGCGATGTTAAAGACAAGACCTAAAGCGATTGTGTTTGTAACATATGGTAGGAAGAAGATTGTTTGATAAAAGCCTTTTAAAACTTTAATTGAGTTGAGGAATGTTGCGAGCAACAAGGAAACAATAATCGTTAATGGAACTTCAATAATAACGAGTTCGGCAGTGTTTCTAATGGAATGCAAGAAAACTTTATTCTGCAAAACTTCGACGAAGTTATTAAAGCCAAATGACGATTGCTGTGAGTTCTTAGTTGTCGCTACAACGAACTGAGCAAGTGCGAACGAACCGCCTTTATCGTAATAGAAATCGCCGATAAACGCGAATAACGTAGTGTTCACGATTGGGAACAACATGAACCAAATAATGAAGAACAATGCTGGAATCAAAACGATCCAAGCGACTGCCCATTGTGGAAGATTGATTAATTTTCTTTTTCCAACAAGTTTGGTTTTTGTTGCGTCAATTGCTGCCGCACCATCGGTGGATGGAACGATAACTTCTTGTGCCACTTCTTCAACTCTCCTTTCTTTTTGTTTTGCCATAATATTAACTTATAAATAACAAATGTTATTTAATCCTTTCACCTGATTCTTCAAAGACGTAAAGGCGTTTAGCTTTGAAGGAAAGTTTTTCTTTGCCAGCGATTTCTTTAGAAAGTTCGCTTGGAATGATGATTTTGACGTGGGATTCTTGCCCATCGATATCACCATTAACAGTAATATCACGTCCAATATGTTCAATGGATGTGACTTTAACTGGAATGCTTTCACCTTTCTTAAGGTGTTCAAAGCTTTCAGGACGAACGGCGACTTTGACTTTACGGTCAACTTCACCGGTTTGAGCATTTGCTTTTTTATAAGCTGGGTCGGCATCGAGTTCTTTACCGTTAAGTAAAAGCTTTCCACCTTTAAGTTCTGCATCAAAGACGTTGATGGCTGGAGAACCTAAGAATTTTGCGACGAATAAGTTCGCTGGTTCTTCATAAACTTTTTGTGGAGCATCGATTTGTTGCACGACACCAAGTTTCATAACAACGATTGTGTCAGAAATTGACATTGCTTCTTCTTGGTCATGGGTGACGAAGATGGTTGTAATGCCAGTTTCACGTTGAATACGTTTAATTTCTTCACGAGTTTGAAGTCTTAAACGAGCATCAAGGTTTGATAATGGTTCGTCTAAGAGTAAGACACGTGGTTTCTTTGCAAGCGCACGAGCAATAGCGACACGTTGTTGTTGACCACCAGATAATTCTTTTGGTTTACGGTCAAGATATTGTTCAATATCAACAACTTTTGCCATTTCTAATGCAATTGCATCTTTGTCAGCTTTAGAGAGTTTTCTACGATTCTTTAAAGCCGCTGCTTCAGGATCACGTTGCTTGAGTTCTTCGAAATCAGCTTTTGCCTTTTCAAGCGCTTTTTCGGCAACCACGATTTCTTTCTCAAGATATTTGACGTGTTCATTGAGGCTTGCTAAACGAGATTTAGCTGATTTAACTGCTTGTTCATTGATTTGTTTAACTTCTTTCCAATGATCAGCTTCTTCAGTGTCGTCTGCGTTAGCTTGAGCTTTTGCTTCAGCGGTTACGACAAGTTTTTCCGCTTTTTCAAGAGCCTTTTGGGTTCTTCCGATGTCTCTATTGGTGGTTTTCATATCATTCCTTAAGTCAATGACATGGTTCTTTTCTTCACCAAAAGCTCCAGGGAAGCGCACATTATCGAGTGGGAATTCGATGTTTTGTCTAACTGAGAGATGTGGATAAAGAGCATAGTTTTGGAAAACTAAACCAATACCACGGTTTTCAGGAGCGACGTTTGTAACATCTTCATCACCAAACCAAATGTGACCGTCGGTTGGCTTATGTAGGCCAGCAATCATGTAAAGGGTTGTTGATTTACCGCAACCAGATGGGCCTAAAAGACCGACGAGTTTTCCGTCAGGTATTGTGAAGCTCATTTGATTAACAGCAGTCGTTTCTACACCTTTACGACCGACGAAGGTTTTAGTAAGATTTTCAATTCTTACATCCATGAAATTTACCTCCTATGGTGTGTATACACATACTGTATAACTACACGTTAATGATAGCACATATGTGTAAGAGAAAAAAACACTAAAGTGAAAGCGGTTTCATAGCCAATAAAAAAATATGCGGTTTCTACATTTTTTTATCCGAGAATCGCATACTTTTTTCTATTTTTTGACTTTTTTCGATTTTTTTGATTGTTCGACTTCTTTCTTCAAGTTTTAGTCGACGATTGTTGAGCCTACTTGAAGTACTTTTTCTTCATCAGGAATGTACTTTTTATACTTTGACATGTTGTCCTCAAGTTCCTCTTCATGGCGCTTCTCATCTAGAGCATCCTTGAACCAGGTTGAATGGATAGAATCTACGACAACTGTGTAGGCCGCAAAATCAAACGCCGATCGTTTGGTTTTCGGAATCAAGGTCAAAAGGAACAAGATGACCACTCCAAGGGAAATAATTGCTAGGGAAGTTAAACCTATTCCCACCACTATTCCAAGCAAAGATACTGTGATAAAAAGCAGTATTTCTCTAAAGAGTATTTGACGCTTTTTCGCGCTATATCCGTTAAAGGAAATAACGGAGATATGCATAGATTTCTTACCTAAAGTCTCTCCATCTTTAAAGATCAATGGAATAACGATAAAGTAGGCCGCAAACGATAAAGTAAAAGCCACTCCAAAAATATAGAATTGGATGTATTTTATCTTGTTATTTATTTCTCCATAATAAGAGGAATAATACATCTCATTAGTGGCTTCCACCGCTTTATTCTTTAGGAAAGATACAGCCTCAGCTTTCTTTGATTCATCTTTTAAGGAAATACTTTCTAAATAGTTAGGATTTGTGTAATCGATTTGGAAGAACGAATCTTCGGCATTTACTTTTAGAATATTTTCACTAAACCATTCGTTAGTGTAGTAATCCTTTGGAAGTACACCCTCTATTGGTGTGTTATATTCCGGCGAAACAAAGTGATCGTTAACTGCGTCAAAACCTTTATCTATTGGAAGTTCAATATCCACACCAGTTTTGAAATTGTGATAGTAATAATAGATTCTTTTAATATAAAAATCAGGATTATCATTAGAAGAATAATAAAGAGTTGAAGCGTTGTAATCTCTAAGATTTCCTGTAGAATCTTTAACTTCAACGACGATGTCATTTCCGTTATCATCGCTTTTTTCTGCCAAGAAAAGATGAGAGGCTAATTGGTAACGTTCACCAAGAAGGTAGTAATCGTCATAATGCATGCCAGCCTTCGCGATTGGAGTGGTTACCCATAATGCCAAAATGAAAAAGGTGAATAAGAAAACTGCTGCATCCATGATTCCGGCGAATAATCGCTTAGCGATTGGCGCAGGTTCATAGTGAGATATTTTTTTGTTTTCTTTAATAATCTCGTCCATCTTCGTTTGTAGGTTTATTAAGCCCATCTTCATTTAGAATATAGGCTTCTTCTTCAATTTCATTCTCAAAGAGAACTGAATTCTTATAATCAATAACAATTGTTCTAGCGGCAAAATCATGGAGCGCACTCTTTTTTGGCGAAGCCATCATTAGGGCAAACGAAATTAAGAATATAGCGACAAATATTCCAACAGACATTATTATCGATGTCCAAATTGGCGCGAGTAACGCCACAGTCACGATAAAAAACGGTACAAATCTTAATAATAATTGGAAATCATGGAATTTGTATCCATCGTAAGTAGCTAAACCAAAACCAAATATTTTCTTTCCTAACGTTTGACCGTTTTTAAAAATAAACGGCATCAATAAATAACAAATTGATCCTGCAATAAACGTTGATAAAGCAATTTCAGATTGCAAAACGAATTTGTATGGTAAAGAAACGTTTTGGTAAAAACTTTGATCGGTCAAATAATAATTTGCGCCGACATAAATATATTCATAATTGCTTAAAAATGCTTCATCAGTAATTTCAACTTTATGACCAACACTTGAGTCATAACGTTCGCTTCTTCTAATGGCAATTTCGTTTTTAAGATAATTTCCTTCAGCGTCCCTCTTGTAGGTGAAATAAGATTCTGAAACTTCGCCTTCTGGATCTTCTTGGGTTATACCCAAAACTTCGCGATTAAAAAACTCAACCGTATAATAATCTTTTGGCATCACCGCTTTTCCATCGACATTTAATTCGCGGTAAGCATAAGGTGAAACAGCTTCACCCTCTAAAGGATTTCCGGCCATATAACGAAGATAAAAACCTTCCACCGCATTTTGATAAGATTCAATACCTCTAGGGACTTGGTTTACTTCCCCGTTTACATCCCTCACCCAAAGGTGAGATTCAACTTGGAAGGTTTGAATTTGATTTTGATATTTTTCGGTGATTGCTGAAAAGGCAAAACGGAAGACGCCATATAAAAACACAAGTCCAACCGCTAAAGCGATAGCTATATCAACGATCGCTGAAACAATCCTTAGACCAATAGGTGCAAGGTTCGTGTGTCTAGGCAATGTGTATTTTCCCATAACCATAATTAATTATGAAATCTTGAAAAGAAATAAGCAATAAAAAAGACCTCCGAAGAGGTCTAATTAATTGTTAACAACAATTATTTAACAATGTTGGTAACGGAACCGGAACCGACTGTACGGCCACCTTCACGAATTGAGAACTTGGTTCCCTTTTCGATGGCGACTGGGTGAATGAGTTCGACGGTTAATTCAACGTTATCACCTGGCATAACCATTTCAGTTCCAGCTGGAAGAGTAATGACACCAGTGATATCTGTAGTGTTGAAGTAGAATTGTGGACGATAGTTGCTTAAGAAAGCAGTGTGACGGCCACCTTCTTCTTTCTTCAAAACGTAGACAGAAGCGGTGAATTTAGTATGTGGAGTGATTGATCCTGGTTTAGCAAGAACTTGTCCACGGACGACTTGATCACGGTTGATACCACGGAGAAGAACACCAACGTTATCAC
>CAMYZF010000023.1 GCA_947303755.1 uncultured Erysipelotrichaceae bacterium | reverse complement strand
ACTAAATCTTTGCGTATAAAAAAAGACACCTTTTGATGTCTTTTTACTATCCAAGAATAAAAGAAAAGCCTTAGGCATTTCTGCTTAAGGCTTCATAGATAATCTGAATTTTAATTATTTTTCTAAAGCGTATTGAACGTATTCGTCTTCGCCGAGAACTCTATAGGTTTCAAGTGTTTCATCTTTTAATTTGAGTGAACCGTAAAGTTCATATTCTGATGTTGGTAAAGTTGCTTCTGGTTTGACATTAACACTAACGCCATTTGGATAATAATCAACTTCGCCTGGGAAACCTTCGTATCTGTGTTCAATTACCTTAATTGACTTAGCAGATGGTTTGTAAAGATATTCTTTGTAGCTCTTAGCTGTGAATGATGAACCTGCTACTAACTCTAGAGAGTAAAAGTCTCCAGCAATAGCGAAGGATTTTGTTTCATCTGGAACAGCATACTTAGTTGGTTCTGAAATATCGTTTGGATCAACTGTAAAATAGCCCCATAAGAGAACAAATGATTCTGGGAAATTGGCATAGCTTTCTCTAAGGTCTGTTAAATTTTCCGCTTTGAGCTTATAGGTCGCAAAAGATGCATAGGTAATAGGTGTACCTCTATCTTGGACCAACTCTGTTCCGTCGACGTTAAGATATTTGACTTTTTTGTAACCAGAATCACTACAAGCTGCAAGTGTTAGTGCTGGTAAAATTAAAAGTCCTAAAAATTTTTTATTCATGATTATCTCCTTTCATTAATTATATTGTTATCACCGGTAATAAATAAATGCAACTATTGAAGAAGGTTTCTTCCTCGAAGAAAGAATAATAAAAAGACATCTTTCGATGCCTTATTAACTATCAATTAGTGACGATATTTTCGCCACGGAATATATTTAGAAACCCGTTTTTGATATTCCTTATATTCTGGATACTTAGATGCAGAGATTGCTTCCGCCATAGATGATGATCCTAAGAACAATAAGACAAGAAGCAATGGTCCAACTAACGTCCAATTAAAAACATAATATTTTGCTACACCAGAGCCAACAACAAAAAGGAATAATACTAACCAAAAAGCTTGCTCTGCTAAATAGTTTGGATGACGTGAATAATTCCACAATCCAACAGTATTGAAACCTTTATTAAAAGGTTCTGGAAGTTCTTCAAGTTTCTTTCCTTCGTTAATCATAGCCCATTTTTGAGTTTGGAAAGACATCTGTTGCTCATCCGCGGTTGCTTCATAAATAATAAAGAAGAAACCAAATCCAGTCGCAAGATAATCAAAAACGCCCAAAGGAGCGACACTGCCCATGCACGCAAGCGAAGGTAAGCAAATTGCTAGCACAAGCGCGTTTTGATATATAGAAATAAAGAATAAATTAAATAACGCCCACACAAATTTATTACTAAATGGTTTGGTGCTTCTTAATATTTTCCAGCGGTAATCTTCTTCACCAGCCCAGAATTTAATTGAATATGCCCCTTTTCTAGCAAAATTAAGAGTTAACCTGACTCCCCACAAAGTAACTAAAACAGCATAGATGACTAATCTAGGATTAAAACCACCTTTAATAGCGATAATCCAAGTATAAGCAATAGGAAGAATTGACCACAATTTGTCCATTTGAGAATTGTTATGAGTGATTTGCCCCACTACAAAGCAATACAGGGCAGATCCACCGCAAACAATTAAAAGTATTATTAAGGTTTCTTTTTGCAAATCATTAAGTGAGAAACCACCTAAAACAAGACTCAGAACACAAAGTGTTAATACAACTATTACAGTTAAAATTGTTGCCAAATATTTTTTCATATTTTTTCTTCCTAAAAGTGAGATAAATAATAACAGATTTATAACAAAAAACCAACCCATTTGACCGGATTGGTTTAATGTTAATTATTGATTCTAAATTCTCTTAGAATTTCTCGTAAGTGATGGTGAATGTCGATTCGCCAGTCTTTTCAAGTGTTACAGAGAATTCGACTTCTGGATCGTAATAGACGCCTTCATCTAAGAAGTATTCAGCTCCTTCTAATGCTTCGCCGTATGCTAAGATAGCGGCATCAACATCTGGAGTTTCTGAACGAAGTTCAACTGTAACTACAGCAGATGATTCGTTAACTTCTAAGGAGAAGAAAGCATCATCTTCAAATGGAACGATAACTGGTTCGAAAGGATCTTTACCAACTAAAGTTTTAACTGCCGCAACAACATCATCTGTTGGGAACACAACAAGAACTGAGGATTTCTCATAAGTAATGGTGAATGTCGATTCGCTAGTCTTTTCAAGTGTTACAAAGAATTTGGCGGTTGGATCATAATAGACACCATCGTTTAAGGAGTAATCAGCTCCTTCTAATGCTGCAGCATAAGCTGCGATAGCGCCGTCAATATCTGGAGATTCTGATTGAAGATCAACTGTAACAACAACAGATGATTCATTTGATGCTAAGGTAAAGTAAGCATCATCTTCAAATGGAACGACCACTGGTTCGAAAGATTCATCGCCAACTAAAACTTTGATACCCGTCTCAACATCATCGGTTGGGAATTCATCAAGAATAGATGGGTTGCTATTAAGGAACGCATAGAATTCAGTTGCATCTGCAGAGAATTCAGATTCCCAAATGTAGATTACTAAACTGTATTTTGCATCAAGTGGGAGATAGAGGTAATAACCATAATCGTTTTGACCAACGCTATAACCAGCATATAAATATGCAAGAACTATTGAGATGTAGTCAACACTCAAACAATAGTTAGAGAAGTAATCAGAGTTAGAGTTGTAATTCCATCCGGTGTAGACACCATCGCAATCTTCTGGGAATGGTGGGACAACACCAAGATTGGTATTCCATACTGCAACATCATCGTCAGTCCAATCATCTTGACCGGCCATGAAACTAATGGAAACATACGTTCCAACGCCGCTCATATCACCGACGACGAAGAAGAATGCGCCATCATCTGTTAAGAAGTAATAGTAATTACCTGCAGAGAATTCAACCATGCCTTCGTGGCTGCCAACAAGAGCAGCTACAACGGATTCAAGAGCTCCTTCTTCACCAAATGCTAAGATTCCGGAAGCATCACCTTCTAAAGTCCAGGTTGAACCAAAGAATGGTAAGTTATATTCAACTTCTCCGAAGAATGAAGCTAACGCTTCTTTTTCTTCGTCAGTCCAATCAGATTTAACATCTTCTGGAAGAACTTCAACAGTAACACTGAACTCAGTTTCAACGCCATCAAGATATGCGACGAGGTTAACGACGCCGACTTCTTCGGTGACAACAGTAAGGGTGAATTGATCATCGTCACCTGGTTCAACGCTGATATATCCTTCTGGATCAGAAACGATAGTTAATTCACCAGCATAGTAATTGCCTCTCACAACATTGAGGGTGAGTTCATCACCACTATGTGCGAAGCTATTGCTTAAGTTCATGATAAATGTATTGTCGAGTAATGGGCTGGTACTAGCTGTAGCAGCAGCTTGGACAGTACCACCACTTAAGTAAATGTAACCATTTACATAGACCACACTTTCGTATGCTTCGAACGGTCCATAAGTGAAGGCATAGACTTGTCTACCTTCTTCTTTCTTCACGATGAAGCCGTCTGCTTCGAAGGCATCGATAACTTCAGCTAAAGTTACGCGAGTATCTTTAGTAGACATGACGACAGAGCCGTCGACTTCAGAAATGGAGATGTGCCATTCGCCGAGTGGATGTGGAAGAATCAAATCCCAAAGCTTAACGCCCATGACTTCGATTTCTTCTTCACTCCAAGCGTGAGCAACGAAGTAGGCTTTAATATGGGTCTCGTCATAGAGTTCGCCTTCTGCAGCTTCAACGCTGGAGAGTTCGACATAAACGACACCAACTTTATCATCATACTTGTATGTATGGACACCTTCTTTAACACCACCATCAACGTAGTTGGAGGCATCAAAGATTGCTTCTGCTTGAGCGACGGTGACATCAGTTGTCTTAACGGAGAAGAATTCTTCGCCTAAGTCAACGGATTCCCATCTAGCAGGAACGAATGGAAGGATGTTGCCATCAAGTTTAGCAACCATCTCTTCTTTTAATTCGCTGCGCCAATCTTCAATGACGGAAACATTGAGCGTGAGAGTTGTGCTTGCGCCTCTAGTTGGAACCGCGACTGTAATCTTGATTTCACCAGAGTTAGCTAAAATACGATAGACATATTGCCCTTCTTCTGCGGAAGAACTGACTAGTTCAGCAGCACCTTCTGGAGCTACAGTGAAGACGAGTTCTTCGCCATCATAGTAGTTACCTTTGACTACTGAAACAGTGACTTCGTCGTGGACGAATGGGACAGTATTATCGACTGTAACGATGTAGGTATCATCAACAAGTGGTTGTAATTTTGGACCGGCTTGAATGTAAACTCCACCGTTTTGTTTGAAAATGTAACCATTGATGTAAACATCAGCGCCTTGATATTTTTCAGGAGCAAGTTTGGTGAATTCATAATCGCCCTCTGAATCAGTCATAACTAAGAAACCATTTTGCTCAAATAAAGAAGCAACTGATTTGATATTGACATTGTCTTGGGTGTATGTCTGCATAACACCATGGCTACTATAGTATAAGACTTCACTCCAATTCTTGGCTGGATGTGGTAACACTAATCCGAATAGATATTTATCCATTCTAGCGATATCTTCATCGGTCCAGGCTGGTAATGATGCTCTAATGAATGAAACCTCCACGGTTGTGCCGTAGTCTTCATAGACGTTAACCATAACCACACCGTTTTCGGTGAGATAGTAGTAGATTGGATCGCCATAAGAATCGAGCCCGTAATAGATTAGGCCAGCGCTTTCTAAGACTGCGATAACTTCGTCTGTGGTGTAATCATAGGTTTCACCTAAACCAGAACGGCTATCGACATCGAATTCCCAAGTCCAAATACCAGAGATATATGGAATTAGGGTGTTGTCTAAGCACGCGCGCATTGCTTCGGCGGTTTCGCTGTCCCAACCAAATAATGAGACTTCGATTTGATATGTGGTTGATTTCTTGATGTTCTTTTCAGTGTAATCAACCTTGACAGTTTGCTTACCAACTGTGTTCATATCATAGCCGCTATAAACAAGGGCTTCCGATGCTGAAACGTCTTTAGTAGATTGATCCGAATATTTTGCAATAACAACAGGTTCGACGAATTCTTCGCCTAAAAGATAGGCTGTGACAGCTTCTTTTACTGAGATGCTGACAAGCTTAACTTCTGTAGGACCGCTAGAACTGCTGCTTGTTTTGCCACTGCTGCTACTAGTTTTGCCACTACTAGAACTCTTTCCGCTACTACTTGAACTCTTATCACCGGAAGAACTTCTCGATGATGAAGATGGTGGAGCGGAACGTTCGGTGACTGCATTACGCGTAACACAGCCTGACAAAGTAACTGCCAGTGAACATAATAATACGGATAAAAGTTTGAACTTTTTCATATTTGTTCTCTCCTTTTCTAGTGCTTTTATTTTTTCATATACGCATACACAATGCAAATACTTTGTGCGCTATCGCAAATATATACACGCAATTATCGGTAACGATAAATACAAATTTGAGCATAAAAAAACTCACCCTTTTGGAGTGAGTTGTTTTTTAACTAATCTTCTTAATACACATTAATTTGACAGTATAAGGCGCCATCGACATAGGAACCTAATTGTACAACAATGTCACCAGGAACAGAGAAAAGTTGGAAATAACCGTTTGACCCGTCTTCCCAAGTATCAGCTTTGGGGTCGCCTAGAGATTCACAATAATCCGGAAGATCTTCTGCAATCATCGTGACTGCTGCGGACAGATATTGTTCATCAGCATACTCTTCTCCAAAATTAACAGCTGTAACATATCCGCCATCACCGTCGGACTGATAATAGTCGGTCGGATCTGTTACATTTTCGAAAACAGCAATACAAATATCTTCGATAACACCCTGAAGCGTGTAAGTGGTTTCTCCACCACCACTGGTTGTAGTGGTTGAGCCAGAACTGCTTGATGTCTTTCCGCTTGAGCCGGATGTCTTTCCGCTAGAACCACTACTCTTAGAGGAACTACCGGAGCTGCTCTTAGATGTTCCACCAGTTGATCCGCTCTTAGAGGAGCCGGAATCACCTTTGGTGCTACTAGAAGTTAACGATGTATTTTCACCGGAACTTGATTTCTTGGAAGATTTCTTTTTGCTAGATGAACCGCCTAAGAAATTACAACTCGCAAGTGTAATCGCGCTAGCGAAGAGAACGATTGGTAAGAATTTAATTTTATTCATAATTGTTCACTTCCTTTCTTTTGCGTCTATTTTACATATACGAGCATACAATGCAACTTTTTTTCTCAAAATCTAAAATATTTTTAAAATGAAAAAGGATCCCAACTAATGGAATCCTCATTATGTTTTGAAACGAAATTTTAATACAAACCTTCTTTATATTCGCCCTTATCAACAAGAGCTTTCAACGCTTTAACAACTGCAGGTTTATCTTCGCGATATGTGACACCGAACCAAACAGAAGATGTCGATAATAATTTAAGGCTTGCTTTGCCTTCGTGGACGAGTTCATCCACGACAGTTGGAATTAAAAATTCTGACTTCAAATCTTTGATATTTTCTTTTAACCAGATTGGGAACTTTTCTTTCAATTTCCCCATCAAATCCTGGTTAAAAACGAATAAATTCATGGATACTGGTTGATCTTCTTTGACCTCAAAAGATGGACTTCCATCAAGAGGAGAAGAAATGATTTTTCCCTCTTTATTTCTTTGAATTGAAGATTCTACCAAACGTTCTAGCATGCCGTCTTTTTCAAAGCACACTCCACGCTTAACTGAACCATTTTCAGTCATCGTGTTGCATACCTTAAATGCGACATTCGCGTACTTACCTTCAGAACCTTTTGGCAAGGATCTAATATAGTCTGCAGCGACCATAAATGCATCACGACCATAGAAGTCGTCACCATTAATGATAATAAAATCGTCTTTTACTAAATCACGTGCTGCGTAAATCGCATGCGCTGTACCCCAAGGTTTTTCTCTTCCTTCAGGGCATTTGAAGCCTTCTGGAAGATCATTTAGATCTTGGAAAGCATAATCGACTTTAATGAGGTTAGATACTCTTTTGCCAATTGAATCTCTAAAGGCTTCATAGAATTCTTTTTTAATGATGAAAACAACAGAATCGAAACCCGCAACTTTCGCATCATAGACTGAATAGTCTAAAAGGAAGTTGCCAGCTTCATCCATTGGCTCCATCTGTTTAAGACCACCGAAACGGCTACCCATTCCGGCAGCCAAAATAACTAACTGCATTAGAAAAACACTCCACGAGCTTTTTCTTTGATTTCTTTAGAAACAGAGAATGGAATACGAGTTGTATATCCGCGTTTTGCTGCCACGATTTGTTTGGCTGGCCACTCAAAGATAGCTTTGTTCCATTCTGCTACAACATCGTTGTAATGTTCTCTAGCGGCGGTAATTTCTCTTTGGGTGTAGCTATTTTGTTGCATTGCATCAGCAAGTTCTTGATGCGCTTTTAAATCTGGGTAGTTTTCTAAAGCGACATTGATCTTTCTTTGAACTTCTTCCACCGCTGCATTTGTTTGAGTGAAGGCTTCACTACCGTTAGAACGAAGTCTTGCGATTTCGGTGAAGGTAGATTTATCTAAATCAATTCCTTTTTCAACTAACTTAGCAGCGTTTTGTAAGATCATAACTCTTTGTTCTAAGTAGTTATCAACTTGCGAAGCAGCTTGTTGGACTTTTTGTTGAAGTTGGGAAAGTTTCTTACCAGCGCTAATCTTCACAAATAAGAAGATGACGCCTGGAATAATTCCAAGAACCCAAAGTAAAACTTGGAAGATGGTTGAACCCACTCCAACTTTAACTGGAAGTTGTTTTTCAATGACATTAATATCGCGTCCGGCTTCGTTAACTGGACCAGTCATTTCATCTAATTCATTAGCCATAGATATTCTCCTTTATTCTTTAGCCATTTGTGATTTAAGTTCCTTGATAGGAACATTAAGTGGCTGCTCTTGATTATAAGATACCAAACCACGATTAAAAATCACATCTTTATTTCCTAATTTGTTGAATTTGACTCTGGTGCCGCCAATCTCTGCAACTGAAATAGAGTTTTCCTTCTCTAAAGGAATGTACTCATACCAGGTTACAGGTACACCATGCATACGACCATCCCCACCTAATTTAGGAACAATCTCAACGTGTTTGACGCTCTTAAAGGACTTAGCCCTCACTTTAACAGAATCCTCTTCTCCATGAGAGGAAATAAAGTCAGTTTTAATAATTGTATCGGTGTCAGTGTCTGGATCAGCAAACTCTCTAACATCAAATCTATTCGCGATTACTTCGTGTTCAATATCAGTAAAATGTGATGGAATTGTGCCTTTGTAGATATATTCCCTTGCTTTGTGTTGTTGATATAAAGGAATAGAAAGTAAAGGCGCTAAATCGAAGAACACCGCTTTAAAATAATAGTCGTTATAGTCAATAAAGGTCTCTTGGATTTTTTCAAAATCAAAGTGATAGAAAATCGAAACATCTAAGAATAATGTGTTTCCCTGTGAATGCGATGAAGTTAAGAAATTGAGTTTTTTATTCTTCACCATCGTGAAATCGTCACCATATCCAACATCAGATTTCATCAAAGAAAGCATACTTTTTTGGGCAAGCGGAGTGAAAAGTAAACGATATTCAACTTCGTTATTGCGGTTAAGCCCACCAAAAAATAATTCAAATTCAGCATTTCCTAGTGGAGTGTACGATCCACCTTTGCCCATTTCTTTTTCGGCCATCTTATATAAATCTGGTTCATGTTTACGAACGTATTTCTCCAAAGTTTTTTCATTGAAGTCTTTAATGTTTGATGGACGACGAGAGAAAGTTAGATTTGGAGCGGCGTCGTTTGCATACAAAAGATATGTATCAAGAGAATAAACTGGTTTTGGTTTAGTGACAGTTGCTACTAAGGTTTGAGAATGATGAACTGTTCTTAATCCTTCTTTCGTGGAAACGGTTGTTGTCCAGGTAATTAGAAGCGTCCCTTGATAGGTGTAATCAATCATATTCATCTCCTTCTCTTTGAAGAAGACAAATGGGTTTCCTAAGATCGACCCAGATTGGAGCCCAACGATAGAACAATTCTCTTTATCGCGGTAATTATACCCGTAATTCTCGATTAAAAATTCTAATTTCTTATTATCTAACAGCCTATCCATCACGATTAATGGAGTGGTTTTATGCATTAATTGAGCAGGCATTTCTTCATCGAATAAAGCGTTAAGCGAAGCCATCTGTCGATATGCTTCCGCAATCATCTCTTCCACTTCTTTTTTAAGTTTTCCTAAAATGATTTCTAGCGTTTTCATCTTTTTATTGGTCACTAAAACGATAAGAAGGATTCCGCCTGTAATTAAACCGGCGCCAACTAAAACAAGAATGACGCCAGCAATGATGTATTTAGACATAAAAAGAAAAATTGAGATAAGCGCTAAAAGAGCGCCAATAACAATCATCGCGATCGAAAAACCCTTTAAAGCCCGGGATTTCCCTAGACTAATCTCGACTTTTTGAGCTTCAGACTGCTTCGCATAAATCTTTTCGCATAAGGCTTTATTTGCCTCAGGATCTACACCACTTTGTTTCACTAATTCATCAAATAAATCTGTGACGTTTTTATGATGTTTATCTTTTAATTCACGTTTATACAGTAACTCAGGTTCTAATAAATCGTTTTGTTCCATACTTAGATTATAGAATAAAGATTCTATCTTTTATATAACAATCGTAAAAATAAAAAAGGAGAGACGAATCTCTCCAATTTTAGTTTAGTTAAATGGATTATTTAACAAATTCGACCATGACTTTTTGAGCGTTATCGCCAAGTCTCACACCGGCTTTGATTGCGCGGGTATAACCACCATTACGGGAAGCGTAACGGGAAGCTAATTCACCGAACACTTTAGCGAGTGCTTCATCATTGCGTAGGACAGCTGCTGCTTGTCTACGAGCGTGTAAATCACCGCGTTTGCCAAGTGTAACCATGTGATCTGCTAAAGATTTTAATTCTTTAACCATACCAGAAGTCACGGTAACTCTTTCGTACTTCACTAAATCAGTGACTAATGTACGAAGCTTATTTTCATGTTTTGATTTGGTATATCCGGCTTTAAATCTAACACCGGCTTTACCATGAACATTTTTACGTCCTTGTGCTGCCATAATTATTCTCCTGGTGTGTATTCACGGAATGATAAGCCGTTTTCAGCAAGTTTTTCCTTAACTTCTTTAAGGGATTTCTTACCTAAGTTACGGACTTTCATCATTTCTTCTTCGGTTTTTTGAGTTAATTCTGCAACGGTAGAAATGGCGGCTCTCTTTAAGCAGTTATAGCTACGGACAGAGAGATCCAATTCTTCGATTGGCATAACTTCAAATTTGTTTTCTTCGACTTCAACTTCTTCTTTGATCATGTTGAGATCAGAAACGGTCTTTTCAAGATCAACGAATGGAGTGAGGTTTGTAATTAACATTTGGGCTGCTAATGCCACCGCTGTTTGTGGAAGCATTGAACCGTTTGTGTAAACTTCTAATGTTAATTTGTCGAAGTGGGAGTCGTGACCAACACGGGTTGGTTCGACTGCGTATGATGCTCTAGTAACTGGGGAATAGTTAGAGTCGGTAACAATGTAACCAATGTTAGAGACAGAAATTTTTCCTTTTGTTTCTTTGTTGCCTTCGGCAGTGCAATAACCACGACCTCTACGAGCGTAGATAGTCATCTTTAATGATCCGCCTTCGGTAACGTGAGCAATTTCTAAGTCTGGGTTAACAACGCTGACTAAGGCTGGAAGTTCAATATCGCCAGCTTTGACAACTTTTGGACCCTTGACATTGACGACGAGTTTCTTGTCTTCAAGAGAATCATCGTCGATTTTAAGCACTAAATCCTTAAGATTAAGGATAATGGCGGTAACGTCTTCTTCAACGCCTTTAAGAGCACTAAATTCGTGTTCTGCGCCTTCGATTTCAACGCCGCAAACGCTAGCGCCTGGTAAGGAAGCGAGTAAAACTCTACGAAGTGAGTTACCGATGGTGAGGCCATAACCTCTTTCTAATGGTTCAATAACGAACTTACCATAGTTTTCATTTTCATCAACCTGAGCAACCTTAAAGGCTACTTGTTCAAATGGTTTTGCTAAATTTGACATTGTAAATTCCTCCTATTAACCACGAGGTCTTTTTGGTGGACGGCATCCGTTGTGTGGAATTGGTGTCGAATCAGTAATAGATGTGACAGTTAAACCAGCTTGCGCTAAAGCGCGGATTGCACCTTCACGACCTGGACCTGGACCTTTGACATCGACATCGACGCTTCTTAGACCTTGATCAAAAGCGACTTTTGCTGCAGCTTCACCGGCTAATTGCGCGGCAAATGGTGTGGATTTCTTAGCTCCTTTGAAGCCAAGAGCACCAGCAGAGCTCCAGCTGATAACGTTACCTTGTTCATCAGAAATGGTAACGATGGTGTTATTGAAGGTGCTGTGAACGTGTGCAACACCTTTGGTAATTGATCGTTTGATTTTTTTCTTACGAGCAGTTGTTTTTGTTGCCATTGTTTTAAGCTCCTTTCATTAACCTTGAGATGCGACTTTCTTATTCGCAATTGTTTTACGTTTACCTTTACGGGTACGAGCGTTAGTTCTGGTTCTTTGACCGCGAACTGGTAAACCTTTACGGTGTCTAATACCACGGTAGCAACCGATTTCGGTTAAACGTTTGATGTTAAGAGCGGTCTCTCTACGGAGATCACCTTCAACTTTGTATTTTGCAATTTCGTTACGAATCGCGCCTAATTGTTCCTCAGTGAGGTCTTTAACGCGGAGATCTTCGTTAACTTTTGCAGCTTGACAGATTTTGTGTGCTGTGGAGTGACCAATACCATAAATATAGGTAATGGAGACGACAACACGCTTTTCATTAGGGATGTCAACCCCGACAATACGTGCCATAGAATTTGTTTCCTCCTATGATTAACCTTGGCGTTGTTTGTGCTTTGGATTTTCACAAATAACCATGACTTTGCCATGGCGCTTGATAACCCTGCACTTGTCGCACATAGGTTTGACTGAAGGTCTTACTTTCATTTGTTTTTCCTCCTGTAGCCCTATGCTACTAATTTTTGTATCGATATGTGATACGCCCACGTGTTAAATCATAAGGTGACATTTCGACGGTAACTCTATCGCCTGGTAAGATGCGGATGTAATGCATGCGGATTTTACCAGAAACGTGGGCTAGAATTACGATGCCATTTTCAAGTTTGACCCTAAACATAGTGTTAGGGAGAGTTTCAATGACTGTCGCTTCCACCTCGATGACGCCATCTTTTGCCATAATTAGATTTCCTCCTTTAATTTAGTTAGGATTTCGTATCCATCTTTCGTAATAACGATGGAGTTTTCATAATGACAAGATAATTTGCCATCTCTTGTTTTCGCTGTCCAACCATCTTTCATAAGTCGAATCGCGAAGTGACCTTCGGCAACCATGGGTTCGATTGCTAAGGTCATTCCTTCTTTTAGAAGGGGTCCACTACCAGCGGGACCATAATTTGGAACGTAAGGATCTTCATGTAAATGAGAACCTACGCCATGACCAGTGTATTCACGGATGAGCGAATATCCATTCTTTTCACAATACTCTTGTATCGCGTGAGAAATATCGCCCAAACGGTTACCTGGTTTTGCGAACTTACAACCTTCGAAGAAACTTTGTTTAGTGACTTCAATTAGTCGTAAGGTCGACTCTTTGACGATACCGACCGGATAAGTCCTACAGGCATCGCCTATATACCCGCCTAAGGTCGCGCCTACGTCGACTGAGACAATATCTCCATCGCGTAAGATGCGTTTCTTAGAAGGGATTCCATGAACGATCTCATCATTAACTGAGACACAGACCGCTCCTGGATAACCGGAATAATTTAGAAAGGTCGGGTAAGCTCCGTTAGAACGGATAACTTTTTCCGAAATATCAGCGACGTCTTGAGTGGACATTCCTGGATGAATATTTCCTTCCAGAGCCTTGAAGACTTTCGCGACTACTTCCCCAGCTTTTTTCATTAACTCGATTTCTCGAGGTGATTTGATAATAATCATTATTTACCTTCTAATAATCCGATTAATTGTGGGGTTAATTCATCTCTAGATTTCCCGTTAAATGTCTTTAATAAGCCACGTTTTGCATAGAAATCTAGGATTGGTGCTGTTTGTTTTGTGTATAACTCTAGACGCGTCACTAACGCTTCTTCGTTATCGTCTGGACGTTGAACGAGTTCACCACCACAGATATCACAAATTCCATCGACTTTTGGTTTAATGTTAATTATGTGATATGGGGCGCCACAGTTCTTGCAGACGCGGCGTCCACATATTCTTTGAATCAATTCTTCTTTCGGAGTATCGATATTAATCACATAATCAATTTTTCGACCAATCTCACTAGTTAAGACTTCTAAAGCCTCAGCTTGAGGAATGGTACGTGGGAAGCCATCTAAGAGATAACCTTTCTTGCAGTCATCTTTAGATAGACGTTCTTTTACTAAGCCAATCGTCACATCATCGGGCACAAAGTGGCCATCATTGATATAAGATGCCGCTAATTTACCTAAAGGTGTACCTTCTTTGATTGCTTCGCGGAACATATCACCAGTAGAAATATGCGGAATGTTATATTTTTTGGTTAAGACTTTGGCTTGGGTTCCTTTACCAGCACCTGGAGGACCCATTAAGATGATGTTTAACATAAGGAATTACTCCCTTCCGGCTGTGGCTTGAACTTCATCGAAGCTCTTGCCCGCTAATAGGCCATCGATTTGTGATGATATTTCAAGAGAAACACCAACAGCAATGATAAGACCAGTTCCGCCGATGGCGAGGGAACTGTTTTGTCCAAAGATACCTGTAAGGGTCAAAATTACTGGCAAAGCGGCGATAAATGCAAGAGCGATCGCACCAATGCATGTAACTCTATTAACAACTTTCTTGACGTATCTTTCGGTTTCATTACCAGGTCTAATTCCTGGAATGTAGGAACCATTTTTACGGAAGTTGGTCGCTAAATTCTCTGGATCAATTTGAATGGTTGCATAGAAGAAAGCAAATAAGATAATGAGGACTACATAGATAATTAAGCCCCATGGGAACTTAAATCCTCCACCCATATCAACCATTTCAGAGTAAGAGAAGATTTTTAGCCATTCCGGAGAATCGCTTGTAATAAATGAAGCGATAATCGAAGGTGCCATCAAAATTGAAGAAGCGAAGATGACTGGGATAACACCAGCAGAGTTAACCTTGATAGGAAGGAAACTTGCTTTGGCCATCGAAGCGGTTTGTCCACCACCCTTTCCAGAGTGTTGAACAGGGATTTTTCTCTTCGCAAGTTCGATGAAGACAACGAAGGCTAAAATGAGTATGAAGGCTAGGATATATAAAGCGAATTGCACGGAACCTTTAATAAGTTCGGTTGATTCCTTGTAGTTTGTGCCAATCCACATCTTCGCCGCCGAACCAATTTGAATTGGAAGCGAACGGACGATACCTGCGAAAATGACGACAGAAATACCGTTTCCTAAACCTTTCTCGGTAATTTGGTCACCTAACCACATAACAGTCATCGCACCAGCAAGGAGAATGATAATAATGTAGGCGTAGGACCAGAAATTAAGCTCTAAGTTAACAGTGATATAATCACTATTTTCCATAGTGCGGATAATTCCATAAGCTTGTACAGCGCCAAGCATGAGGGTGAGATAACGTGTAGCCATCTCAATTTTCTTACGGCCATATTGACCTTGTTTAGATAACTCAGTCAAGGCTGGAAGAACATCCTTTTGTAATAATTGAATGATGATTTGAGCGGTGATATACGGAGATACACCTAAGGCAAAGATGGAGAAGTTTTGAAGTGCTCCACCGCCAAGTAAATCCATAAGTGACACTGCATTCGCGCTTTTCATAGCATCGGCCAGATCACCACTCACAGTAACTCCTGGCACTGTAATCGCCGCACCTATACGGATGATAAACAAGATCGCAATCGTAAAGAAAATACGGTTGACGATTTCTTTGTTTTTAAATATTGAGGCGATTTTTTTCATGCTTAGATAACCTCGGCTTTGCCACCTAATTTTTCAATTGCAGCAACAGCGCTCTTTGAGAACTTAGCAGCTTGAACTGTTAATTTGACAGTGAGTTCGCCATTACCAAGGATTTTAACTCCATCATATTCTTTCTTCACTAAACCAGCTTCGATAAGAAGGGCTGGGGTAACCACAGTGCCTTCTTTGAACTTGTTTAATGCTGAAACATTAACAATAGCGTATTCTTTGTGACCGCCGTTTGTAAAACCAAATTTTGGTAAACGACGATAAAGTGGGGTTTGTCCACCTTCAAATCCAGGAGCCTTTAAACCACCTGAACGTGATTTTTGACCTTTGTTACCGGTACCAGCGTTCTTTCCGTTTCCAGAACCCATACCTCTACCCTTGCGGTAAGGTTTGGTCTTGGCACCGCTAGCGTTAGCTAAATTATGTAATTCCATTAGTCTAAGCCTCCTTATTCTGCTTTAGCACGAAGTGCTTGCACTTGTTTATATGATTTGAGGTTTGATAAACCGTTATGTGCGGCACGGATAATGTTGATAGGAGCACGGCTACCATAGACCTTGGAGGTGACGTTACGAACACCAGCGAGTTCTAAAATAGCACGAACTGGACCACCAGCAATAATTCCAGTACCTTCTGGAGCTGGTTTTAAGAATACTGAGCAGGCACCGAATTTACCGATGACTTCATGTGAAAGGGTATCACCTTTAACAACATGGATTTCATAAGTATTCTTTTTGGCAGCTTCAAGGGCTTTTTTAATTGCATCTGGGACTTCAGCAGCTTTGCCAGTACCAAAGCCATATTTACCCTTTTTGTTACCGACGACGACTAAAGCGGAGAATCTCATTCTACGGCCACCTTTAACGGTTTTGGCAATACGATTGATTTCGACAACGACTTCTTCGTATTCTTTTGGTTCGTCGCCTCTTGGGCGTCTTTGTGGTCTATCACCACGCCTACCTTGTGGACGATCACCTCTTGGACGATCACCATGTGGACGTTGTGCTCTTTGTTCTGGAGCAACTTCAGGAGCTTTCTTAGCTTCTGCTTCAGCGACAGCTGGAGCTTCTAATTTCTTTTCTTCTTCCATTGTTATTCTCCTTAGAACTTAAGTCCGCCTTCTCTAGCAGC
>CAMYZF010000022.1 GCA_947303755.1 uncultured Erysipelotrichaceae bacterium | reverse complement strand
GCTTTTCTATTTTGGACTAGTAACACGGCGATTACTCCGTTATAAGCAACGAAGTGAATTAAGATTTCAAGTGGTTTAGAAGCAAGTCTTTCAAGTGGCATTGCTTGTGAAACTGAAGAGATGAAACCTGTATCGGTCGCACCCATAATAACAATGTAGGTAAAGAAGATAACATTTAATCCTAAGCCAATATAGGTTAGAAGGTTAATTGTTTTTCTTTCACCGACTTTGTAAATATGAAGTACTTCCACCACTCCTAAGAAAACTGGGAGTAATAAATAGAGATAGAATGGGAAGGTCTTGTAGAAGTTTCTAGCATAGAAATATAATGGGAACGAAACAAACATTCCGAGTCTATTTAATAATAGAGAAACAAATAAGAACCATCCGATTGTCTTTAAGACATAGACAACACCTACTTTGATTTTTCCCTGATCTTCAGGAAGTTTTTTCAAACATACGAATAATCCATAGGCGCCTGCTCCCGCAACTAATAAGTTTAGAATTAAGAAAATGATTGAATAGCCTGGGAATGGGTTTGGACCTACTAAGGTGCCATAGCAAACTAAACTTCCTACGATAGCGAAGATAGCGCCTAACGCGCCAAAGACAACATAATAGATTGAATACAATCTAGTCAGTCTCTTTTTGCAATCTGGATGTCTTTGCATTCTGATGATGTAAAGAAGTGTAACAACAAATGTTAAGGCCACAAATACGGCTGGAAGAGAGACAAGAATTGTCATATTGCTAAAGCCAACAGCCTTGTTTCCTAAGTCGCTTCCAAGCATGTTAGAAGCGAGCATTGCAAACCACGCACCAACGAAGGTGATTACAGCAAGAGTGATAAAAATATGAGAACGTTTTTTCATCTTACTTTACCTCCTCATAGGTGTGATAGTGATGTTCATAAGAAACACTGTGATCATCGTGAAGAACAATTGTTCTTCCACCCATCATTTTTTCAGAGAAATAAATACGGTCAGTAGATTTAATGCCATAGGCAAAATCAATACCTTTGTAGTTAACAATGAAGTTATTTAAATGATCGTGACCGAAATACATTCCGGTTGTAGATTGCTTTTCTAAAATTGTTTTAAAGAAAAGTGAATTGTAAGTTGGTGGGCAAGCAGCTTCACCTTTTTCTCCATATACAAGAACAGCTTCTGGATCACCTGCTTGTGCTTTGTCCCAAGCATCATCGATTTCTGGAAGTGGGATGTGATAGAACATGAGTGATGGCACTACTTCGCCAGCGTTTTGTTCGGTGGTGTAGTCAACGACATCGCTATACCATTTGATTTGCTCTTCTTTGAAGTAGTCATAACCTTGATAATCACCATAGTTATATCTGTTAGAGTCCATGATGAATAATTGTTCAAAGATATCGTCACCTTTCTTAAGGTTGATTGCAAAGTTTGAGTTACCCTGCATATCATCGTCTTGGAAATCTTTGAAGACACAGTTGGAACCATACTTATTTAGATAGGATGTTAACCAATCGACTGAGAAGTAGGTTTGTTCATCGTGGTTACCAAAACAAACTGTCCATTTAGCGCCTTTGCTATCGAGATAGCTAAACAAACGTTTTGCTGTGGTTTTACTTGCGAAGGTGAATAAGTCACCTGTAACAACAATTAAATCTGGTTTGGATTCGTCAATTGTTAAATCCATGAATTTGAAATGTTTTTCTAAATCATCTTTGTCGCCAAAGTGAATATCGGTTAACTGAAGAATTCGATAATCGCTTTTGTAATCTAAATCAAGGATATATTCGCCTGGTTTATGAGTCACTTTACCGCATGAGGATAAGGCAACTGCAAAGATGCTAGAAAAAAGTAATAAGCCTGTTTTAAACATTATTTTTCCTCCATGCCTTAATTCTCTTTAATAAATTAAAAATAGCAATCAATATTTATTAAAATCTTGATTTTAGTTTGAATATTCATTATTTTCGATATATTTTTAACTCGGTATTTTTAACTTATTTTTACTGAATTGATTGAAAATTGTTTTACTTTTTTACATAATTGTAAACAAGGAGGAAAGCTAAAATGAAAATGTTTGATTTAAAAGGAAATGTCTTGGCTTTAAATAGTCCAAATATCATTTCCCTACTCAATTCAATTGAGCTTTACAAAGGTAAGACCCTACCTGTGAACAGGGCCAAAAAACTTGATGTTCTTAAAATGATGGCGCGCCGCTCTGGAGTAGTCATGTCCAATGAAATTGGTAATGTCTACACTTCCGAAGAAAGAGAGAGCGCTATTTTTTCTAAAAACGCCCAACCTGAAACTCTTCATGAACACATGATGGTGGGTTATCGTAATGCTCTCGATTTAATCGATGAGGTATATAAATACCAAACCTTAGATCGTAGCTTCGTTTCAACATTACACTATTACATTTACAAAGATTACAATCCGGATTTCGGTGGTAGATTTAAAGATTCCATTAACTATATTCAAGAATCTCTTCCAGATGGTAGTTTTAGAACAATCTTTGTTTCTAGCGCACCTGAGGAAGTTGTTCCACTTCTTGATAATTTAATTTATCAATTCAATTTATGTGCTGCAGATGAAGAAGTTAATAAACTTGTTTTAATCGCAACTTTCTTATTCGACTTCATGTGCATTCACCCATATAACCACGGTAATGGACGTGTCTCACGTTTATTACTCCATTTCTTATTAAAGAAATATGGTTATGATATCGATGATTATTTCTCAGTCGCATACTTAATGAAACAACATCTTGGTGAATATATTGATTCTTTTGAATCATCATCAGAAGGTTGGCACGATGGCGAAAACAACTATGAACCATTCGTTTCCTTCCTTCTTAAACGCATCTTAGAAGCATATCGCAAACTTGACTATATCTTAGAAGTCAATGAAGCGGATTTAACAAGTGAAGAAAAGGTTCTTAAAGTTGTTGAAGATTCCGCGACTCCAATTAGCAAGATTGTCGTCTTTAGAGTGCTTTACGCTTTAAGCAAGGCTACGATTGAAAAGGCTTTAGCAAAGCTAGTCAGTGAAAATCGTATTCAATTAATCGCTAAAGGGCGTTACGCCAAATACTTTAGAATGTAGGAGACAAACATGGAAACAAAAGATATTCGTAATGTCGTTATCCTCGGCCACCAAGGAAGTGGTAAAACCTCATTAGTGGAATCTATTGCTTTAACCGCGAAAGCTATTCCGGCTAAAGGTGAAGTTGAAAAGAAAAACACTATTTCAGATTACACTTCTGAAGAACAAAAACGTGGCTCATCAATTCAAACATCAATCATTCCTTTAACTTTCGATAATCACAAAATCAATCTTGTCGATATTCCAGGAAACGATGATTTCATCTCTGAAGCTATCGGTGTTACTGGCGTTGTTAAAGGTGCTGTCCTAGTTATCGATGCCTCAGTAGGTGTACAGGTAGGCACAGTTAAACATTACAAGTTATTAAAGAAGAAAGGCGTCCCTACTTTCATCTTCGTAAATAAGATGGATAAAGAGGAAGTCGATTTCGAGTTCCTACTTGAAGAAATTCGTGAAAAACTCGGCAAAAACGTCATTTCTTTCTGTTATCCACTCGGTCATGAGAAGTCCTTTGATGGCTTCGCAAATGCGGTCGATTTGAAGGCTCACATCTATAATGGAAAAGAATGCGTTGAAGCGGAAATCTATCCAGACAAGAGAGATAAAATCTTTGAACTTCATAACACGATTGTTGAAGAAGTCGCTAAGACCGATGATGTGTTATTAGAGAAATTCTTTAACGGAGAACAATTCTCCATGCAAGAAATTAGAGATTCACTTAGAATCGGCGTTCTTAGAGGTGACTTAACTCCTCTTATTGTTGGAAGTGCGACTAAAAACATCGGTGTGCAAACACTTCTCAATATGTTTGTTAGATACCTTCCAGAACCAAACGATCTCAAACCTCTTGAAGCCCATGATGAAAATGGCAAAGAAAAAGTTGTTCCAACCTCAGTTGATGAACCATTCTCTGCTTATGTCTTCAAGACAATTGTCGACCCATACACTGGTACGATTAACTTACTAAAAGTTTGCTCTGGTGTTTTGCATGTTGGTGATGAAGTTTATATAAACGGAGAAACTCAAAGAGTTTCAATGTTATTCACAATGTGCGGTAAGAAACTAGACGCAGTTAATGAATTAATCGCTGGTGATATCGGCGCAGTGACTCGTTTAGAAAAAGTTAAATCTGGCGATAGTTTATCTAGTCCAAAAGCAATCACTATCTTTAAACCAGTTAAATATCCAACCGCTGTTATCTTTAAAGCTATCGTCTTAGCAAATAAAGCTGATGAAAATAAACTTGGACCAGCTTTAGCGAAGATGCAACTTGAAGATCCTTCTTTGGAAGTCAAACGTAATAATGAAACCAAACAATTACTGTTAGGTGGATTATCTGATTCACATATCAAGTTCGCAATCGATAAACTTCAATCCGTTTATAAGATCAATTTAACAACTGAAAAGATGAAGATCATTTACCGCGAATCCATTAAAGGCGTCGCCGAAGGTGATGGTCGATACATCAAACAGTCTGGTGGTTCGGGATTCTATGGTGTCGTTAAGATGAGATTTGAACCTGCTGAAGAAAATGTCTTCGCTGAAGAAGTCTTCGGTGGAGCAGTTCCAAAGAACTACTTCCCAGCCGTTGAAAAAGGCTTCTTTGAAGCTTTGCAAAGCGGATTACTCGCTGGCTTCCCAGTTATTGGTGTTAAAGGCGTCTTAGTAGACGGTAAATATCATCCAGTGGATTCCAATGAACAAGCCTTCAAGATGGCGGGTATATTGGCCTTTAAGGATGCTTATATGAAGTGTCGTCCAATTATCTTAGAGCCAATTATGAGAGTTAAGATTAATATCGAGTCTCGTTACACTGGTAACGTTCTCTCCGATCTCAATACTCGTAGAGCCCGTATTCAAAACATCGAAGAAAAAGAAGGTGGCTCTCAAGAAATTGAAGCGCTTGTACCAGAAGCCGAAATTACTGACTATGTCACTCAGCTTAAATCAATCACTCAAGCCTCTGGCTTCTTCAACCGTCAATTTGAAGCGTATGAAGAACTTCCAGATCACTTGAAAGATCGAGTCATCGCTGAAAACAAACTAATCTGATTTAATTAGTAAGCCTTCTACAAAATAGTAGGAGGCTTTTTCTTTTGTGCTAATATATATTTACGGAGAATAATTATGTTGGAAGTAATTAAACAAAGAAGAGCCTGTCGAAAGTTCTCTTCAAAACCTGTTGAAAAAGAAAAAATTAAAGAGATTGTTGAAGCTGGGTTGCTCGCTCCATCAGGAATGAATAGACAAACCCCAGTCGTTATCGCTATTTCAGATAAGAAAATTAGAGATGAACTTATGAAGATTAATCTTAAGATTATGGGTAGAGAAGGCATCGATCCATTTTATGGCGCCCCTACTATTCTTTTGGTTGTGTCTCATAAAGAAGGCATCTCGATTCATGATGGCGCAGCTTGCATTGAAAATATGTTACTTGAATCAACCAACCAAGGCTTAGCGTCTTGTTGGATTCATCGCGCTAAAGAAGAAATCGAATTACCAGAAGTTAGAAAGTTGTTGTCTTTCACTGGTTTAAATTTTGACGAATATATCGGAGTGGGTCATGTAATTATTGGTTATCCCGACAATTATCAAGTTCCACCAAAAGTTATTAAAGAAGGAAGGGCCTTTTACAAATAGTATGTCTTTTTTGAAGAAGTTAATATTGTTATTTTCATCCGCAGTTTTAATTAGCTGTGCGCCTCCTGTTTCTATTTCATATATTCCGCAATACTCCAACGATTATGGTGTTTTTCTTGGCGCGTTGCGGATGGATTATGAAAAATTTGCGAAGTATAAAAATGTCGCAATTGAGATTGAAGATATTGATGAAAGAGGCATTACTTACGCAAAGCAGTATGGGACTAAAATTTATGCTTATTTGTCAGTTGGTAGTCTTGAAGAATACAAGGAATATTACTATGACTTCAAAGACTACACGTTTATGAAATATGATAACTGGGCTAGTGAATACTGGATGGATGTTTCCTATGAACCATGGCAAGACAAAATGGTTGAACTTGCTACAAAGTTTAAAAACTTAGGGGCAGACGGCCTCTTCTTAGATAATTTTGATGTTTATTACACAGTTACAGAATTGACTAATGAACCATCATTTAAAGAATCGATTTATCAAGGCTGTCGCACCATTCTTTCGAAATTAAGCGAGTTGGATATGTTGATTACAGTTAATTCTGGATCCACATTCTTAGAAAGATTAAATGAAGAAAACGATCCATTGTTAACTAAGATTGATTGGTATGCTCAAGAGACAGTTTTTACCTCAATTATCGAATACAATGGCGATATTTTCGGAAGGCAAAATGAAGAGGATAAAAAATATTATTTAGAAGTCATTGAAATGATGAAAAAGACCGCAAAAATCTTATTAATTGAATATACAAAAGACCAAAATACGATTGTTGAAATCAAAGAATATGCTGATGCAAATGGATTATGTTTTTACATTGCATCATCAGTTTTGTTAGACTAATTACGTAATAAGTTTTGAGGAATAAAAATGGCAAAAGCAAATAAAGATTATTTCGGATTAAATTGGTTAGTTTCGTTAATCTTCTGCATCATCCCAATTACTTCTTGGATTCTTGGTTTTGTAACTAGATTTAAAGAAGGTCACTGGGTCTGTGCATTAGTTAGACTAATCTTTGGTTGGAACATCATTTGGATTTTAGATATTATCTGCATGATTTTCTCTCACCACATCTTCAAATTGTTCTAATTTAAGAAAAATAAAGAAAGACACCTTTATAGGTGTTTTTTTCTTATCAATATGTAAGAATATTAATATGGCTATCGTTAGAACTCCTGGTGGACCAGTTATTTATCGTATTGAGAATGGTGTTTATCGTCATCCTGGAACTTTGCCAAGCTTTGTTTTAAGAGGTAGCAGAGTTTGCATTTATGGCGGCATGCCTAAATACACAATTAATGGAAATAGAATATCTATTTATGGCGGTCTTCCTATGTTGAACATCATTGGAAACCAAGTCAGAATTTCTGGTGGAATGCCTGTCGCTATAATCAAAGGAAATATTATTCAACGATATGGTGGCCCTGTTGCCTATATTATTGAAGGTTCATTAACTCCTTTGGAGTTATATGGCCTTATCGCTATCCTATTTGATCCAAATAAGAGATTTGGTTGGTAAATTTATTATCATTTCTTTTGAAAGAAAATATTATCTTCATTACAATATTGCTAAGCTTATGATTTGCGATAAAAATACTTTAAAGTTTTATGAAGCCGTTTCCGAACATGTTTCGGGTTGTGTTGATAACTCAAAAACAATTAAGGAAATGTATCTTTCTTCAATCAAAAACGATGAGAAGGAAGCTGAAACATTTTTAAAATCCTTAACATCCGTTGAAGAACAGCTAGAAAAAGATTTAGAGTTCTTTATGGAAAGCGATCCTGCTGCGGATTCAAAAGAAGAAATAATTCTTGCCTATCCAGGATATAAGGCTATTCGTTTTTACCGTGTCGCTCACGAGTTATATAAGTTAGGTCATAATTTGACCGCTCGTATTATTGCAGAAGAAGCTCACGCTGCAACTGGAATCGATATTCATCCAGGAGCAGATATTGCTTGTCCATTCTTTATTGACCACGGCACTGGTATCGTTATTGGTGAAACCACCAAGATTGGTAAACGCGTCAAAGTTTATCAAGGCGTTACCTTAGGCGCTCTTTCTTTGAAAGATGGTTCAAAAATGAAGGGTGTAAAAAGACATCCAACAATTGGAGAAGACGTCACAATCTATGCTGGAGCGTCAATATTAGGCGGAGATGTAATTATAGGAGATCATGTGGTGATTGGCAGTAACGTTTTCCTTACTGAGTCAATCCCTCCTTATTGTACTGTTACCATAGGTAAACCAGAATTGATTGTACAGAATAGGAGATAAATATAATTATGAAAATATATCCAAACATTGTTTCCACAATTGGAAGAACTCCACTTGTCGAACTTACTAACTTAGAAAAACAATATAAATTACAAGCTAGATTAATTGCGAAAGTCGAAAGATTTAATCCTGCCGGTAGCGTGAAAGATCGTATCGCTAAAGCTATGATTGAAGGAGCAATTAAAAAAGGCTTAATTAAAAAAGGCACCACTATTATCGAACCTACTAGTGGAAACACTGGTATTGGTTTAGCGATGGTTGCAGCTTCATATGGCTTAAAGATTATTTTAACGATGCCTGAGACTATGTCTAAAGAAAGACAAACTCTGTTAAAAGCCTATGGTGCAAACCTAGTTTTAACCGATGGCAAGTTAGGTATGAAAGGCGCAATTAAAAAAGCCGAGGAACTCGCAAAAGAAACTCCGAATTCCTTTATCCCTATGCAATTTGAAAATATGGCTAATCCTGCCATTCACTACTTAACAACTGGTAGAGAAATCTATGAAGACACAGAAGGAGAAGTTGATATCTTTGTTGCAGGTGTTGGAACCGGTGGAACAATATCTGGCGTCTCTCAATTTTTGAAAGAGAAAAAGCCTAGTGTTTTGTCCTATGCCGTTGAGCCAGATTCATCGCCAGTTATTTCAGAAGGAAAAGCTGGTCCACATAAAATACAAGGTATTGGCGCGGGATTTTTGCCCAAAACCTTAGATACAAGCGCTTTTGATTTTGTAGTTAGAATTACAAATGAAGAAGCTTTTGAAATGACTAAAGAAGTCGCTAGAAAAGAGGGATTACTTGTTGGTATTTCCTCAGGTGCAGCCTTAAGAGCCGCTATTCAAATTGCTTCTAAAAAAGAGAACAAAGGTAAGATTGTTGTAGTCTTACTTCCAGATACAGGTGAACGTTATTTATCGACAGGAGTTTTTGAAGATTAATATGGATAAGGTAAAACTTTATATTATCGATTTAAAAGCAGATGGTTTAGATCCGCTCTCACTTAAAATTAAACAAAAAGAAGCATCAAGCTTTTTGAAGTACACTTTTATTGGAAAATATTCCTTAGGTGAATATGGAAAACCACTCTCTGAAAAATGTTTCTTTAATATTTCTCATTCCGCTAATTATGTAGTTCTTGGTATTGGCGCTAAACCAATTGGTGTGGATGTTGAACTTATCAAAGAATATAAAGATGAATTAAAAACATTTATTAGTTCAAAAGAGGAAGCTAGTTTTATCAAAGACGAATTATCCTTCTTTCAAATCTGGACTTCAAAGGAGTCACTTCTTAAATGTGAAGGAAGCGGCTTAGCAAACATTATCAAAGAAGTTCCTGCTCTTCCACTAATTGGCACTAAAGTTTTAAAAAATAAGAAATATTCATCCAATTCAATCGTTCAAAATAATTACGTGATTTCTGTAACGCTAGAAAGCGAAAATCCATTCGAAATCGAGATTGAATATTTAGATTAATAAGCAATAAAAAAAGACCGCGTTTATTTGATGTTTGCGGTCTTTTTTAATGATTAGTTTGAGCTTTTGTCAGCTTTAACAAACTCTAAAACAATATTTGCGATACCAATAATAATAAGGGCAATACCGACAATGATTGCGACGTATTGTTGGAAACCACCAACTGTTAAGAGCAAGATGCCAACAGTGACTAAAGCCGCCCCAATAATTATCTTAATGATCAAAGCGGCAACAACTTTTTCGTTTCTTGCAAAATAGCCAATTAATCCATCAACAATAATCGCGGATCCAAACACAATTAAAATGTATGGAACAAACGAGAAGATGATTCCGACAGCATTTGCAACGATAAAGTATATACCTAAAGCAAGAGCGAGTAATCCGCCTAACGCAATTGGTGAAACAACACTTTTATCATTTATGATAGACATTATTAAGATAACAACGCCTGCTGCGATTAGTGATGAACCCAAAATAATTGAAAGAACATTTTCGGCCCAAGCTAAAGAAACACAAAAAAGAACACCGATGACTATCAATGCACAACATTGAATAACTTTAAATAAACTTTGTTTTTTCATTTCATGATTTTCCTTTCGCTAAAATTATATACATTTAATTTCAATCTACAATATAAATTGTAATTATGTATTATTTCCTTTAATATTGATATCGAGGTTGTTTATATGAAAAAGTTTCTTAGAAAATTATTTAACCGTACGATGTTGGTTATTTTTATTCTAGTTATCCAACTAGCGGCAATTATCGGTCTTCTTTATGTTAGTGGAGAGTTTGCTCCTGATGGAAGCTTGGGAACTAGATTTCCAAATTTAACTTGGATTTCTGTGGTTGCAGCTTTAATTATCTTTATATTGCTTATATTGCAAATCATTATCTTCTTCCGCGTTATCTTTAAACAAACCGATGCGGAATTTAAAATTCCTTGGATTATTATCCTTTTAGTATTGCCAGTAATAGGCACTATCTTCTATTTGTTCTTTGGAAAGAAGAATTTGCGTGGAAAGCATGCAAGATTATTAAGAGCTTCTGATGGCGTTGGCGCTTTGTATTTCAAAAATGGTGCTGACACAAAGAAAGCTGGAGACTTCCACAAGACTTTTGATTACTTGAATAACAACTCGATTCTATGTGCTCACGAAAACAACAGAATTACTTATTACAAAAATGGTGAAACTTACTTCCCAGAATTGATTAAAGAATTAAAGGAAGCCAAAGAGTTTATTTTCATAGAATTTTTCATTATTGGTGATGGTGAAGAATGGGGTCAAGTTCGACAAATTTTGGTTGAAAAAGCATCTCAAGGAGTCGATGTCAGAGTCATTTTTGATGACCTTGGTTCCGTCGGTGTTTTAAAAGGTAGTGAAGTCAAAAATCTCCGCAAAGCGGGAATAAAAGCTTACAAATATAATACGTTTAAACCAATCATTACCGGTATCTATAACAACCGCGATCACCGTAAAATCGCTGTTATTGACCACCGCTCAGGTTTTACTGGCGGAATGAACCTTGCTGACGAATACGCCAACATCGATTCTCCGTTTGGTTATTGGAAGGATACAATGATTAAAATTGAAGGTAGTGCAATCAATAATTTAATTCAACTATTCCTCACTAATTTTGATCTTTGTTCCAAACATACTTCTGATCATGCAAAATTCTTAAATTACGAATACCCAAAATTCAAGGATAGCGGTATTGTTTATCCATTTGGTCACGGACCATCCCCATACTTTAAAGAAAGAGTTGGCGAAGAGACCTTGACCAATATTATCGAAGCCGCTCAAGATACTCTTTATATTTCTACCCCATATTTTATTCCATCTGAATCACTGCTCTATGCGATTAGACGAGCAGCATTAAATGGAGTTAAAGTCTATTTATTCCTACCAGGAATCCCTGATAAGAAATTTGTTTATCACGTCGCTGAGACATATTTTAAAACCTTAATCTCTGCCGGTGTACATATCATGTCTTATCGTCCTGGTTTCAATCATATGAAAACAGTTCTTGCCGACGGTAAGTTAGCTTTTGTTGGTACTATCAATATGGATTACCGTTCTTTGGTTCACCACTTTGAATGTGGAGCGGTCATCTACAATTCGCCTTGTTGTAAAGATATTGAGGCTGACTTCAATGAAATGATGATTCAATCCGAGGAAATTCCTCAGAGCTTTACAATGAGCAGATTCTTCGTTTTCCTCTGTGCGATTGTTAAACCATTCGTTGCATTGCTATAACTAAATTTATTTATAAATTTATTCATTCTATTATTCATTTAAAGCCTATGCTATAATTTAATTATAGTGAGACTTTAATATGCTGAGGGGATTGCTTTTCTTGTGGAAGCATATTAAAGCAAAGGAGAATTTATGGGTAAATTAGGATGGATTATTCCAGTAGCTATTGTTGGTGCTTTAACCATTGCTGCTGGTGCAGTTTATTTCACTATTTTGGATACTTCCAAATCAACTTACAAAGCAACTGAGTTAAAAAATGAAGAAGTTTTCCAACGTCAATTTGTTCTTGGTATGGCAAACACTAAAGAAAGCAAAGAAATTGATTTCCATATCGATCAAGATTCTTTGAATCAAATCTTGTATAATGCGACCGAAACAATTCGAGAAGACGCGACTCTTTCAAAATATGTTGGTGATTTTTATCTCACCATTAAAGGTAGTAAATACACTTTCTACGTTAATCTTGATTTGAAGGCTATTAAGACTAGAGCAATTATTGAAACAACTCTTTCTGAAAACGATACTGATTTCGTATTTAAAATTAACAATATTAAATTAGGCCACATGGGCGCTACTTGGATTGCTGAGAAGAGCGGAATTCTTGGAAGAATTGATGAGGCCTTTGGCAATGCCTTTTCAGGTGCGAATTTATCCATTAAATCCGATCTTAAAAACAAAAAGATTACTTATGCCAAAGAAGACATGGAGAAAGATATGCTTAACTTGATGTCTTCGTCTTCAGGAGGAGACAACGACTCCTTATTCTTAAAAGCATTGAAATCATTAGATTTCCAATATTCATTTGATGGTGGAATGCACGTTAAAACTAATCTTGAATCTAAAATTAAAAACGATGCTGTCTCTGATTCTCACATTGGTACTGATGCAGATTCTCACTACGCAAATTACGATAAAGCCCTTGAATTTGTCGATGGCACTGTTGATCTTTACAAAACTTTTTTACAAAAAGGCGCTACTGATGGAACATTGTTATCTGACACCGCAAAAGGCGGCTTTAAACAATTACAGACATTAGGCGATGGTTCTGTGAAAGTTAATGAAAGAATCGAAGCTCGCATTAGAGCCACTGATCCAGTTGGTTATGCTGTTCCAGGTGAACACACCGCCGCTTATATTGGTGAAGAAGAAATCGATCAAATCTTATTAGCAACAGACATTGTTGGTGATAACTATGTGTTCCATTACAAAGAAGATGTTGTCTATATTGTCGTAGATAGATTCTATTGTGATTTATTTACCAACGCAGAAGGCGAATCTTTCTTCAATTTTACCTTAGGCGTCAATATCAATGGTTTAGAAACTAGAGCCATTATTGAAACCAAGTGCGAACCAAAAGAAAATTCCTTCGTAGCAGATTTCAAAATCAGTAATATTTATTACGGTGAAACCACCGCCGCTAGCGAACTTCAAGGCAAAGTCGAAGAATACTTCGAAAGCGCAATTAGTAAAATTGCTGAAACTGATAATTCTTGGATTATCTTTGAACCAACCGATGATGGTGTAAAGGTTAAAGACACAATTAGAATCAACTTTGATCGTCTTATCGATAACGAAGAAAGCTTAGCTCCTTATAAAGCTGCTTTTGAAGCCGCTGGCGGAACTAAATCAATCACTATTGATAAAGATGAAGTTGGTATAAATAAACGTGGTAAATTAGAACTACATTTCACCACTCCAGAATTAGTACTTCCTTAATATAATTTAGGAACTATAAAATATTGCCTCCCAATGGGAGGCTTTTACTTTTTTCAAAAATTTTTCTTAATAAACCCGTAATAAGTATATATATGCGTGATGAATTTGAACGAAGACTAAATAGTTTCTATCTTGATGTTTCGAGATATCTTTTTGATTATATGTTTGATTTAGATGAATCCTCAATCAATGTATCACTTAAAACGTACAATGACCTATTAATCATAAAGAGTTTGTTAAAGGTAAATAAGATTTATGGAGAAGGCACGGATGTTGTCTCGATTATTTATCTCAACAATCAATTATTTATGAAATTTGCAAAGAACAATAAGACCATAAGTGTTAATAAATTAATTGAAATACTTTATCGCTACGCAAAAAAAGAAGACGAATCTCTCGCCTTCCGTTCTAGTAAATCATTGTTTGTCCAAAACCTAGATTTTGGTTTGAAAAAGATTGGCTATTTAAACAAGTAATTTTTCTTATTCTTTTTAATAATTCTCATGTCCTTTAAGAATTTCATTGAGCTCTTAAAAGGCGAGACGGTTGAACCTCTATCATCGCTCCAAATAACCGGGATTTCACAGGTTTTTTGGTTATTTAGCTTGGCGATGTAGAGATATTCAACATCAAATGCAAAGCCATTGATTATCTGTTTTTCAACAATAGTTTTTGCCAACTTGGATTGAATACACTTAAACCCACATTGGGTGTCTGAATAATGCATATGAAATTTAGCGTTCACTAGCTTTCGACAGCACCAACCAATAAATCTTCTTTTTAATGGTTGCTTTATTGGCATCTGTGATTGTTTATGGTGTCTAGAACCAATAATGAATTTTTCTTTTCCTAAAAGCGGTAATAAAGTATCGATCGCGCTTAAATCAGTTGATAGATCAGCGTCCATAAACAAAACATAATCACCAGTGGAGTCTAATATGCCTTGTTTAACTGCTCCACCTTTGCCTCTATTTACTTCATAGCCGGAGTATTTAGCTTTGCTAAGAGATTTAATAACTTCTTCGGTTTTGTCTTTTGAACCATCGTTAACAAGGATTAATTCATAATCAACGTTTAAAGAGGAAAGTTTTTTCAAAACGAGCTCCGATTTTTCTTTTAAGTCTTGAGCTTCGTTATAACAAGGAATCACTACGGATAATTTCAAAATTATTTCTTCCTTTTTATTTTTCTAACAAATGGTCTAAGTAAAATTGGAGACCAAATTAAAGAAATGCACAAAACAAGAGATATGATGATAGGTAAAGCATATACAAGTGCGTAATTAACTTCTTTATCTTCATTCACTTTTAAAGCAAATTTACAAACTAAGAATCCTCCAACAGCACCTAATCCAATGCCTAACAAAATATAGAGGATTGGCACAATCCATTTTTTCCAATTTTTAAAGAATTCATCATCTTCACTGCTCGCACGATAGATTGCATAAGTTAATACAGCAGCAAATATAACCGCGAGGACTACTAAGAAGACAGCGATAGCCTCTCCATTTTGGAACTCGAATATTGAAATAGTTAAACTAAAAACAATGAATAAAGAGAATATTCCAAAAAAGATAAAATCCAAGTTTTTAAAAGCTGAAAAATCAAATTTTTGTTTACTAGATTTTTGAACATTTTTAACAGAAGTTTTCTTTGTTTTCTTTTTTGTTTTGACTTGGAATTTCTCCGCAAAATCCAAAGAATTTAGCAAAATTAAGACTGGGAAGCCCAGTTCTTTTTCTTTAAGCAAACTCTCAAAAGTTGATCTCGTAAAAATGAAATCGCCGTTGTTAGCGTAACAGACAAAAAGTGGATTATATTTTTCAGCTATCTCGATGACTTTGACGATCTTTGCTTTTTGAGTTTCGTCGTTCGGCTCCACTCCATCCTTAAGAGCACTTAAATCTTGGACAAATTGTTGCTTTTGTTCTTCACTTAAAGCGTCTTTTTTGAAGTTAAGCATCATTACACCGGTTGAAGCGATGTTAATTTTGATTTGAAAAACATCCTTAATCGAAATATTTTCTTCGCTTTCGATGAGATAAGATGTTTCGAATTCAGAATTATTTGGAATTAAAAGTTCATCACTAAGATCTGTGGAAACAACGAGATTAACTCTGTTGTTAAAAACATATCTTTGTTGTGTGTCCTTTTGCGTAATAATTAACTGTCTGAATTCCATTGCAATTAATATATTAATTCACTTTGAAATAATGTTCTACTAAAAATTTTCTATTTGCTTTTTACTACTTTCTTTTAGCATAATTATTAATTATGGATGACAAAGTAAAACAAGAGAAATCTATTACATGTCCTAAATGTGGTTTCGAGAATCTTTCCGAAGCTAGTTTTTGTATTAAATGCGGCACCAGAATCGATGGTAAAGTTCCTTGCCCAAAATGTGGTGAATATGTTCCTAACGATGTAGACCATTGCCCTAAATGCGGAAAGGCTATTCCTCACAAAAAGAGTTCTGATCAATCATCAAATCAAAAATTAGAAGCGGTTAAGGAAAGAGCCTTTAATATTTTTAGCCTCGTTTCATGCTTTGTCTCAATCGTTTTGTTTGCTCTTATTATTACAGCGATATCGCTCCACTACTTGCTTGATGTCGACGAAGCTTACCAAAACGCCACATTCTTCCCTACATCTGATTTAGCTAAATTAATTGAGAACGCCGACGGGATTTTAAAGTCTCAGTTAATCATAACAATTGTTATCTTGGCGTTTAATTACGTGCTTTGCTTAGTGTTTTCAATCATTGGAATTGTTAAAACGGCAAGATGCTTTAGAAATCGTTCATTAATCAATGAAGTGTATAAATATTTCGCCATTGTTTTAGCAACGATCTTTATCAGTTCTTCTCTATTAAGAGAAACTTCTTACGATTTGTTTAGCTCTTATTTTGCTAGCTTTGTAGATAC
>CAMYZF010000021.1 GCA_947303755.1 uncultured Erysipelotrichaceae bacterium | reverse complement strand
TCTTCTTCACCTAGCGGGCTACCATGAACTTTGCAAGTACCTTGTTTTTCACTACCATAACCGATAACGGTATGGACGATGATTAAAGTTGGTTTAGATTTAGAGGTTTTAGCTTTGCTAATAGCTTCGTCGATTGCATCGATATCATTACCATCGCTAATTTCTAAAACATTCCAGTTAGAGGCTTTGAAACGAGCCTTAACATTTTCTGAGAAAGAAAGATCAAGACCACCATCTAAAGTAACAGCGTTTGAATCATAGAAAAGAATGAGTTTATTGAGTTTATGGTGACCCGCTAAAGAGATAGCTTCTTGAGAGATGCCTTCTTGAAGGCAACCATCACCGCATAACACATATGTATAATGGTCACAGAGTTCTTTTCCTTGCGGATATTGATGCGCCACTGCTCTTTCAGCCATAGCCATACCAACAGCAGAGGCAATACCTTGTCCTAATGGACCACTGGTCGCATCAACACCTTTGGTGTGTCTAAATTCTGGGTGACCTGGAGTGAGACTACCAAGTTGTCTAAATGATTTTAAATCATCTAAACTTACTTCGTAACCAGCAACATGAAGCATTGTGTAAAGTAGACTTGAAGCATGTCCAGCTGATAAAACGAAACGATCACGGTTAAACCACATTGGCTCTTTTGGATTAGCGACTAAGTGTTTTGTATACAGAGTATACAATATTGGTGCGCTTCCTAAAGCCATACCTGGGTGACCAGATTTTGCCTTGTTGACAACATCGATACACATTGAACGAATCGCTGCCACGGATAATTTGTCGATTTCTTTCATTTGATTTTCTCCTTTAATTTATTAATAAATTATTCTTTTTTAATTTCAATTCCAAGGTCTAAGAGTTGGGCCTCATCGACTGCTTGAGGGGCACTAGACATTGGACAAGCGGCTTTAAGATTTTTTGGGAAGGCAATGACATCGCGGATGTTATCGGTTCCACAAATTATCATAGATAATCTTTCTAAGCCAAATGCAATTCCGCCATGTGGAGGAGTGCCATATTCAAAAGCTTTTACAAAGTAACCGAATTTGCGGACGATATCTTCGTTAGAGAAACCTAGGATATTGAAAACCTTGTTTTGCATTTCTTGGTCATAAATACGAAGTGAACCACCGCCAGCTTCATAACCATTTATGACAATATCATAAGCTGCAGATAAAACCTTGCTTGGATCGCTGTCTAAGTACTTAGCGGTCTCTGGTGTTGGTCTTGTGAATGGGTGATGAAGAGCTTTGTAGCTACCATCATGAATATCTTTTTCAAATAATGGGAAATTGACCACCCAAAGTAAATCGTAGGTATTTGGTTTAATATAACCAAGTTTTCTTGCGTACTGGCTTCTTAAAGCCCCTAAAGTGAAACAAACTTGATCGTGTTTGCCGGATAAGACGAGGATTAAATCTCCATCTTTTGCGCCGCTAACTTCTTTAAGTTCTTTCACTTGAGCTTCATTTAAGAATTTTAGAAGCGATGATTCTACTGCTCCGTTAACACATTTAAAGACGCCGATACCACCGAAACCAAATTTCTTAACTTCAATAGTTAAATTATCGATGACTTTACGGCTCGTATTAGCGGCTTCGCCAGGAATAACTAAGGCTTTAATGCAATCAGCTTCTTTATAAGCATTGAACTCAGATGCTTTTAAAACTTTGGTTACATCTTTAAGATGTAATTCAAAACGAGTATCTGGTTTATCACTACCATAAACATCAACGGCTTCAGCGTAGTCCATTCTGCGAAGTGGGGTCTTGATATCGACACCATTTACTTCTTTGAAGACTCTTTTTAAGAATCCTTCCATGATCGTTAGGATTTGATCTTGATCAAGGAACGACATTTCTAAGTCGATTTGAGTAAATTCTGGTTGTCTATCTTGACGTAAGTCTTCGTCACGGAAGCAACGCGCGATTTGATAATATCTTTCTAGACCACCAATCATCAAAAGTTGCTTGAATAATTGTGGAGATTGAGGAAGTGCATAAAATGCACCGTGAGTGATTCTTGATGGAACGATATAGTCTCTAGCACCTTCTGGAGTAGAAAGAGTTAAACACGGAGTTTCCACTTCAATAAAGCCGTTTTTATCAAAATAGTCATGAGCGATTGAAACGATCTTCGCTCTTTTGATGAGATTGTTTTGTAAAACTGGTCTACGTAAATCTAGATAACGGTATTTGAGTCTAAGATCTTCCAAAGCATCAGTCTCATCAGCGATGATCATTGGAGTGGCTTTAGCTTTGCTAAGCACTTCAATTTTAGAAGCAATAACTTCAATTTCACCGGTCTTAAGATTTTTGTTTGGGACATCTTTCTTAGCGACCTTACCTTTCACGGAAATGACGTATTCGTTACGAACATCTGGGACTTCAACGCCTTCATTAACTGTGATTTGGATAATTCCGCTGCGATCACGGAGGTCAATAAAGAGTAAACTCCCTAAGTTTCTTCTTTTGTTAACCCAACCTACTAAAGAAACTTCTTGTCCAACATTATCTAAAGATAATTGGGTATTATAACAGGTTCTTTCCATCTTATTTTAAACCCTCTAAAGCGAGCTTTGCGCTTTCTTGTTCGTATTCATTAAGGAGCGATTCTAAAGTCGCTTCAAAATTTTCTAATTCCACGGTGGTTTGTTCTTGACTGCGGAGATTTTTCACCACGAGGCGTTTCTTTTCGATCTCTTCTTCGCCGACGATAATAGCGAATTTCGCATGTTTTTTAACAGCAGTTTTAAGCAAGGATTTTAGTGATTTTACTTCGTAATTTGCTTCCACCGCAATGCCTTTGCTTCTAATCATATCTGCTAAAGAGAAATTCTTGTCGATGATTTCTTGATTCATGCCGATAACAAAGAAATCTGGGCCAAGTTCGTATCCGCCTTTGTGAGTTAAACTATGGACATAAACTAAACGTTCAATACCAAAGGCTAAACCAACTCCTTCAAGGTCTGGCCCACCAACTTCTTTAAGCAAGTGGGCATAATGACCACCACCACCTAAGGCTCCGACATTATCAGCGCCTTCGACTTTGTCGACATGATATTCAAAAACAACACCAGTATAGTAATCTAAGCCACGAACTAAATTGTCATCAATGACGGCTTCGATACCAACTTCCTTTAATAAGGAAATGACATTGTTCAAATATAATTTTGATTCATTAGAGAGATAGTCTTTTAATTTTGGAGCGTCTTTAATAATTTCTTGGTCTTCATCTACTTTGCAATCCAAGATACGAAGTGGATTAACTTCAAATCTTCTTTTGCAATCTCCACACATTTTATCAATGTGCTTGGCAAAGTATTCTTTCAAAGCTTCGCGATATCTTGCTCTAGAAGCTTCGTCTCCTAAGGAGTTTATATAAACTTTGACGTTATCAATACCAAGGATAAACAAAGCGTGATATCCAAAGGAAATAACTTCAGCGTCTTGCAAGTAATTAGGCGCGCCAATAGCTTCGATACCAAATTGATTGAATTGACGATATCTACCAGCTTGTGGTCTTTCATATCTAAAGCATGGGCCAAGATAGAAATAACGAAGTGGTAAATCGGCATTCGCATATAATTTGTTGGAAACTATGCTACGCATAATTCCAGCAGTTAATTCTGGACGAAGAGTGATGGAACGGCCACCTTTGTCGTCGAATGTGTACATTTCTTTATTGACGATATCGCTTGATTCTCCAACTCCACGAACAAATAAATTTGTATGTTCAATAATTGGAGTGCGAATCTCTTTGTAGTTATGTAAAAGCGCCATATAAATGAGGCGATTTTCAAGATCTGAATAGACTGCAGCATCTGCTTCGTAGATGTCGTGTGTGCCTTTGACTGGTAATATTTCCATATAAAAATACTCCTAAATTAATCACAAACATTATAGTTTAAAATAACTATAAGTTCAAATGATTATTATAGAAGTAATTTTTGATGGCTAATTAATGGGTTGCTCGAGTGATTTCGTAGACGGATTTTAGACCACTAATAGCGTTGGTTGCATCTTGAAGTGCTGATGCATTAGCGACATAAATAGTCACCGCCACTGTGGTAGTCAAAGTTTGTTTATGCAGTGTCGCATTCAAAGAAGTGACAGGAATTTTCTTTTGGGCAAAAATCTGCATGATTTCAACAATGAGATTTGCGCGATCATGACATTCAATTTTTAAATCAACTGGGTAGGTTGAAGCTTTTAAATTTTTCTTCCAATAAACATCTATTAAACGGTGTTTTTCGTTGGCGATGTTTGGACAATCTTTACGGTGAATTGTGACACCTTTACCTTTGGTAATATAACCAACTATTTCGTCTCCAGGAATCGGTGTGCAGCAGTTACCTAAAGTGACCATAACTTTATTTCCTGCACCAGGAATAACAACTGGAGTTTTATCGGAATCCTTGCCCGCTTTTTCAGAGGTTTGAACTTCGTTAGTGACTCGTTTGATATTTAAAAAATCAATGATTGCACCAGGAGTAGGATTCTTACTAGCAATTTTGATATATAAATCATCTAAAGAAGATACTTCAAAACGTTCAAAGACTTTGGTGTCATTCATGAGTTTTTCCATCTCAGATTCACCGATATCATAGGCTTTAAAAGCTTCGACTGCGCTGGACTTGCCTTTGGCAATCGTATCCTTTTTCATGAATTCAGCATTTTTCTTCGCTAAAAATTTACGAATATGGTTTTTCGCAAAGTTTGTTGTGACAATATTGAGCCAGTCAACATTTGGACCAGGAGAAGCTTTGGAAGTTTTGATTTCCACGATATCGCCTGTTTTTAGCTCGGTAGAAAGCGGAACCATGACATTGTTAACGATGGCTCCCACCGCTTTTTCAGCGACACCAGTATGGATCTTATAAGCAAAATCTAAAGGAGTCGCTCCACTTGGTAGATTAATAACCTTACCCATCGGGGTAAAGACATAGACATTTGCCTCAAAAATATCGTGAGACAAAGTATTCATATATTCTTTAGCATCAACGTCTTTGTTTTCACTGACATTTATGAAATCTCTTAACCAGTAAAGCTTTTCTTCGATCTCTTTTTGTTCTTTCTTAGGATCGTATTTAGTGCCTTCTTTATATCGCCAATGAGCTGCGATACCGCTTTCAGCGGTTTCGTTCATCTCTTTGGTTCTAATTTGCACTTCAAAGGTATTGCCGTTTCCATCAAGGATACATGTATGAAGTGATTGATACATGTTTGGTTTTGGGGTGGCAATATAGTCTTTAAATCTTCCTAATATTGGAGTGTATGTCGCGTGGATTATGCCAAGTATTTCGTAACAATTTAATTCGGTTTCAGTGATAATTCTCAAAGCGAGAATATCGAAGATTTCTTCAAATTTATGATGCTTTTGATATATCTTTCGATAAATCGAATATATTGATTTAACTCTAGATTGAAGTTCGAAAGGAATACCCTTTTTAAATAAATCATCAGCAATCTTTTTAGAGAAGACATCTAAAGATTTAGATGCATTTTTTACTTTTGAATCAACTAATTTAACAATTAATTCGTATTTTTCTGGCTCAAGATATTTAAGTGAAAGATCTTCGAGTTCGGATTTAACTGAGTTCATACCTAAGCGGTGAGCGATAGGTGCGAACACTTCAAGAGTTTCTCTCGCTAAAACTTTTTGGCGATCTTCGCTGAGCGAAGAAAGAGTTCTCATATTATGAAGTCTATCCGCTAATTTGATGACGATGACGCGAACATCTTTGGCCATTCCTAAAAAGATCTTACGATGATCTTCGTAAACGAAGTCTTCTTCGCTTCTATGAGAAAGCTTGAGTCTTTGAATCTTAGTTAATGAATCGACGATACCGGCGACATCATCGCCATATTCTTCTTTGATTTGCTTTAACGTTATATTGGTATCTTCAACGACATCATGAAGTAAACCAGCAATCAATGTCGATGGTCCACATTGTAGAGTTGTTAATATATAACAAACTTCGATTAAATGATGGATATATGGCTCACCAGATTTGCGGTATTGGTCTTTATGAGCTTCTTTCGCAAAAAGATAAGCTTTACGGATATTTTGACGAGATTTAACGTCACGAATGTAGACGAAAAATTCTTCCTCAACTTGTTCGAAAGTGTGCAATGTTAACTTTTCGTCTTTTTCACTCATATGCGTTAATTATACTCCATTTTACTTTCTAAGAAAGAAAAAAGGATCGCAATTAAGCAATCCTTATTTGAAAATAGTATTTTTATCAAATCTTTTCCCAAAGACGAGCGATGAAGTTTGTGCTGAAATAGTTTGGAGTGCAGGCAGAGAAGGATTCGTATTCTTCATAAGTCGCCATCGCAATTTCTTGAGTACCATAGCTACCGTATTTTAGTTTCATTACGTTGCCGTTTACATAGACTTCCTCATCATCATAAACAGTATTTTCGACATAATACCAATGGGCTTCGTTAACATCACCTCTTAAAGAAGCGACTTTTTTACCATCATCCTTGATACCTTCGTAAACTTCTAAAAATTTACCATCGTATGTTTGGAATTCACCGCCGCCAATAATTTGGATAGTAAATTCTTTTTCACTTACATAATGGCATTTGACTTTGACAGCTTTATTAACATCTTCGGTAGTCGTTAAATAGAACGGATAATCTGTAACTTCATGAGTTTCTTCATCTTCAACGCGGTGATGATCGCCGTTTAAATAGATATATTTATCTAGATTAGCTTGATAAATACCGTAAATGTATTCTTTATCATTTTCTGGAGCACCATCAAGACGACGATATCCTAGATGTTCTTTATCCCCCATTGGGGTAACATCATCAGGAATAGTAGTTGATTTTGATTTTGATCCTTTTGAAGATGTATTACAACCCACTAAAAGGAGTGCGGTAAGTGGTAACACTAATAAATTCTTTTTCATATTAATCCCTCTTAACTGACTTAATTATAGAAATAACCGGAGTTTATTTCAATAAAAAAGGTGAGACAAGTCCCACCTTCATAATAGGATAAGTTTAATTATTCGATTGTGTATTTGACAGTGATTTTGGAAATTTGGCCATTATATTTGTATTTGCCAGTATCCTTTTTGGTTGAGATAGCGAAGAAACCTTTTCCTGAACCAGAATATGTTCCTTTTGTATCAACATCAAAGGCTGTTCCGCCGCTTTGAGCAGAATCAAAAGCTGAATCGCCAACACTTAAGTCATAAATCTTTTTAGCTGAAGCGCCTTTTCTGACGACAACTTCAATTGATTCAATTGAACCTAAACTCTTAGTGTTGCCAAACCAAGCATTGCTTGTTTTATCCCAATCATCCTTGTCTTTCATCATTAGCCAATAAGCGGGTCCGGTTTCTTCGTCGGTGTAGGTTCCACGATATGTGTGGAAAATCTTCCAACTCATTCCACCGAAATTACCATCTTTTGCCGATGTATCATCTGCTTCGGCTCTTGGATAACTATAACCAGTATCTTCGACACTGAAATCGAGTACTGCGGTATGTGAACCTTTGGTTAAATCAAAATCGACTGCACCTGATTCTTCACCGCCACCGCCTTCTTCAGACGTGGTGCTTGACTTCTTACCACCACCACCTTTTTTGCTGCTTCCACCAAGTGTACAACCGGTTAAGACTAATGCAAAAAGTGGTAAAAGAATTAAACTTTTTTTCATAACATTCTCCTTTCCTATTATGGAAATATGAATGAAATCGTACGTTTTTCACTCATTTCCTTTTTCTATTATATAAGATTGTTTAATACATTAAAAGAAAAGGCAATCATTTGATCGCCTATTCGTTTTATTCAAATCTTATCGCTTGAATATATTGAGATATCTTTTGAGCGTTATGGATTTTCACTAATTGAGGAGAAGTTGCATTTATTGGGAATTCAAGAAATTGAACTTTGAATTCTGGATTGACAGTAGAATCATTTATTGGTGGATTTTCTGGAGCGCTGATACGCTTTCCCCCGGCGATAACTGTGAATGTTCCGTTTGGGTCATAAGTTCGATAAGAAACTACTTCTAGAATTAGTTTGCTAGCTTGAACATCAGAGATTTGAAGTTGTCCACCATCTGGATATTTTTCATGAGCAAAAGCACATAAATGGATAACTTTAAAACCTCGATATTGGACCAGCGATCCACCAACATTTCTGGCGATTTCAGTAACTGCTCTCATGCCATAAGCATAGATATTTGTACCGGAAAAATCATAAGTTTTATGGTAGGCGTCATAACTTAATGCGCCTGTTGGATCTTTAAAAGATTCATAATCAATCGTCCAAGGAACAGGATGATTAGCGCCTTGAGCGACTTGTCCAGCGTAATGAATATTAGTGTTTTCAGGTTCGGTTTTCTTTTGAGAGGTTGAAACAATTTGCTTGTTTCCTTTTTTACCACTGCGAGAGTTACAACCTGAGCATACCAAAAATGCTGCAATTAAAGGAATAATCAAACATCTTTTATTCATTATTATCTGCTCCAACTTTATAAAGTTGTACGGCTTCATATTTGCCGCTTAATCCATCAGTATTATCTTTCGGAATCTTATAGGATTTGAAAGTATCATATTGCTCTTGATAATAGATTTGTTGAGCTTGATCTGGATTAGATTTTGGTGAACTTAATAATCTAGCGTTTTCAGATTCTGTGAAACGAATCTTGAATGGAGAAACACTTTGTGAACTAAATGAGCTGCCACCGCTGGTTGTCGATAATTTTAGACCATCAAATCTAACGAATTCGTAAGTTTTTTCGCTTCCAACTTGGCCATCTACTGTGCCAGTCACATTAATGGTCATTGCGGCTTTTTCAATTTCCTTGTCAGTAAACTGAATTGTTTCGCCAATCGCGCTGGTATGAGTATATGTAATTTTGTTATTAGCCTTGACAGCAGCTTCTTTTTCTAAAGCCGTATTCCAAATATAAGCTTTGGATTTGTTATCCAATATATGAATAATGATGTATTTAGCACCATCGACAATATCGTTAGAATCGGTGATTTTTGTGTAAACTGGTGGTTCATAAACACGAACAGTGATTGCGTTAGCAGGAACAGCAACATTTGCCACCATTGTTTGATCAAAAATTGAAGTAAATTTAACATTGAAACCATTATTAGCCATTTCTTGTGAAGCAGTTTCAGGAGCTTCAACTGTTAGTAATGGCTTGCTAACTGCTTTATTTACTCCATCTTTTAATTCATCAATTTTAACAGTTTTTTGAGTTGCAGCAGCGAATGTTAGGCCGGTTTCACTAGTGCCATCGCTATAAGCGATATCAAGAGTGATACCATCATATTTCATCTCATCAAATTCTTCATAATCATCTTTAGTGAACGATGAGAAATGAGTAGTGATACTGGAAATTGTTACAACATCAAATTGATCAGCGCTTACTTGGAAAGTTCCTTGCACATTATTAATTGTGGATAAAACAGTAATATTAAATCCGCTATCAAGGGCTCTCGCGGCTGATAATGGAGTTGTGCTTAAGTTGTAGCGTTTTGTGCCAGTTTTTTGAGTTGGAGTAGTCTTATATGTTTGACTATTTAATTCAGAGAATTTAAAGGTATCACTTGAAGAATCTGTGTAATTGATTTTGGCATTAAAATCAGCATAGCTGATCTCATCACCTTCTTTATAGGTTGCACTATAAGGGGTTTCACCATCTTTATAGATGATATCAATCGAGGAAACTTCACGTAGAACGATATCTCCCTTAGCAAGTGTTTTTGAACCAATAACACCAGTTAATTTATGTTTAATCGAAAGAGTATAACCATTTGCCATATCCGAAGTTACGCAATAACGGATTTGCGAAGTTTCGAATTCATTAGTGAATGCTTCGGTTTCATAATCTTTTAATTCATAAGAGAAAGCTGGCTCTTGGCTACCATTATCAACATACAAGTTGATCTTAAGGCCATCATAGTCCATCTTTTCATATAGAAGGAATGCATTTTTCTTTAGTGATCCTTCTAAAGCCATACTCTTTAAACGTTCATAAACATGAATAGTAAATGAGGTGGTTTTTGTTTGTGAAGTTCCACCGAAATCATAAGTATATGATACATTGACTGTTTGACTTGGATTTGGAGTGACGAATTCACCGCTTTGGCTTAATCCAGAAGTTTCGAATTTAGCATCAGAAGTAACTACAACACCGATTTCACTACTTTCAGTAAAATAAGCTTTAACTTCGGAATCTTGCTCACTCATCTTGGTACCAACAAAGTAATTATCAAAATGATCAACTTCGATATGATCTAAGTTACCACGATAATATTCGATTATAATCGAACGGAAATAGATTGCGCCTCTATTTCTATCCGTATCATCAGTGTGAGCTTCAGTAAAATGAATCTTAATGTCACCAGAAAGTGAACCAGTGTTATCTGTAATTCCGGTGATTGTATCTAATTCGGGATCGCTTTCATTAGAATTTTTTGGAGTAAACTGCGGAGCAACATACTCGGTATTACCAATATTAATGGATACTTTAGAGCTACCATGATCTTCACTTGTTCCATATTGAGTACCATTATCGATATGTTTTGCGGTTGAAGCGCATAAAATTGATACTTTTCTAACTTTACGAGTGTTGTGGAAGATTAAATCGATCTCTCCAAAACCATTCTTATTATCACCAAATTTTAAGGATTGACCACCACTAACGGCGATTGTAGGTGTATCGATATGATAGGAAACAGACATACCGGCTAATTCGGTAGTACCATCGGTTGGTGTATTTCCTTCATCATCGATGAATTTGTTTTCATCTTTGGAATCTTTATTTTTCTGATAAATATAGGTATAGCCTGAATTATCAATGACTGAAATACCGACTTTCGCTGAAAGCGATGGGTTATATTCTGAAGTTGCAACTAAATTTGTTTTGCCTTCTTTAAGGGCAGTTAAAACACACTGGTGGGTCTTTTCTTTCGGGCTAACAGTTAAAACTTTTGGATTAGAAGATGTCCAACGAATACCTTTTTGGGAATCATCTCCACCACCTTTAAAGACAACATTGAAATCCAATGATTCACCGATTTGCATGAAAAAGTCTTTGGTGTATTTCATCGAAATACCGGTGATAAAGTTTGGTGCTACATCCGGAGTATCTGGATCACCATCATCTGGTTCATAATCTATTTCAGAGGTAGTTGTTGTTTTCTTTTTAGAAGACTTTTTGCTGCCAAACATACTGCAGCCGGAAAGAACCATACAGAAAACAGGTATGAGTCCATACATTAATTTTTTCATTGCTTTATTCATAAAAAGTGCCCACCTTTTTATATCTATTTTAAATTATAAAACACTTTATAAATAAATGCACACCCATATAGGTGCACACTCGGTATGTATGTATAACTGATTATTCTCTAGCGATATAATCGCTAATTCTAAATTCTAAGGTTGTGCCAAATTTTGTATTTAGATAAAATGTGCCAAAAATGTCGAAATGAGAGGTCTTTTTGATCTCATATTCTGGCATATTAAAGCCCAATAATTTGGTATTGATTGAAAGAGGCGTTGCTAGGTGAACACCACCTTTAATGAAAGTCAAACCTCTAGTTGGTAAATTATCGATTCTAAACAATGGTTCTTTAAAACCAACTCCATAAGGTGCTAACGATTGAACATGGGAATAGTTTTCCATTGTAATATCGTTTAATTCTATTCTCAAAGAAGGTTTTTCCTCTTCAACAAATTTGTAGGTTTTGCAGAGATTTTCGAAATCTTTCTTAAATTCTTCGTAGTCATCTTTTTTGATTGATAGACCACCCGCAAAAGCGTGTCCACCACCAGTTAAGAGATATTTATCCAAAGAAGAAAATGCTTTTGTAACATTAAAACCTTCCTTAGAGCGAATTGATCCTTTTAAAATATTTGGATCTTTTTCGTCTTCAGTAAAAATGAGTACTGGAACGTTATAAGTTGTTAATAATCGATTGGCGATTAAACCTATCAAACCTTCTAAAATATCAAGCTTCAAAACGATACCATCTTTCCCTTCGATTTCTTCGTTAGGAATCTTCTCGATTGCCTGAGTTGTTAGTTGCTTTCTAACCTCATTATTTTTCAAAATCCAATCGCGAAGAGATTTAGCGTACATTTCGTCTGGACTAGTTAAATATTTAACTAGTAAATTGATGTTTTTATTAGTTATAATTCTAGCAATTGCGTTGATTTTTGGAGCGATTTCTAGACCAAATGTTTTCTCAGAAATTGTCTCGTTATCACATAAAGAAATTAGTCTTGGATAACGATATTTTTTGAGGTTAAATAAAGCGAGTCTAACGACATCTCGATTGTAACCTTTTAATTCCATCATATCGGAGACGACACTTAAACCTGCTAGCGTCACTAAATAATCGTCATATTCGCCTAAAAGAGCGCTAGAAACAAATAACGACATATATCCAGCCGAACCAATAATGTTAGAAATTTCTGAAACGATTGGATGAATTACTCCCGCCGCTTTCACTGGAGTTTCGCCAAGTTCATGATGATCAATGACAATGACATCCATTCCGAGTTCATTAGCTTTATCAATTGCCTCATTCGCGGATATGCCATTATCAACGCAGATAATAAGCTTATAATCTCCTTCAGCAATCTTAATAACGTTTTCAACGTTAAGACCGTATCCATCAATATATCTTGAAGGAATATAATAGCTAACTTCATAGTCAAGCTTTTTGAATGTTTCAAACATAATCGATGTTGAAGTTATTCCATCGCAGTCGTAATCACCATAGATGATGATTTTCTCTTTATTTTTGATTGCCGAAAGAATTCGCTTTTTAACCTTATCCATTCCTTTAATGGAATTTGGATCAAGAAGTCTTACTTCTGAAATATCTTTTGTTAAAGAAAGATAATCTTCCTCGCTTAAGGAATAGTAATCTAATAATTTCTTTAGAAAAGTGTCCATCATATTTAAAAGGCTACATAAAGTAGCCTATTTGTAATTAGTCGTTAATACCAATAAAGATTCTTTCTTCTGGTTCGCTTGTTTTTGGTTGTTCGTGAAGTTTGATTTTTTGTTTCTTCTCTTTCTTAGCGAATTTTGGAAGTTTGATCTTGGAGAATGCTTTATCAAACAAGTGTCCTAATGGGCCCATGATAGTTAACACTCCAATTAAACCAACGACAACACCCACAAGTGTGCCTGCAAATATATAAGCTGTTGAGCTTAAACCAAAGCCGAAGTAGTTAATCAATAGATAAATGGCTAAGATTGCCACAACAATGATTCCACTTGCGGACAATGATAAGGCTTTAACCATAAGCTCTTTGCGTTTTTCCAAATTAAGTTCGAGTTTATTTTCATAAACTAGTTCTTTTTCTTTGGCTAAATAAATAACCGCAAATAATAAGGTTGAAACCGCCACAACCGGCATAATTGCTGAAGCAACACCAGTTGTACCAACTCTGATTAAGGCTAAGAAGCCATAACCAATTGTCGCGGCGCCTGCTGAAACAACAACGGCCGCTAAACCTCTAGAGATTCTAAATCTAAAGGCGAAGTAGACACCAACACCTAGAATAGTGATACTTGTTGCTAAAGCAATGAAGCCTTGGTTGATATTAGTAACAGTTTCATGAGATTTCAGTAAGCTAACATTGATACGATCAGATAATTCAATGTTTTCAACATTCATAATGATTTGTTGAATAGCATCTTCGATGCCATCGGATGTTTCAATGTAAGTTTGGCCTTTATCTAAGGAATATTCAACTTTGTTGACGCTTAAAACTCCATTTAAATCAACTGCAAAGAAATGATATGGTTCTGGTTCGACATCGAGTTTGTCAGAATCAAATTTGGTAATCTTTTGGTATGAGACACCATCCTTAGCGTCATAAGGAAGTTCTTTGTCATTAACTTTAACGTATTTTAAGACGTATTCTTTATAAGAATCTTCATCGGTGATAATTTTATTATCAGCGTGAACATTTACATAGACGACAGAATAATCGTTTGTCGCTTTATCGACATTGATTGGTGATCCTTTGAGAATTCCAAAGGTTGTGATTCCAGCGACTGCAGCAACAAGAAGAACACCTAAAACAGCACCGATAAGTTTGCTGCGCTTGGTGAAATTAACATTTTCATATGCACCTTTGCTTTCGATTTTCTTTTCTTCCATTGGATTTGGAACATCTTTAGCTTCAATGGCAAACAAATTGTATTTGTTTTGGAAAGCAGTCGTATTTGTTAATAGATACATCAAAATCTTGAAGATAATGAGATTCATCGCAAGGATGAATAAAGCACCGAAGAAGAGTACAACTCCCATCGGTTTAAAGGCTGCACCACCAAAGACATAAAGCATCAAACCAGCAAATGCTGTGATAACAGCGGTATCGATGGTAATCATATTTGATTTTTTAGAAGCTTCTTGATTGGCTTTTCTAATCGATCTGCCTTTTAGGACTTCTTCTTTGAATTTGTAAAGGTAGAATACTGAGGTGAAAAGCGAAGCAATTAATAAGATAACGCAGCCAATGAGGGCTGGAATATTAAGCAATGTACCCATGAAAATAAAGACAACAAGGGTTAAATATAATGTTCCAATAGTATTGGCGATAACTCCAATCGCGCTTAAGCGATAGAAAACAACGAGCAATAAAGTAATAATTGCTAAGGCAATACCGGTCGAAATCAAAGTGGTTGATAAGGCGATGTTAACATCACTTCCAAGCACTAAGAGATTTTCATTGGTGGCGTTGATTTGATTGTAATTGTTTGTGATGCCATTCTGAGACTCACTAACATAGACATTTGAAACAGATAATTCATAGCTTGAAGCATTGAACATATTTTTTAAATATGTCGCTCTTAAGTTAGCGAATTTAAGATTGCTTAAATCATAATGGCCATCAGAGTCCGCTGTTCCACAGAGATATTGGAGTTCGCTATGTTCGGTATCAGATTTTTCATACCAAATGGTTTTGTGAGAGAATTCCATTAAAATCTTTTCGGCAGCATGAGGATCCTTGCTGGATTGTTCATAAGAATCAGCGTCATCCCAGTGAGTAACTAAATAAATGTCTGGAGTGACCTTTTCTTCTTCTTCGCCCTCATGTTCATGGCCTTCTTGATATAGGCGGTTATTAGCAGGAACATCACCGGTATCAGTAGATTCTGATTGGCTCTTTTCGATTGCGGAGACGAATTCTTCGACTTTTTCTTTATCAGAAACAGGAATTATGACATATGGAATTGTATCTTCGACTTTTTCGATATAAGCGACTGAACCATCAAAGACATTGGTGACGATTTGTTCTGAGTTTTGACCAATTAAGGAGAATTCTCCTCCGGAGAAAGAAAGATATTTCGAAATGTATTCAAATTCACTTTGATCAGCAGCGAAAGAAACTTCGATAGCATATTTCTTATCTTTGTTACCACGAGCTGAAGTTTGGTCTTCTTGAACTTTGACCGAATAATCTTCAACCGCGAAGTCATCTAATCTTTTGCGGAATTCTTCAGCAACCTTAGCAACTCCATTTTCATCGGCGTCCTTTTCAGTAGAACTTTCAACGTTGTAAAGAATTTCGTAGGATTTTGCAAATTCTCTACCAGCGTTGATTTTGGAAAATACTGGTGTGGCTGAAACCCCAATCGCTAGAAGGATTGTTAGGGCCATCAATATGTAAGCAATAAATCGTCTCATAATGTCTGTTCCTTTTCGTAATTAGCTAAATTATATTAATTTACGCACTTTTAAAGAATACTCTTTCTTACTTCTTAAGTAAAGAGGAAAAGCAAATCCACTTTGTCAATATATTGCAAAAATTTTCATAATTAATGAAAAAATAACAAATATTTTAACAAAGAAAAATGAGAGGTTATTCTCTCATCTTCTTAATAATTTATTTACAAAGTAAATATTAGCTAAATAATTTGTGGTTATGATGCTCATCTAAATGTTGATAAGCCTTCTCGGTTAATGTTCTTCCTCTAGGAGTTCGATTAATAAAACCAATTTGTAGTAAGAATGGTTCATAAACATCTTCGAGGTTCATGACTTCTTCCCCGATTGATGAGGCGACAGTTTCAAGACCTACTGGTCCCCCGTTAAAGCGATCCGCGATTGTTTCAAGGTATTTGATATCGACATCGTCTAAACCTAGACAATCAACTTTTAAGGCTGTCAATGCTTTAATGGCATCGCTATGATCGATTGAGTCTTTTCCTTCATAGTTTGCGAAGTCTCTAACACGTCTAAATAAACGGTTGGCAATACGTGGAGTTCCACGACTTCTTTTAGCGATTTCTTTCGCTGCATCATCATCGATTTGAGTATTAAAAACTTTAGCGGTTCTTTTCACAATATCTTCAATCTCTTTTTCAGTATAAAAATTGAGTTTTTCGGTTATACCGAATCTAGCGCGCAATGGCGAGGATAAATCACCTGCTCTTGTGGTTGCTCCAACAAGGGTAAATGGAGGTAAATCTAAGTTCAAAGAAGACGCTCCAGATTCACGTGGAATGATGATGGATAAACGGAAGTCTTCCATCGCTCCATAAAGCACTTCTTCAACCACTCTAGGAAGACGATGAATCTCATCGATAAAAAGAACATCACCTGGTTCTAAGGTTGTTAAAATCGAAGCTAAATCTCCTGGTTTTTCAATTGATGGACCATTTAGAATTTTAATTTGTGCATGCATCTCATTAGCGATGACGTGGGCTAAAGTAGTTTTTCCTAGTCCAGGAGGGCCATATAAAAGAACGTGATCAAGAGTTTCGTTTCGATGTCTGGCTGCACCAATAAAAATCTTGAGATTATCTTTTAGTTCAACTTGACCCACATACTCTTTTAGAGTTTGTGGACGTAGTGAAATCTCAATCGCATCTTCTTTTGATCTATTTGCATCAACAAGTCTAGCCATATTATTTTCTTAGTTTTTGTAAAGCTGCTCTTAAGATATCTTCGTTAGTCGCATTAGGAATTGAAATTTGCGCTAAAGTATCATCGATAGCTTTGACATTGAATCCTAAGGATTTTAGCGCTGCTCTAACTTCATCATATTGATCTGGGTTAG
>CAMYZF010000020.1 GCA_947303755.1 uncultured Erysipelotrichaceae bacterium | reverse complement strand
TTAGAAAACTTAATTAATGTTAAGGACGTTCCTGACATCAAAATTATTACTGGTGTTAGGCGAAGTGGAAAATCAAAACTTCTAGATGCTTTTTATGATTATTTAATTTCAGACAAAGAACCTAAAAATGTCATTCGGATAAAATTAAATCTCAAGAAATTTGAAGCATTGTTAAATCCGGATAGATTATATCGTTATATCGATAAAGCGTATGTTAATGGGATAACAAATTACTTGATAATTGATGAAGTCCAACAATGCGTTGGATTTGAAAGAGTGATTAATAGTCTATATGAAGAAGAAAGATTTGATATCTATCTTTCTGGTTCTAATGCCTTTATGTTATCAAGCGATTTAGCAACATTGTTTGGCGGTCGATATTTTGATTTAAAAATGTATCCATTCTCTTTTAGAGAATTTAATATTTATTTTAACAATCAAAACCCGATTGATTCGTTTGATGAATATGTTAGAAAAGGCGGTATGTCTGGTTCTTATCTTTATAAAAATCAAAACAATGCTTATCAATATATCAACGGAATCTATAAAAAAACAATTTCAAAAGATATTGTCACAAGATTTAAGGTCGAAAATGAGCAACTATTATTGATGATTGCTGATTATCTAATGGATAATATCGGAAATAAAACATCCATTCGAAATGTTTCAAATGTATTAACTTCAAAATCATATCAAACTAACCACAAAACTGTTGGCTCTTATATTGACTATCTATGCAAATCTTTCTTGTTTTATCCATTTACTAGATATGACATAAGAGGAAACAAATATTTAGAATCTGATAAGAAATATTATTTAGCAGATCTTTCTTTTAGGTTTGCAAATATTGGCACAAAAAACATTGATTACGGAAGGCTCTATGAAAATATAGTTGCTATCGAACTTCTTAGAAGGGGATATGAAGTTTATGTTGGAGTGCTTTACGAGAAAGAAATTGATTTTGTGGCTATGAAAGATGGCTATAAATATTACATTCAAGTTAGTGATGATATTTCCAGAGAAGAGACTTTTAAAAGAGAAGTCACTCCTCTTCTTTCCATAAAAGATGCTTATCCAAAAATGGTAATTGCTAGAACCAAACATCCAGAGAGTCAATATGAAGGCATCAGAATCATTGATATCGGTGAATGGTTAGAAAAACAATAAGAAATTCATCTTTGTATAGACCAACCATACATTGGTCGTGTAGGGAATTATAAAATCAATGCATTGGTCGTGTAGGCAAAAGACAGATTATTTACAATCCTTGATTAAATCAAGGATTTTTTTGATATTTTGGACATGTGTGTATAATATAATGGCGCAATAAGTGGCGCAATAAGTGGCGTAGATACTGGCTTAAATGAAAACGAAAATGCAATATTAAATGCCATCAAAGTAAATCCTGGTGCTTCAGCAAAAGATTTATCTATTTCTTTAAATATTCGATTTAGAAGTGTGCAAACATATTTGTCAAATCTAAAGGAAAAAGGAATAATTGAAAGAGTTGGTTCTAATAAAACCGGATATTGGAGGTTATTGAGCGATTATGGAAATTAGATATTTCAAAATCAGAGCAGATTTCAAATACGCTGCAAAGGGAAGATTTTATCGCACGTTTTTAGTGAGAGAGGATATCAATCTTGGTGAGCTAGGAGAATTAATTGTCGATATCTTTGGTGGCACATTAGAGCATTTTTTCTTATATAGATTAAAAGATAAATCCCTTCTCCCTTCATCGTGGGTAGATGAATGGAATTATATGGGCAACAGGATTAATGAAACATTTAAAGATAAAACAATTAAAGACCTACCAGAACACTTTGTTTTCGAATACGACACTGGTGATGGCTGGGATTTTGATTGCAAAATATATAAAACCATCGTGATAAAAGAATTTGAAGATGATGAAGATATTCCAACTGGTTTTGTGCTGGATGCAAAAGGCATGGGCATTTGGGAAGATAATATAAGATCCTTATATGCTTATTTAGAAGGTGAGATAGATAAAGACTTCGACGGAGAAGATGAAGAAAGAGGAATATATAAACCTTGGAATTTTGATATTAAGAAATATTCAGATTTTGATGATCCTGTTGATATCGAAGAATTAAACGATAAAGCAATGTATTTTTGCCCAATATCAGAAGAAGAGAGATACTAACTATAGGGTTGTAGTAGACTCAAATTATTTTTTCTCAATATAAACGCTGTACATAAGATAAGTTATTTGAAACGCAGTTTAAATTGATCTAACTCTACACATAGTGTAATGTCATTTCACTGAAACTATTAATGTCATTTCACTCATAACAATTTACTATTAACGTCATTACATTAAGACAATTAGATTTAAAGCCTTGATACACAAATCAGGGCTTTTTTCTTATAAAAATATCACCCCAAAAACAAAGCAATAATAAATGATGAGAATAACACTCTCTAGCACAATGTGCTTGAACCCCCTCTCCCCCTCCTATAAAATAAAAGAAATTAATCATTATTTTCTAAAAGGAGTTTAAAGAAAATATGAAGAAAAAAGCATTATTATTAGCCTCAACGGCAGTGTTAGCTTGTACAGTTGGCGTTACCGCTGTTGCAATTAGTGGAGCAAATCAATTAGATGCATTTGCGGTAAAAGCAAGTCCAACTGGGCACAGCTTCACCTTTGACGCCGCCACCGGATCCCAGTTCGAAAATACCACGGGGGTTTCTCAAATAGTTGATGTCACAACCGGTGTATCTGATCCCATCCACACAGTATTCCGGCCGGGGCTTATCAGCTCGCTCGCCTTCGGGGAGAACGGAAGGTTCGTGGAGGCGCATCCGATCGCGGAGGAGGAGGCCTACTACTACCTAACGATCGGCATAAACAACCTCACCCATTTCGAGATCGACCTGGGCGTCGCCAACGACGGGGGCGGCTCGTTTAACAAGGACCTTTACGAGATCCAGCTGCGCGACGCAGGCCTTCACATCGTCAAGGATTGGACCGACTATTTCAAACTCGATGAGAAAGGGGACGGCACCGTGCACCTTGAATGGGACAAAGGGCCTAGCGACAGTACCGTGGTTAAAGTCTATGTAAACCTCTACTTTTATCAAGATTCGGCGGCCACCAATTTGTACATCAAGAGCCTGAACCTTACTTGGGAGTGCTGATATCGCGCACGGCGCGGACCGCAAATAGTCAAGTAACGGGGTTTGCCGAAACCGAAGGCAGCCCCGTTTTTTTGTATCTGGATGCGGTGGCGAACGACGACCCGGGTTATCATTCTTGCTAGGGGTCTCAATCATTCGCGAATTTAAGCCGATGCCCATGTGATCTTCGGCCTTTTTTCATCATTTAGTATTTCTGTTAGCCATTTCCCAGAAGCTTGATTGACCTCTATTTAATCCTTATATATAAACAAGACCTACACATAGTGTAATGTCATTTCACTGACACTATTAATGTTACTACATTAAGACAAATTGTTTAAATAGGATTGATACAATTGTGTCAGCCCTTTTTAATTTATGTGGCACTATTGTGACAGACTTTGTGGTAATATTTAAAAGAATTTTAAAAGTGAGGTAATTTTATGCAAAAGAAAAAACTAGGATTATTAATCACATCAATTTTGTCATTCGGTGCTGTTTCTGCTGCCATTTTAGCATCAAATTATATTTCACCATCTTTGAACGCTAAAGCTGATATTGAACCATATACATTAACTATTGACGCCTCAAACAAATCTAATTTTGTGCAAGATGGCGATGTCTATAGAGGAACATTTAAAACCGCTCTTGGAAACGATATCGTTTTTAGAACAAAGTCAGCCCCATCTAGTCAGGAAGGTGCTGTCTTTGAATTTACTAGTTTAAGCGATTATTTAATCAATGAAACTCCTCTTAGAGGGGTCACAAGTATCGAGTTTACTGGCCATTATTTAAGAAATGGAAATTTAAGTACATTTGGCTCTCTATACACATATTATCTAGAAGACCTTGATATGGCCAGTTTAGATAAGGACGATCTAACCAATTCTACTAAACGTACAGAACCAGTAAGCGAATATCATCATCAATATGTTGTAGAAACTGGAAACTCGTTTGAAAGAGCGGGATCTTTATATTATTACCTTGGTAATAAAGACTATGTTTATTCAAATTCAGATTGGGTTATTGAATCAGTAAAATACGTTTTTAGCTGTCAAAGCACTAAAACATATGTCAGTGTGACAAGTTCTGATTCCTCAAAAGGCAATGTTGCTATCGATAATGCGGTAGCGAATGATAAAGACTATAAAGTTGTCGCTAATGGAACTACTGTTAAAATTCACGCTTACCCATTCTATAATTATCAAAATGATAATTTCTGTCTCTTTAAGGGATGGCATTTAAATGGCAGCGAACAAATCATTAGCACCGACGCTGATTACACGTTCGTAACTGAACAAGACGGTGTTTATAAGTTTGTTGCAGAATTTATCGAAGCACCAAGTGAAACTTTTAGACAAGGTGTTAGATTATGCTATCAAGAAAAAGATTATCTTGGCACCATAAGATGGTATGAAGAAGAAACTGATACATTCGTTAAATCTTATGATGACGCATATTATGACCTCGAAAGTTATGTTGGCACCATTAGTGGAAAAGGCAATTGTGAAACTCAAAGTTATGATGAAGATGATTTATGGCATCAACACGCTAGAGGCACATCTGCCCTGACTCCTTATTTACGCTTAAACAAAAATTATAGTAAATACTATAAAGCGGACGGACATGGCAACCAAGAAAAGGTTGATGTCAAAGACTTCGATCCTGATAAAGTTAGCTGCATTGAATTAGTGCTCGATAAGAGTGATGATTGCGCAAGAGACGATCTTTCAATTACTGGTGGCAATTTTGCCCACACCAAATTAAATATCGTTGATACTGATGGCGAAAAGATTTCTAAATTCTATATCGATAGCTTTACAAAAGACGAAATCAAAATCAGTATTCCTGATAATATTAGTGACGTTTACTTCTTTAAGGTCAAAAGATTAGTGGTTCACTACAAAGTTGAAATTCCTCAACTCGAACAATAAAATGCAAAAGAGCTAGACAATGTCTAGTTCTTTTTTGTTTACCCTCTTTTATTTAGCATACATATTTATTTCTAATCAATTGTTTACAATTTTCATTAAATAGTTCGCTTTATGATGCTACAATGATTACAATATGAAAAAAGCCGTTTTTGTTTCGTTAATATTGTTTGCTTCTTGTTTATCGGCGTGTTCGGTTAAACTTCCGCCCGCAAAAGAACCGACTCAAGTTCAAACAAGATTTACTTATCGTGATTTTTATCAACACGCTAGTCAAAATCTTTCTGTTTCTCCAAATAAGGGCGAAACCAATCTTTTAGTGATTCCTGTTTGGTTTAACGATTCTTCAAATTATATTCTTGAAACTAGTAAAGAAAACGTTCGTAACGATATTCAAAAATCATATTTTGGAACAAATGATGATGTCGGTTGGGAATCAGTCTCTTCTTTCTATAAGAAAGATTCTTTTAACAAAGTCTCAATTATGGGCACTGTTAGTAAATGGTATGAATGTGGAAAATCTAGTACCTACTATTATGTTGATAGCAACAATTCCAAAACTGTTAACTTGGTTAAAGATGCGGTGAACTGGTTTGAAGCAAATAATCCTGATGTTGATATTAAACAATATGACAAAGATTGCGATGGTTATTTAGATGGCGTCATGCTTATTTATGCCGCTCCAGATTGCCAGGCATTGCAGAATAACAACGAAAACATGTGGGCATATTGCTATTGGACTGAAAGCTCTCCGGATGCAGATGATCCACAAGCAAATGTCTTTTTCTGGGCTAGCTATGATTTTATGTATGATGCGACAACCGCTTCCTCAAGAACTGGTAAATCGTCATATGCTAGTGGATATTGCAAAAACGGCATTACTTTAGACACCCATACTTACATCCATGAAATGGGCCATGTATTTGGTCTAGATGATTATTATGATTATGCTGATGATCCATATCTTCCTGCTGGAGGCTTTTCGATGCAGGATTATAACGTTGGTGCGCATGATCCTTTCTCTCGTTTAGCGCTTGGCTGGATCGATGCCTATATTCCAACTGAATCATCAACATTTGTTTTAAAACCAGTTGAAACAAGTGGACAAGTTGTCGTGCTTGCAAATAACTATGATGGTTCTCCATTTAGTGAATATATAATTCTTGAATTATATTCTTCCGATGGGCTTAACTATCAAGATAGTCATTATTCATATGGAAAATATCCTACCGGACCTCTTGTTAGAGGAGTTAGAATTTGGCATGTTGACGCTCGCTTAATTGATATTAGCGATGTTAAAAATATGTTTATCACTTCCGAAATTAAAGATGGACGTAAATATTATGTCGCTAACAACAATACATCTAGTGGTAAGCGTTGTAAGACCGCTTTAGCAGAAGGTGCCTATAACCTTAACCAACTTATTAAAAACGATACTAAGCTAGAATATAACAACAAACAGTTGTTAACTACTGATATGATGTTTTTTGCTGGCGATATCTTTTCCCTTTCGACTTATCAATCACAATTCCACGAAAATAATCGTTTGAATAATAAAGAAGAATTCCGTTGGACTGTGCGTTTTAACAGTGCTAGTGAACAAGGAATGTCAATTTCCTGTATTTTAGATTAAGGAGACAAATATGTTACTTGAGAGATTTCTTAGATATGTCAAAATTGACACTCAATCAGATGAAGAATCATCAACTTCGCCTTCAACTAAAAAACAATATGATTTGCTCAATCTTCTTAACGAAGAATTAGATAATCTTGGTGTTAAATCTTCGTTAGATGAATACGGAAGACTTTATGCAAAAGTTGAAGGAAATAAAGCATATACTAACATTGGACTATGTGCTCATGTTGATACTGCTTTGGAGTGCTCGGGCAAAGACGTTAAGCCACAAGTGGTAAAAGACTACGATTTAAAAGATATTCCTTTAGGAAATAGTGGCTTAAGTTTATCTCCAAATGAATTTGCTAAATTAAAAGAACTTAAAGGTAAGACCTTAATTACCACAGATGGCACAACTTTATTGGGTGCTGACGATAAAGCTGGTGTCGCTATTATCATGGAAGTTTTAGAAAACTATCTTAAGATAGAAACAAAAAATAGAAGAGGGTTATCTATTCTTTTTACTCCCGATGAAGAAATTGGTAGGGGGCCCGAACATTTTGATCCTGTTAAATATGGCTGTGAGTTCGCTTATACAATTGATGGAAGCGAACCAGAAGCTATTGAAATCGAAAACTTCAACGCCAAATCAGCTTCAATTAAGATAAAAGGAAAATCTATTCATCCAGGTGATGCAAAAGGCGTGATGATTAATGCCTCCTTAGTTTTAGCGGAATTTATGAATCTTCTTCCAAAAGAGATGATTCCTAGCAAGACTAGTGGAAGAGAGGGTTTTAATCATGTTGTCTCAATAAGTGGCGATGTCGAAAATGCCTCTGCTCATTATATTCTAAGAAACCATGATTCTAAGATTTTATCCAAGCAAGTTGAGGACTTCGAAAATATTAAATCCAAACTTGAAAAAGAATATCCTGGTTCCTTAATATCTTTGCAAATCGCCGACCAATATCGAAATATGGCCGAAGTTATCGCTAAACATCCAGAATGCAAAAATCACATTGAAAAAGTCTTTAATCGACTTGGATTTAAGTATGTGTATAAGCCAATTAGAGGTGGCACTGATGGAGCAACATTCTCCTTTAAAGGTGTGCCTTGTCCAAACCTTGGAACAGGATCATACAATCACCATGGTCGATATGAATTCGCTGTGTTAGAAGAAATGGAAAAAATGGTCCAAATTGGACTTGAAATCTTTAAATTATAATTAATATAAATGCTTAGCCATCTCTTTTAGAGATTGCTCACTTAATAACTCAATAATATCTTCAAAGGATTTAAAATCTTTATCTTTTAGATAAAAATAGATTTTATTAATGATTTTATCATTCTCATTTTTCGCTTTTAAATAATCATTTTCTTTTGATCCATTTAAAACTTCTTCAATTACTGTGATAGTTTGTCTTCTTAACATCGAAAGAATTGATGTTTCAATCCAATAATCAAAAGTTGTATTTGGATATTTTGATTCATTTGCTTTGATTCTTAGATATAGACCTTCTCCATCCCCAACGTTATGCCAAATATCAGAGAAAACATAATCGAATTGCTTTTGATTATTCGCTAAATAATTAATTGCATCATCATAGATGATGTTGATCTTTTCTTTGTGTGGAAATAGGTTAATTAAATGTTTATTGAATAATGAAATTATATTTTTATCAAATTCCACAACATCAACGCTTTTAACTTCTTTTTTTTCTAAAATATGAAATAAGTAATAGCCAAGTCCTAGACCGAGCACAAGAACATTGCCGTGCGCTCTTTTAATATGATCTTTCATTGTATTAATTTCGTGAGGGATAATAGACATCCAGATTCTTTCATCTTTAATAATGGCTGGATAGACAAAATCTTTTTCAAAATATCCTAACGGAGTGTGCTCAGAATAATTTTGCCCAATTTCAAGTTCATCGAAAACAAAACCTTCGTAAGCATTGTACTTAAGAGTTAAGAATTGGATATCACCATCTCGTCCTTTTAGATTTTTAATCAATTTATAGTAAGAATCAGATTCATAATCTTTTGGATCTAATTTGGTGATTTTTTCAATTTTAGTTGTTTTATTTATTGTCAGAAAATCTTTGTCTTTTTCATCAATTTCAAGACAAGTTAAAAAACGTTTATAATAGTCATTTTCATCTTTTGCAAACGCAATATCGTTGTAGTGATTATTTAGATATTCGATATATATTTCTGCAGCGCAAATATTGTGTTCTTTTACTTGCAATAACTCTGCAAATCTCGATTTATCTTGTGAATTTAAGCTAATTTTCATTTTACAAACTTTTCGGTAAATTCTTTAACTATTCCACGATACTTTTTAGGGTCATCAACAACAGATCTAGTGTGACCAGAACCTTCAAAATAATGTTTTTCTTTTTGAATGCTTTCTGGAATTGAATCATAAATCAAATCCATGTTTTTTGTATAGACGTAATTATCTTCTGTTCCATGAATTAAACAGACCGGTATTTTTATATTTTTTAAGGTTTTATCTAATGAACATGAATAATCGAAATGGTAGAAAATTTTTGAATACGCTTCAGCAAGTTCTACAACCATTTTTGGAAAGACTGCAGGAGATTGTTCCGTCGCTTGAATTAATTGATCTTTGAGCGAACAATAAGCACAATCAGAAATTACGCATTTAACTTCTGGACGCAGATTTGTTAAAGCGGCTGTCTGGAGTGCGATATGACCACCCATAGATATTCCATACAATACTATTTGATAATTTGGATTTCTTTTTAGCATTAAATTAATCCAATCTAAGGTATCAACGCTTTCTAATTTGCCCATTGTGAAGTATTTTCCTTCGCTAGTGTCGTGGCAGCGGTTATTGATGCAAAGAACATCGTATCCAAGTTCAAAAAAGATTCGGGACTGTGATACAACTGAATAATATCTTCCGTGATATCCATGCACCAAAATAGCCAATTTGTTGGAATTATTACTTAGAAAGTAACCTTTTAGATTTAGCTTATCGTGACTAGTAAGATTAATCTCTTCGAGTTTATTAGAAAAGAACCATAATCTATCTGGTGCCTTTTTAGCTCTAGCATCTTCGTTTTTAGCAAAATCCTTATCGCCTTTTCTTCGTCTAAATGATAGATGAGTAAAAATTGCTCCATTAACGATGAAGAATACGGTGAATAAGACAATTAGAACTCCAATAACGACAATTGGGATAATAAAATACCAAGGCATATTTAGTATTATAAAATATGCAGCCTTTCATAGCACCTAAAATTCTTTTCTTTTAAGAAAGAGGATAGTTTGATATTATCAATGTATGTCGAAAAAGATGACTCGAGAAGAAAAGCAAAACGCTAAGCTAGAATTTTTATATTCTTACAACAAATCTTACATTCGAATTTACGAAATTGATTTGGATAAGAAAAACAAACAAATTCTTGAGAGTTTTGCTAAAGAGCATTCTGAAAGCGAAGTCAACGAAAAGAAAGCTTTGTTTGAAAAGAAAAAAGAACGTAATTTAGCGAAAAAGAAAGCTTCTTTAGAAGCTAAACGCGAAAAAACCGCTAAAAAATTCGATTATAAAAATAACATCAATAAACGCAGAATCTGGGAAGTGGATTTAGCGCGTGGTCTAGTTATCGTTGGAATGCTTTTTGACCATTTCATTTTCGATTTCTTATATCTGTTCACCAAATCTAACTTTAAGAATTTACCAGCGTTTTATTTAACCCTTCATAATTTCTCTCTAGTTTATTGGGATCATCCCGCTAGACTCATTGTGAGATTTATAGGTTTGTTTTTCCTTTTCTTTGTATCAGGAATATCCTCAACTTTCTCAAAAAGCACAATCAAAAGGTCGATATTTGTTATTGCAGCTGGGGCAATTATGTCGGTTGCATTTATATTTGTTTCGATGGTAACTGGTTCAAAAGAAGACTTAGTGATTATGGGCGCCGTTGGTGGTATTGGTGTTTGTATGTTAATCACTGGTTTACTCCAGCTAGCATTCAAACGATTTAAGAAAGTTTATAAATGGCTTTTATTAGGTTTATCTGTAGCGATTTTAATTGGATGGTATTTCATTATCACAAACGCTGCGACAGATAAGTCTAACTTCTGGCTTTACTATAACGGCTATGCTGGCGCTATTAAAATCATTCGTTATAAGGATTTAGGAAAGAATCTTTTTGGAGTGTTATTAGGCACCAAATATTTTGGAAGCGATTGGATTGGTTTGTTCCCAAATCTTGGATATATGCTTTTAGGAGCCTTTGTTGGTGAAACTTTATACAAAAACCGTAAATCAATATTTGGAAAATATAATGAAATGCTTAACAAATGTTCTTATCCAGTTGTATTTGCTGGCCGATATTCGATTTGGTTTTACTTATTCCATCAAATAATTTATATTATCATTCTAGGAGCTTTAGCTCTTATAATGGGTGCTCAATTACTGTTATGAATTACGATATAGCATGCAAAAAAGAACAATCAATCTACGCATCTGTTTTAGCATCAGCTAATCGTTGGCCGAAAAATATTGCGCTTAGATATATGGGTCATAAGTATACTTATGCTCATCTTTTAAAACGCATCAATCAATTCGCTTACGCTTTAAAAGACATGGGTGTTGGAAAAGATGACATTGTCACTATTTGCTTACCAAATATTCCTGATGCCGTTTATCTAGTTTATGCTGTTAACCAAATTGGAGCAATCTCCAATATCGTTCATCCAAAATTCAATTATGACCAGATGAATGAGAATGTTAATTTAACTGGTTCCAATTTGCTTTTTTGTTTAGATTTGAATTATCAAATGTTTAAACCGCTCGAAAAGCGAGGCGTTAGAGTTATTGCTTGTTCTCCTGTGAACGAATTAACTCTAATTGAGACATTAATTTATAAACGCAACAATTCCCGAGCAATCGGTAAGATCGAAAAAGAAAAACAAACTATCCCGTTTTATTTTTTACCAAGGGAAACTAGATACGATAAAAGATATGAAAATAACGCTGTTTTACTAAATAGTGGTGGAACTTCTGGCAAAGCTAAAATTATTGCCTTATCTTCATTTGCGATGAATGCCTTGGCGCATTATGGTCCATGGATCATGGATGTTAATGACGGCAAAGGTATCGGCATGTTTGTTGTTTTACCAATGTTCCATGGTTTTGGCTTAGAGATGGGTGTTCATACAATGCTTTCCTGTGGAGCCGTTTCAGTCTTAATGCCAAAATTCAATGGTAATCAAGTCATTAAATACATTAGGAAGAATCAAATTCACATTCTCATTGGTATTCCTATTGTCTACGAAGCTTTGTTAGGTAAGAAGAAATTTAACGGAAAGATTCTTAAGAATCTTAATATCGCTTTCGTTGGTGGAGACTTTGTCTCGTCTAATCTAATTAATAACTTTAACCAAAGAATGATTGAAAATGGCTCAATTTGTCGATTAAGAGAAGGTTATGGTTTAACCGAAACCGTCTGTGTCTGCGCGGTTAATACACATCATCACAATAAAGCTGGCACATCTGGTATGGCTCTTCCAAACATCAAGTTCAAAGTTATTGATCCAGAAACAATGGAAGATCTTGGTTATAACAAAGAAGGCGAACTTTGCATTAGTGGTGAAACGCTTATGAATTGTTATGTTTTCACTGATGATCCAAAAGCTAATAAAAAAGCATTCTTTATTGATAAAGATGGAGTTAGATGGCTTAGAACTGGTGACTTTGTCTCACTTGATGAAGAAAATTACATCACCTTTAAACAACGTTTAAAAAGAATTATTAAAGTGTCTGGTATTCCTGTCTTCCCGAGCATGGTTGAAGATAGCGCCTCCTCATATTCATTTGTCTTTGAATGCTCAGCGATTGGCGTGCCAGATCAAAAACATGGTTCAATGATCAAATTATTTGTTGTTTTACATCGCGATTACAAAGGCTCAAAAGAAGATGCGATTAAGGCTATCGAAGATAAGATCGTTCGTGATCTTGGAATATACGCCAAACCTAAAGAAGTCGTTATCATCGATAAACTTCCACATACTTTAGTGGGAAAAATCGATGTTAATAAATTAAGTTAATAAAGGAGAAAAGATTATGGCTGAAAAGTATCGTTGCCAAATCTGTGGCCAAGTTGTCACTCCAGCTGCCGATGGCAGTTGCCCAATTTGTGGCGCGCCACATGAAATGCTTGTAAAAATCGATAATCCTGACGAAGAGAAATAAGTATGTTAACCTTATTCAAAAATGCCAGAATTTTAAGCATGCAAAATGATAAAATCATTTTTGGTGAACTTTTAGTCAAGGATAACCGCATTGCTTATATCGGTGATAAATACGTTGGAAAAGTCGATAAGACAATCGACTGTGAAGGTAATCTTTTGATGCCTGGCTTTAAGAATGCCCACGCCCATACAGCGATGGTGTTTGCTCGTAGCGCCTCGGATGATTTAGTCCTTTACGATTGGCTTACAAAAGTTATTTTCCCAATGGAAGCAAAATTCCAAGACGATGATATCTATCATCTAACAAAATGTGGCATTTTAGAATATCTTGCAGGCGGTATCACAGCGTGCGCTGATATGTATTTCCATGTCCCTGAAATCGTTAAGGCTAGCGAAGAAATGGGCATGAGAAATATGATTGTCGCCACTTCTTTAAGTGAACCAGTTTCTCTTTTAAGAGAAAGATATAATACTTTGAATAAGAAAGATTCTTTAATTTCGTATTGCTTAGGTATTCACGCCGAATACACAACGCCAAAAGAAAGAATTATTGAAATCGCTAATTTAGCTAAGGAATTAAAAGCTCCAGTTGCTCTTCATATTGGTGAAAGTCAAAATGAAGTAAACGGCTGCGTGGAGCGTTATGGAATGACACCAGTTAAATTTTTGGATTCTCTGCATTTCTTTGATTATGGTGGAATTGCTTATCATGCTAACTTCTTTAGCGATGAAGAAATAGAGATTTGTAAGAAAAGAAATATCAAGATTGTTACTTGTCCAGCTTCTAACGCCAAACTCGCTAGTGGAATTTGCCCTGTCTCTAAATATTTAGAAAATGGCCTAACCATTGGTGTTGGTACCGATGGAGCAGGATCAAACAATTCACTAGATATGTTTAAAGAAATGTATTTAGTTTCTGCTTTGCAGAAGTTATCACACATGGATGCCGCGAAGATGGATGGATTTGAAGTTCTTAAAATGGCAACAGTTGGTTCTGCTAAAATCCTTAATCTTGTCGACTCCGATGTTTTAGCGGTTGGGAAATACGCGGATATCATTATGATTGATCTAAAAAATCCAAGTATGCAGCCACTTAATAATATTGCTAAAAACATCGTTTATGCCGGTTCAAAAGATATCGTCAAAATGACGATGATAAATGGCAAAATTCTATATTATGATCACAAATTTTTGATTAATGAAGATGTCGATCAAATCTATAAGAAAGCGCAAGAAATTACTGAGCGATTAAGAGGTGAATAATATGTTCGATAAACAACAATTAGAAAGAATGTATAAACACAGTTTAAAAGTTAAGAAAGTATTATTTATACTTTCAATGTGTTTCTTTTTTGTCGCGACATTAGGAATTGTTGGTTATTTCATCTTAGTAGGTTTAAACAAAGATGTAATCCTCATCCCAGATCTACTTCAAACCGAATTTACATTAAGATATTTGTTTGTTGATCTATTCTCTGAATTTTTATCAGCGGGCGTTATTTGCATATTGTTCTCTTTCCTTATTTTTGGACGTAGAGCAAGACTCGCGAAAGCTTTGCTTGATGATTATGACCGCATCAAAGCGGAAGAATCTAAATCTTGGAACAGCAAACCTTCCGCTGCACCTATCGTTGATGTAAAACCTGCGGAAGAGCCTTCGAAAGGTAAATACGATGATCTTCTTAAGGAATATGAAAAGCTTTATGAAAAAGGCTATATAACTAAAGAAGATTTAGAAAAGAAACGAAAAGAATTAATGAATTAAAAGAAAAGAGAGCCTAGCTCTCTTTTTTTATTGCTTATTTGACCAATCTAAGAATTTCTCTAGAAAGATGTTGTGATATTTTTCTGCGGCAGGATGATCCCAAGTAGCGTATGTTTTACCTTCATATTCTTTTTCAACTACGCCTTCGCTCACTTTCATTCCTTTAAGAACTTTGGTTTTAACTTTGCTATCGATATAAGCAAGATTAGGAAGTCTTTCTTCAGTGTAATATGAATTAGTTACATAGTAGGCGCCGTCTTCGCCTTTCGCTATAGAATCGTTAAATGTAACTGATCCTGAAAGGAATGACACCCCAGCTTCAGAGCCTTGAATCAAATAGAAGCTTGGAACGTAGCCTGTATCATAACCATAGGTTGGGTTATTCAAAGTGGATAATCCATAGGTATGTTTGAAGGCTTGCCATTGATCTTTGTCATAGACACCCTCGGTGTTATATCTAATGCCTGGTTGATCGCAATCTAAGACATAAATCTTTTTAGAATAATCTTTGGTTTTTGCTGACCACGATTTGAGTCCAGAAGTATTAACGTATGAACAATCGCCACAGGTTGCACGAGAAAAATATACAATATTTTTTTCTGGTGTTTTATATAGATTATTCAAATCTTCTAAATTAATGTAATACATTTTTGGAAGTTGAATAACCGATTCAACGAAAGACACGAATGAATCATAGACCTTTAAGGAATCTTCTTTAGTGGTGGTGCATTTTTTCACTTCGCCATCTTTAAAGATTGCTAAGGTAACATTTCCAGAGATGATTTCAATATTGAAACGATTATCGTTACCATCGAGTTCTGCTAGTTTAATGTGATAGCAATTGACGTGTTTTTCTTTGATATATCTTTCGATAACTGGTTTAGCATCGGACCAACAACCACAGTTATCACTATATTGAACAGCGAGCATAAAGCTTTCTTTTGAATCGACTTTTTCTTTGAGTTGACCATACGAAAGAGTCGTCAAACTTTCGGCGTGCATATCGCCGAACAAAAGATCCGCTTTATTGTTATTTGAACACGCTCCTAAATTTGCGCCAAAAAGTAATGCAAAATTAACTACAAATAATGAGCGTATTTTTTTCATGGTTTTATTATATATTTTTCTTTAACATTATTTCAATAAATTTAATAAGAATATAAGGGGGTTTATAAACCCCCAAGATATTAGACACCACTTTTCTAATAAAAAAATTCAAAAAAATTATTGCATGATTTATTCATTATCTTTATATTATTTTTTGACTTAAAAATTCTTTAAGTGAAATTCTCTTATTTATTGATTCAGTTATGGAGGGTAGCTTATGGCATCCGAAGAAGTAATTATTTCTTTAAATAATGTCGAGAAATCATTCGGTGATTTTTATGCTGTCGATCATATCAGCCTTGACATTAAAAAGGGCCAATTCGTCACAATACTTGGTCCTTCTGGTTGTGGAAAAACAACAACTTTACGTATGATTGGAGGTTTTGAACTTCCAACAGGTGGAACGATTTTGTTAAACAATTCTGACATTACTAAACTTCCACCTTACAAAAGACCAATTAACACTGTTTTCCAAAGATATGCTTTGTTCCCACATTTAAATGTCTTTGATAACGTTGCTTTTGGTCTTAGATTTAAGAAAATCCCTGTCGAGGTAACTCGCAAAGACGGATCTAAAGTCACGAAGATGAAACATCTTAAGATGGATCAAATCGCTGAGATGGTTAAAAGAGCGCTTCGTGTCGTCGGTCTTGAAGAATTAGAAGAAAGAGACATCGCAACTCTTTCAGGCGGTCAACAACAACGTGTTGCGATCGCACGCTGCATCGTCAATAAACCAGAGATTCTTCTTTTAGATGAACCTTTAGGTGCGCTTGACTTAAAGATGCGTAAAGACATGCAGATTGAACTTAAGGAAATGCACCGCAAACTCGGTATCACTTTCATCTATGTTACCCATGATCAAGAAGAAGCTTTGACTATGTCAGATGTCATCGTCGTCATGAATCATGGTGTTATTCAACAAGTTGGCAGTCCAGAAGAAATCTATAACGAACCAGCAAACGCTTTCGTTGCCGACTTCATTGGTGAATCTAACATTTATAACGCAGTTATGACTGGTAAGAAAGTCGTTAGATTCTTAGGTGCAGAATTCAAATGTGTTGATGATTTTGCTAAAGACGAAAGAGTGGATGTTGTCGTTCGTCCAGAGGACGTTGTCTTAGGAAAACCTGGTAAAGGCAAACTAAATGGCACAATTGTGTCCAAAGTCTTCAAAGGTGTTCACTATGAATACGTCATTAACATCGGTAAGAACGAATTAATTGCAAAATCCACCGAAGATTTTAAAGAAGGCGAAGTCTCCATCGATGTGAAACCAGATGGTATTCATATCATGAAGAAAGAAAACCTTCAAAATATCTATCCAAACTGCGAAGTTCTTAAAAACAACAACGTTGAACTCGCTGATGGAGAACTTGAAATAGATTTAACTCAACTTATTCCAAACTCCAAAGTTGACGAGGATGGATATTTAGTCTCTGGTAGTAAAAAATATGATTTAACCGGTGCAAAATTAACCTTAGAAATTCCTTTAGATAAGATCGATATTTACGATGACACTGAAAGTGGACAGATTTCAGGTGAAATCGTTTCTTCTTTGTATAAAGGCGATCATTATCAAATCATTGTTAGAAGTGAAGACGATGAAGAATTCATCGTTGACACCCAATATGAAAATAACTTAGGCGATCAAGTTCGTTTAGATATCAAAAAGGCAGATATCAAGATTCGCTTAA
>CAMYZF010000019.1 GCA_947303755.1 uncultured Erysipelotrichaceae bacterium | reverse complement strand
TAATAAGCATTTTTGGTTACTTGAACCTTAGCTTCATAACCAAATTCATCATTTTGTTCAATTGAAACGACTTTAATTGAATAGTTGAATGTACAATTATTGTCAATTGTATAGGTTTGTGTATCGGAAGACACCCAACCAGTAATTGTTTTAGCTTTATTCCACAAATTTGTGCCTGAAGGCATAAATGTTTTGGCCCAGCTAGATTCTGGTTTCAAATTGAATGAAGCACCTTTAGTGAATAAAGAGTTATTCGATGCTGTATAAGTCTTAGACTTAGTCCAGTTATTATTCTTATCCACAAAAGATTCCATAATGGAGAATTGTGGCATAGAGAATTTATCTTCTCCTCTTGGGAAGTAATCAGAATCTGCCTTCAAAGAATCTCTACCCATGTAGGAATTATCTAATCTAACATCAATTCCTTCTTCTGGATGATCGGTTAATGGAACATCGTGTTTACCAGCAGCATAAGCGCGAGCGTCAACGTGGGTGATTCTAATACCTGGTTTATCATAACCTTTGGTGTAATCATAACCATTCTTGTAATCGCGTTCCGCTAAACCAACTGGCGCCATAAGCTCAAACATCATATATTCATCAAATGCAGTTTTGTTGTAATTTGGTGAAGGAAGAACGAAACAATCACCAGTTGTTGTTCCTGGATGAAGTGTGATCATCGCATCATCATCAACAATAAGAGGTGCAGTCCAACCTAAAGAGAACTTAGAATACATCGCATGATCACCTAAGTTGTGGTCCATAAAATCGATTCCACCCATAGGTGCCCATTTGTTATTGTAATCATAGTAGTCATCCAAACCTAAAGTATGACCAGTTTCATGAATAAAGGTGTGGGAATCATGCCCGTTAAGACCTCTATCCATCCAGTCATAAGAAGCCCAACCTAATGTTTTAACATTTGGATTGGTCATACTCGGAGTTTTGTCTGTATAAGTAACATAAGCCCACCAGTCTGTGCCTTGAACAGTTGGGGCGCTATAAACAACCCAAACTAAATCTAGGTATCCATCATTATTGGCATCAAAATAGCTGAGTGGTTTAGCATTTTCGCCTAATTCGCCATGGCCGTCTTTGCCATATTCAGTGATATACCAGCTTCTTGCGTATTCAGCAGCCTTAGGGCCTCCATGACCAGCAGCGGAGGAAGCGAATTGAGATGACGTGCCATTATAAACACACCAAGTTGGAAGAATTTCACCACCGAAAACAGTGTTTCCATAACTTGATTTATTATAGAAACTGGCTAAAGATTGCCAACCTCCTAAAGCTTCGATTTCCGATTGGGTAGAAAAGAATGTTTCTTTAATACGTTGTCGATTAGCTTCTGTTTGAACAGAAGTATAATCAGTAAAGCCGAATGGAACAACCAAGACATGCGACTCAGTAGACATTGGATCCAAATGAGGTGCACTTTGATTTATGTAAAGAGTATTTCGATTAAGTTGATACTCTACATTATCCTTGGTGTAAGTGGTTTTAGCTTTTTCGAAATCTTTGTTGGTCTTACCAGTCCATTCTGGATCGGTAGTTGAACTTGTTGTGTCGGATCCACCACTGGTAGATTTCTTTTTGCCACCGCCTTTTCCACCACCCATACATCCACAGAGTAAAAGGGCGGTTAAAGGAACGATAATTAATTGTTTTTTCATAAGGTTAACCTCCTTTAAACAATTTGGGAATAGTAGATAATCATTAATACTATTCCGGCTAGCAAATAGGGAGCGGCGCCAACCAGAAGAAATAGGAAGCTATCTTTTTTCATCCCACGTCTTTGCTCGCGGTATTCCCTATATGTTCTCGGTAACTTGGTTTCCTTAATCGAACGATAGAAGGTATTAAACCATACTAGTTTGAACGAATAAGCCAAGATATCGAATGCTCCTTCTCTTGTTAAGATATTTAACAAATAGAATAGAAGCATTATGACGCTTGAGATTGTCAAGGCGTCGATCCATCCTACATAGATTACCTCGCGAGATAATTCTTTATTCGCTGTAAACGAAATGAGGATGACTAGACCCATTATTACCCCTGTTATCACAAAGCTAACAATCGAGCCTATTATAAAACCCTTATAATTTCTTTCCTTACTTCGGGTTTCTTCCATTATTTTTTACCTTTCTTAGGTAAGATTTTAACTGGGCCTTTCTTATATTCTTTCAAATATTTTTCAGCCTCAGAATCGCTGCATCTAACGAAGTGTCCTGGATAAATCTCTCTTAGAGATGGTTTTTCCTTGGAATAATCGTGATCAGTCATTGGGTTATAAGTAACTCTCTTACGACCCTTTTCAATATTTGGGTCTGGATGAGGAACCGCACTTAGAAGTGATTTTGTATATGGATGGAACGGATGTGCAAATAACTCTTCAGAGGTAGCAAGTTCCATAAGTTTTCCATAATACATAACCGCGATGCGATCACAGAAATATTTAACAACACTTAAGTTGTGAGCGATGAACAAGATGGTTAAGCCAAGATTTTCTCTTAAATCATTAAGCAAGTTAATGACTTGAGCTTGAATGGAAACGTCAAGCGCGGAGACTGGTTCATCAGCGATGATAAGTTCTGGATTCATAATAATCGCTCGAGCGATACCGATACGTTGACGTTGTCCGCCACTAAATTCATGTGGATAACGGTTCGCGTGTTCAGGGAGAAGTCCAACAAGTTCGAGAACTCTTTTAACTTCTTCATCAATGAATTTCTTATCTTTAACGCCTTTGATGATTAAACCTTCGGCGATGATGTTTCTAACCGTCATACGCGGATTAAGCGAAGCGATTGGATCTTGGAAAATCATCTGCATTTTGCGGGTAATTGAAGCTTGTTTGGCTTCTCTTAGCTCCGCTTTATACTTATCTTGCTCTTTTTTGAGTTTGGCGTATTTAGGATTATTTTTATCCGCTAAAACGGCCTTAGATTCTTCGGAGTCAAGATAAACATATTTTTCTTTTACACGGGCGATTTCGCGGTCAGACATATCTTTGTTGCAGTACTTATCGTCATGCTTAGCTTGTCTAATACGAATTCTCTCGTTTTGAATGATTTTGCTAGCTTCAGCGATCTTTTCAGAACGAAGCTTATCGTACTTAGTACGGATTTCTTGAGCCTTATCAGCGTCTTTGACGTCTTTAAGCTCAGCTTTTTCAGCTTCTTTAAGATCTTTTAAAGCCTTAGTTAATCTTTTCTTGGTGAATTTAATTTCTTTTTCGTTCCAACGAGTACCCGCGGCGATACGCACGCCTTTGAACCAAACATCACCACTAGTTAAATGATAAAGTTTGATAATGGAACGACCGGTTGTGGTTTTACCACATCCTGATTCACCAACTAAACCAAATACTTCACCTTTATAAATATCAAAGGAAACATCGTTAACAGCCTTTGTGTATTTATATTGGCCACGTCCGAATTGGAAGAATTGTTTTAAATGTTTAACAGATAAAATAACTTTTCCATTTCCATAATCGAAACTCGCCTTAGGATTAAGTAGTTTGATAGGTTCGATTTCTAAGATTTCTTCATCTTTTTTCTTCGCCATAACTATTTACCTCCTAAAGATTCGAGAATCGAATTCTTTTTAAGTGTGTATGTTGGTTTATTTTTAGCGTTCTTCTTCAAAGATTTAGCGATACGTTCACTAACGGTCTTAGGCGCTTTAACACTTGGTGCGTCTTTATGAGCGAGCCATGATTTCACTTTGTGAGAATCACTAACAGTGAAGAATGGTGGCTCTTGCTTATAGTCAATCGCAAATGCGTAAGCGTTACGAGCAGCGAAAGCATCACCTCTTGGAGGAAGAAGCATATTTGGAGGAGTACCTGGAATCGCGTCTAATTTACCTTTGGTATCTAAGTCAGGCATAGAACCAAGCAAGGCCCATGTGTATGGATGACGTGGATCATAGAAGATATCGTAGACTGTTCCAAATTCAACGATCTTACCAGCATACATAACCGCGATATCATCCGCCATATTGGCGACGACACCTAAGTCGTGAGTAATGAAGATAATTGAAAGGTTCTTCTCTGCTTTTAATCTATTGATTAATTCAAGGATTTGCGCTTGGATTGTAACGTCCAAAGCAGTTGTTGGCTCGTCACAGATAAGCACTTCTGGGTTACCACTTAAAGCGATGGCGATAACAATTCTTTGTCTCATACCACCAGAGAATTCAAATGGATATTGATAGAAGCGTTTTTCTGGTTCTGGAATACCAACTTCCTTCATGAGGTTAATCGCTCTTTCTTTGGTTTCTTTACGAGAAAGCTTGTGAGCTTTTTGTAGCATCATCTTCACGCATTGATCGATAAGATGGTTGAGCATTTCTTCGCTTGGATTAGAATAAAGTTCGATTAAATCTTGAATATGAGAAATTAGTTTCTCAGTGAGCTTTTTCATAACCTTGACATATGATTCTGGCTCATTGATAACTTCTCTTTGTTTAGTTCTAAGTGAAGGTTTAAGATCATAAACCGTTTCAGCTCCTTCTTTCTTTAGAAGTGCTTCAAATTTTCTCTTTAGAACAATTGATTGATCATAAGCTCTGGACTTAGATTTCATCAAAGAGATATAAACATCGAGAACATCGTCCGATTCGAAGGCAAGAATATTCTTGCAATCATTAAGGCACACTCTAACGTTGTTGAGTTCTTTGCGAGCAAATTTAGAATCGAATTTGCCTTTAAAGACTTTCTCATTGTAGATTTTAGCGGCATATAAAGCATTCGCTAAGTTTTGGCAATAAGCTTCGCTTACACCTTCAAGTGTGGATTTAATAAATGGACGGATCTTTTCAATGTCTTGTAAAATCAATTCTTTATCATTTTTAAGGTAAATCTTCTTAAAGAAGTTCTTAACGTCATAGTCTTCTGGAGAGAAGGCTTCTAAAGCTTTAGCAACGCTATTGAGATATTTAGAGCTTTCAGCTTTAAGCGATTTAGCCTCTAAATACATCGCTTCAGTAAGTTGTTTACCAACTTTCATGATTGGGTTAAGAGCGGACAATGGGTCCTGGAAGATCATAGAGATCTTCACACCTCTAACCTTATTGAATTTATGTTCAGGAAGAGTAAGCAAATCTTTACCATCATAGATGATTTCGCCGTCTTCAACAATTTTGTTGTTAGCGAGAATACCTAAAATAGCTTTAGAAGTAACGGACTTACCTGAACCTGATTCACCAACAATCGCTAAAGTGCGACCACGATAAAGGGTGAAATCAATACCTCTAACCGCCTTAACGGTTCCAGTATTTGTCTTAAAGGAAATACGGAGGTTTTTTACATCTAGTACTTTTTCTTTTTCCATAGATTAACCCTCACTTCCTCTAAGCGTTGTATTAAATGCATCTCTTAAACCATTACCAAAAAGGTTAAAGGAGATCATTAGTAACGTAATTAATAAGGCCGGGAACAATAAGACATGCGGATTCGAAGCGATACCAGCAGCCTGTCCTTCATTAAGAAGAACACCAACTGAAGATATGCCGCTTGTCGAGAAGTCGATAATACCTAAGTAAGATAAACTTGATTCAGAGAAGATGATTCCAGGAATCATTAAGACTGATGAAGTAACTAAGGTACCGGCGGCATTAGGTAAGATATGTTTAAAGATCAATCTTCGATCCTTCGCTCCTAGCGTTCTAGAAGCAAGAACATATTCTTGGCCCTTAAACCTATAGAACTGCATACGCGTTGTACCAGCGACACCTACCCACCCGTTATATACGAAGGCGATAAGTATCGCGACGACAATTGTGCCTGCGGGTCCTAATACGGATTTTAAGCCGTTATTACTCGTTAGCTGGATCTGAGCAATCGTCATGATAATGATAACCGGGATATTAGCGATAATATCCGTGATACGTTCCATGATTAAGTCTGCTCGACCACCATAATAGCCAGATACTGCACCATAAATTAAACCAATGATAAAGTTAATCGCTGAAATGCCAATACCTAAGGCTAAGGAGAATCTAGCACCTATCGCAAGACGTAGGAAGATATCCTCGCCTTGTTGGTTAGCGCCAAAAATATAATTGACTTTGAATCCATATTTGAATTCAGCGTACATATTATAGTCAACCCTAACCTTATAGGTTGATTCATATTTTTCATAGAATTCATAGTTGCCTTTAGCGTCGCGCTTATAAAGATCGTATGGCTGTTTGGTCGCTTCATTAATTAGCGGCTCAAATTGCGTATCGGAAGGAACGCCGTTACGAGTTGTAGTAGGCACTAGCTTATAGTAGAAGTAAGCACTACTATTGTAGGCAATTTTGATTCTATCTTTGATCGTTGTGATAGTGTTATCATCAACTTTTCGCTCTTTTAGCCAATCAACTAATTCACCATCGACATATGAGTTATAGTCGACAGCTGGTTTAATGATTGATTTTCGAGCGTTTTCTTTAGAATAAGATACTCCTAAATCTTTTTCATATTGAATTAGTCTATCGAGTTCATCTTTGGTTAAGTCAACGACTTTTGTGCCAAAAGCATAGGAGTCTGTGCGAACTTGATAGGTTCTAATGATTTGTGAACCAACTTTCTTTTCAGAATAAAGTTCAACGCTGTCCTTATCGAAGAAATCGTCATTCGCATCATTGAACATTTTGAGTTTGTAAGTGGACTCAGAAATCTTTTCTTTCTTTGTACCATCCCAGAAACCACTGCCCTTAAAAGCTTCAATACGTGGTAAAACAACCGCGTAGTTCTTGTCTTTAAAGCCACCAGTCATATTGACTCTGGCTTTTTTGGAAGTGACTGGAACGATAATGGAGAATAATAAAATGATGAAAATAATGATCGCTCCAACAACGGAGGCTCTATTTTTCGCGAATCTCCTTAAGGAGTCTTCAAACCAACCGATTGGTCTAGTTTCAAACTTAGTATCGTGGAGGCTTTCGTCTTTATGAACTAATTTGAATTCGCTTTTTGGGATTGATGAATCCGCTAAATAAGTTTCTTTTTCTTTAGCCATTAGCTTTTACCTCCTCCCATACGAATACGTGGATCGACGATACCATATGAAATATCAACGACAAGTCCACCAATTAAACCGATGAAAATGTAGAACATCGCGACGAATTGGAAGACGTCATAGTCTCTAGTTTGAATCGATTGTAAAAATAGCGAGCCAACACCATTAACAACGAAGATGGATTCAATAATAATTGAACCAGATAAGACAGACAAAATTTCACCAAGTAACATTGGGAAAATAGGAACCAAAGAGTTTCTGAATGCGTGTCTAACAGTTGCCTGACCTCTAGAGAGACCTTTGGTGCGGGCTAATAACATGAAATCGCTAGTCAAAACTTCAGTTAATTCTGCACGAGTATATCTTGCGTATCCAGCAATGGAGCCAAATGACATAGATATAACTGGCAAAATCATTGACACAAACATCTCTGGCGCGAACCATGAACCGTTATAGTCGGCTCGAATTGGTGGCAGCCATTGAAGTCGATACGCAAATATATATTGAAGTAAGAAGGAATCGACAAAGCTTGGAACGGAGATTAAAAGCATGATGACAATGCCTAAAATATTGTCTTGCCATTTATCTTTCTTCAAAGCCATGAAGATACCTAAGCCTAAACCTAGTGGAACCGAAAGAATAATCGAATAAATATTGATTAAAACGGTTGGTGGGAATCTAGAGAAAAGAATTTGATCTGGTGAAGCAAGCCAAGAGATGGACCATGAGTAGCCCCATCTTGAGGCGGTGTGAATTTCACCATTTGATTCATAAGTGGCTGGCATAAACAAATTCTTTAAGAAGACGAACAATTGTTCTAAGACAGGGGTTTTGTAGTATTTACCATCATCACCCTTGCGGTATCTTCCTAAAGCTGCTTGCATCATCCAGAATGTCTTTTCATCTTTTCCTGGACCACTAGCGTTATTGAGTGGTAATAAACGAATTAAAATGAAGCATAAGACAAAAATAATAGCGAATGTAAAAAGCATTAAAAGGATTCTTTTAATGATATATTGTAGCAATTCTTTTGTATTACGCATATAAATACCCATAAACAGTAACCAGAGGAAAATAGATCTCCACCAGTTACTGTTTGAATTTAATAATTAGAAACGGACAAATTAATTAGTTTTTGTACATGTTGATCAATTCAGATCCGTTTTCTTTAAGGAAGGCTTCCCATTCAGCATCGTTATAGTTGAAGGTCATGTGGCGAATTCCACCATAACCAATTAAGTTGATGTAAGTTGGGGAACCATTTTCAATCTTAAAGGAGTTGATTGAGCTTGAAGCACGTGCATAAACTGGCACAGCTTCAAATCTATTTAAGATACCGGCTTCAAGTCCTGCTAAGACAGTAAGAATGTAATTATGTTGTTTTTCATAATTTGGATCAGTCTTATCTTCGGTAATATCGTTGATTTCTGTCCACCAAGCATTGAAGCTCTTGGTTCTTTCTTCACCATCGATAACGATAGTTAAGTCAGTTGTATTTTGTTTTCCTTTGAAACCGAATTCACAGCAAGAATCAAAGCTGGAATCACAGTAAACTTGCATTAAACCAATTGGGTTAATAGCAGCACCACCCCAAGTGGAGAAGATCATTTCATATTCGCCTTTCTTAGCGGTTGTGTAATAGTCTTCATCTTTGATGGAAGCGATTTCAATTGAAACGCTGGAACCGCACTTTTCGTTTGCAGCTGCAACGACTTCTTCAAATCTTTGTCTTAAGAATGTAAGCATGTCGATTGTAGTTTCAGATTGATCATCGTAAACACGGAATTCAAGAGAAATCTTGGAATTGGACTCTAAGTGTCCTGCTGCATCAGATGCAAATTCTTCTTGGAAAGCATCAGAGACAAATTTGACAGCCATATTGAAGTTATAACCACAAGCATCTTCAGTTAATGGTTTTGGTTCATAAGTTGGATCATATGGGTCACCACCAAGTTGACCATAAACTTGGTTATAAACACTCTTGCCTTGTTCGCTTCCACGATACATTTCGCCAGATTCAACATCGGATAAGTAAAGGTCATTCAATAATCCAGTGAAGCCTTTAGAACCAGCAGTTGTTTGAGATGCAAACAAGTTACGGTTGATGGCTAAAGATAAACCTTTACGGAAGTTGAGGTTAGCAAGAACGGTTTTGTTGTTGCCTGTTCCGTTTTGTCTATTGAGTAATTTTTGACGATTTGAGTTGAAGGAAATCTTGGTTGTGTATGATTCCCAAGTTTGAGTAAGTCTTGAAGAGTTACCATAATCCTTCATATCGGTTTTATTCAAACCGAAGTCATCAAGGTTGCCTTTTTCGAATTCTTGACGAGCCGTATTGTGTTCGGTGATGATACGAGTGTAAAGTTTTGTCATTTGGAATTGACCTTGATGCTTACCATCACTGTAACCATACCATTTATCATTCTTTTCAATTGTGAATGATTTACCATCTTCATAAGCGGTAAGTTTGTATGGTCCATATGATTTGTAACCTTTAACACCACCAGTTGGGGTCGCGTACGTTGTAGAAACAAGACCGCCAGCAGTTGGAATCTTAAGTGAATCATATAATTCGCAGTCGACAATCCAGTTACCAGATAATGAGAACTTGAGATCAAGTTCAGTGACTGGTTTGGATAAGTAAAGTCTCATTGTATAGTCAGACATTTTGCGAATACCGACATTTGCAAAGTCAACCGTTTGAGAGTTGAAATAAGTACCAAATAATGGAAGTTTCCAGTTCCAGGTGCTGTCACCAGCTCCGCCGAGACCTTCAACAACTGTACTGACGTCTGCTTTTAAAGCAGAAGTTGTGTACTTTTCAGCTTCATCTTCAGATGCTGGATTTGCTTCGGTCTTACGAACGTAAACAGATTTGTTACTGATTTCATCGATACCGATATCGTAATTGAGCATATTTTCTTTTACAGAGCTTAATTTACTGAAGTCTGTAATGTCTGCCCAATCCTTAGCATCATCTCCGTCTGCGTGACTAATATACTTCCAAGCATAATAGGCAGCAGCATCGGTAATACGTTTGGCCGCTAATTCGACGGCATCAGAGGCACGACCACTTCTATTGTTTAAAACAGTGTAGAAAGAAATCGCACTTTCACCAACGAAGATTGAAGCACCATAAGGTCCTTCTTTAGCAAGATTGAGGTAGAAGTAGCCTGATTCACCAAAGTTTTCATCGGTATAAGAACCATTTTCTTGGTTGATGTAGTTGTACGCTGGTTCGATTGTTTCACGATGTTGTTTGAAATATCCTTCAGCGTTAGCGATAACCAAACTACTTGCATAATAACTATCAGCACGGAAGTTAACCATTTTTGGGTCTAATTGTCTTTTCATAGACTCAACATAGGTGTCCGCATTAATAGGTTTGCCGTCTTCCCAGACAGCGCTTTGATTGAGTTCAATGTCCCAAACTGATCCTGATGGGACGTTGCCTGATTCGGCTAAGCCATATCTATTGATTTCATCATCAGTTAGGGAATCACTGACATCTTTAGGCATGGCCGCAGCCATTTCGGTTATAATCTCGTAACCATTTTTGGCAGCATTGAGCTGTAAATCGTAAAGACCCATTTCGGTAAACGCTGGGACATAGGACTCGTCACTTGTTTCCCAGGTATGAACGTTCCAGGTCTTAGGATTGGTTTCAAGATATGTGTTGTAAGTGTAACCTGTACCCGCTGATTTGCCACCGCAGCCTGAACAGCCTACAGCAGAAAATGCCGCTAATAAGAGCGAGAGGGTAATCGGTAATATACTTCTTTTCATAACCTTTCCTCCTTTTTAATTGCGTATATTATATATATAGAGGTAGTTTCTGACAAGCAATAAATCTTTTATTAAAAATTTATTTCCATTTTTAGGCAAAAAGAAAGGGTCAAATTTGACCCAATCTTAGAACAATTTTTCTATAAATTTCAGTTCTTTCTCACGGTGGCGCTCTTTGTGCGCTCGAGAAGTGAGCGCTTCCTTTAAAGCGATACGATTATCTGCGAAATTAACGATGCGCGCCTCTTTCGTCTCTGGAAACCTTTTTATGTTAAACGGCCACATATGTGTTTGAATGATTTTCATGATCTCATCATCGATACCAAAGTCTTTTTTAGCATTTTCTGCGGCAATGAAAGGGTGATTTTGAGCGTGATGGGCCTTATATTGTTTCTCAGTTCTCCAGTCATACAGGTAGTAATCATGAAGAATTGAAGCGACAAGAATAGCTTTTAGATTAACTTTTTTATGTCTTAACGCTCTTTTGATCGCGAGTTTTGCGACCTTAAATGAATGCAGAAAAGTATTCGATCCACGATGCATTTGAACATCTTTCATTTTCTGGGTTTTTTCGTGAGTCAAAAAGAAGTGATAAAGTTCTTCTAATTCTTGTTTTTCTTGCTCACTAATTTTCATATTTTTAACGGAGTTTTGCTGTGGATATTAAACTTTTAGGTCGCCTTCTTTGATGAGAGAAAAATGACGGAATAAAAGGTCGATAAAGAACACCAAAACTGCTGGGGCAATTATCTGTAAAACGAAGATGGAAACATAGGGTTGCCAACTCGTAAATCCCATCGAAGTAAAGGTGCCAATTTGACCTACAAGTCCAGCGGTTCCCATACCAGCGCTTGAACCCATGCAAATACCTTTGACTAGGCAAGTAGAGATTGGACCAAGTATTGCTGAAGCAATAATGGTTGGTAACCAGATAATTGGTTTCTTTAAAATATTCTTGAATTGAAGCATGGATGTTCCAATTCCTATGGAAATTATCATACCAATGTTGTTGTCTTTTCTTGATTGTATAGCGAAGCCCACCATTTGGGTTGAACAACCCACCACTGCTGCGCCCGAAGCAATAACTAAGCCAGAATAGGCTGGATCTATTAAAGCTTGAGCGATGGACATGTCCATTGGAAGGACAAATATCATCGCTGCAATTGCCGCGCTAGAAATAGGCGCTGTTAAGGCCATACCCATGAGCACCGCTACCACTAAACCCATCACAAAAGGTACCGCATTTGTACCGCTATTGATGAGCCACTGCATACCAAAAGTCACGTAAATTGCTGGATATCTTACTAATAATGAAGTGATTAGACCAACCGCTCCACCAAATAAAGGAATAATCAAAATATCCACTGGTGTTTTCTTTTGCAAAGCATATTTCATCGCTAAAGCCACAGCGATAACGACTAGGTAAATAGTTAATGGATCACCGATCTTAAAAGCATCTAAGACTGGATGGGTTGCGTCAGTGACAAACTTTGTAGTCAAAGAGAAATAGGCTGCGAGTTCACCAACAGCGGCCAACACGACTGTTTTAAGTGGATCAAACTTTAAGGCTAAAGAAATACCTACTCCAATACCTGCGCCTGTAAGGATTTGAAGAACATAGGATAATCCACCCTTTCCATCCCCTATAACGCTTGCCATGAAGTCACAGAAACCATTTCCTTGGCCATATTTAAATAATCCACCTATGGTGGCGAATATCGTACCAATAATTAATGTAGCGAATAAACCATACGCCATACCATTAAGGGTTTTGATAAAGAAATTTAATACTGGTTTCTCTTCTTTATTCATATGCCTATATATTTAATCATTTATTTTATAAAAGTGATAAATAAATCGTAATATTACTTAATATAAGTGATTTCATTCTTTTCATGATGTTTTTTTGGAAAATATAAAACAGAAATGATTTTTCCGTATTTGGTCAAATATATGTCCTCATATTTAGACAAATCTAAATAATGATCAACATGTCTTCTAAATTCAGTAACAGTAATTATCATATTAATTAAGTTTGATGCTTTTCATCTCATCCTCAGATAAATAATGTCTTTTAGTTATCTTCCAATAACCATATCTTTTACCGTTTACTCTAACGATGGTTTTATTCACTACCAAAGTCTTTAAGACACTTTTGATGGTTCTAACTGATATTCCTAGAAGGGACGCTAAATCGTCAGTCTTAATATATGGATTAGTTTCAATATATTTAAGAACTCTAGATTCTTTAGAGTTTTCTTTATCATTTATTGAGCCAATATGAAGTTCTTTGTTAGATAGTTCATTCTTTTCATTTAATAATAGGTTTCTTAGGAATTTGATGAGATATGTCTTATCTTCAAATATTCCTTTGATAAAGTTGTTGTAATTCGCTCTTACAAGGGCGTTTCTAAAATACCAAGCGTTTTTAGCGAATACATCATTTGTAACATCGAATCCTAAGCTTCTTAAATACTTGATAAAGAACACTGCAACAGTTCTGGTGTTTCCTTCTTCAAAAACATGTATTTGCCAGAGATTTGCAATGAAATTCGCTAAATGGTTGATAATTTGATCAATGGATAAATTCTTGTATTTGAAGTTTCTTTCTAACTCGAAATCATATTGAAGAGTGGACTCTAATTCGTGAAAGTCTCCGTACGTTACAGACTCACCATCAAGTACCCATTCTTTCTTAATAAAGTTATATGATCTTAACTTACCCGCGTGTTCAAAAACATTTTCAAATAAAGTTTTATGAATTGATAACAACTGCCCTACTGTAAAGGTAAATGAATCATCAGAAATACATTTAGATATCTTAACAGCGATCTTATCAGCTTCTTCGCTTCTATTAGTAGAAGGTTTGCTCTTGTAATAAGAATTAATGATTCTATCTAATTCATCTAAAGATATTTCTCCTTTTATATATCTATTAGATTCATTAAGAAAATAAGATGAGTTCTTTAGCTTATCAACATCTTGTAAACCGATACCCGTCTCAATTAAGTACTTATTAGAATACTTATTTTCCATACCATTATTATAAATAACTATTTCCAAAGTGCAATTCCAAAGTGCAACTTGCACTTAAAGAATATATTTATTAATTCAATATAAAAGGAAGCCCCTTCCTGGTCTAAGTTCCAGGGCTTCCTAATAATTAAGTTTTTTGCAAATCAGTGATTAGTTTTCTTTACGTCTACGTAAGAAGAAGTAACCAGCGACAGCTGTAACTGAAACCAATGAAACGATCGCAACAGTGTTGCTAAATGTTGAACCAATCAAAGAGATTGAAATTGTATTAGAGGAAGACAAAAAACTGCGGGTGGATATATTTGGAAAAGAAGATAATTCTTATGAAAGTTAGCGTTTCCTTTTAATAATATTTGAAATTAAGAAACTTCGATGCACTCTTTTAGCGATCTTAAGTCCACTTATTAAAGCTGATGGAGTGCCTCCTATCTTACGGTTCCATTGACTAGCGAAATATAAATTAGATACTTTATAAAGCTTTCCAGAGAAAAATGTGAATGAACTTTTATCCGTGTACGAATAGGATTGAATCGCTCCAAAAGAGGTATAAGTAGAGTTATTTAATTCTTTTGGACCAAACTTCACGATTACTTTTGTTTTTCCTTTAAGGAATGGATATTTGTTTTCTAGTGCTTTTTGAGCGATTTTAGACACTTTTGAAAGTTCTAAACGATATTCCTCATCGCTCATTTTTTGATACTTCTTAAAGTCTACTTCATTTTGATCAAAGAAAACCGAGACAACACTTTCATTTTTGTTATCAAAATATGGATCAAAATGATATGGTCTAACTAGCATCGCTTCAAATTCTTTTTCGCCTACCTTCATAGAATGAATATCAATTAAGGTTGGCACATCGATTTTTTCTAATTCTTTTTTAGGCGCGCTTAAATATAGTAGGACGCAGCTAGAAATAGAATTCTTATGAATCGATCTATTTAGCTCATCATAATAGTTGACTTTGTATTTGTTCTTTAAAAGATGCTTTAAGGTATAGTTAGGATCTAGACAAGACACGACTCGATCAAATTCATATGTCTTATCTTTGATTCTTATACCCACTGCCTTTTTATTTTGAATGATGATTTCATCAACTTCTTCATTTAAATGAATATCACATCCTAGTTTCACTAGATGATCATGAATTCTTTTGATGAATTCTTCCGCGCCTCCTAGAGGCACTCCTGAATCACCACTTGAGAAGGCGGCATAAGCAACCATAAAGAAAAGGGCATTATTATAACCAGTTAAGCCATATTTAATCGCTAAACGGATTGTTTCGTTTTTAAATTGTAATGAATAAGATTCTCGAGAATATTGAGAGCCTTTCGCGAGTAATCTTATATGTTTAAATGATTTAAGTAATTCTTTCGTGCTTCTTTTAGAAGACTGAGAATATTCCCAAAGGGTTTTTAAACTCCTAACAGTGTTAAAGAATTTAGTAATTGCGTCTTCATCTTCTTTAGACAAAGAAATCCATTCTTTCTCTGATTCATCTAAATCAACATATAGATGAACTGTTTCGTTCTTATTAGAAATGGTTAAGAAGGTGTCACTATGATAAATAGGTGTGTCTTTAGACAAACCTCCGACTTCTTCCCACATCTTAAAGATCTTGGTATCTTTTCTTGTGCCCATTAACCAATGGAAACAAGCATCGATGTGATACCCATCCTTTTGATAGCCAGAACAAAGACCACCTAAGTAGCTATTCTTTTCATATAAAGAAACGGAATATCCTAATTTAAGTAGTTTAGTGGCCACTGCTATTCCGGCGATACCACCACCAATAACACATATATTCTTTTTGTTCATTTAATATAATTATAAAGTAATAAATAACAATGTTGACACAACAATAGTTGTTTGGTTTTATCCGGTATGTGTGGCTGAATAGGCCGATCGGTTATTTTTTATTTTTAATTGATTTGTTAAGATTCCAGCACCATTTGTTTAGACAACATCCATTTTTAGAAATAAAAACCCTCGAAACAATATCAAGGGTATTCATCTAATTGGTAGCTGAGGACGGATTTGAACCGCCGACACGCCGGGTATGAGCCGACTGCTCTAACCAACTGAGCTACTCAGCCAAATATGGGTCTAATTCATTTTAGACCTTGCCTATTATAGCAAAGCAATATGTATATTTCTATACCATTTTAGAAAAAGGACCCTAAGATAAATCCTAAGGTCCTTATATTAATGGTTTATATGGATTAGTTGTTCTCTTTACGTTTACGTAAGAAGAAGTAACCACCAATAGCGGAGACAGAGATAACTGAGACAATCACAATGATTGCAACAGTGTTAGTGTCAACGTTATTACCGATTAATGAAATTGGGTTAGTGTTGCTCACACGTCCAAGAGTGACAAGATCAGACATGAAGGCTGTCTTACCATGTTTTTGGACACAGACTTCATAAGTCTTCATCATTCTTTCAATGCAAGCTTCACCACTGTCATCTGACCATTCAACAGTAGCATATTTGATCAAATTCTTAGCCCATGCTTCTTCAGTTGAACCTAAAGCAGCAGCAGCTGATTTGAATGAAGTATATGCAGATGAACATGTTGCCCATGCTGCATCTAATCCTGTTGTACAGTTTTCAGTTTCATCCATTGCCGCATTAAATGCTTGAGCATACGCGACAGCAGCTCTTTGAGCGGCTTTGTGCGATGCGTTGTTAGCGATATTGGTAGTTCCACTACCTTCTGTTTCATAAGTTACAGAAATTGAGCGGATAACCATAGCTTTTTTCGTTGAACCAGATTGAGCAATTGTAATGGTGATTGCACCAGAAGATGAACCAGTGCCTGTCGTCACACAGTCAGCAGGATCTGGGTTATCCGCAGCAGCTGTACCAGAATAAACATGTAGACTTTCGTCTTCAAGATATTTGGTTCCACCAACATCAATTGTTAATGCGTGGGTTCCCGCTGTAGCTGCAACAACACTAACACTCTTAATGGTTCCTGGAATTGCGCTGGTAGTAAATTCTAATGATTCTAGAGCATTACCAGAACCCAATTGAATCCATGTTTCTCCTTGGAAGGCAATGTAGTCAGATTTATTGCTAGCTAAGGATACGAGAGTTCTTGTGTAATCCCACTCATAATCTCCTGTAGAGATTGCTCCTTCATCAGTTCCACCTTGTGAACTAATTTTTGAACCTAAATCAGCAGCTTCTGAAGCAGTCCAAGAAACTGTATCAGTAGATGTGTTTGGTGCATAAACAGCATTAATTGTTTGTGTAACAGTAACAGTAACAGATGAAGAAGAGACTCCACCATATTCAACATGTAATGATTTGCCATCATCTTCGGCTACAAATGTATATGGAAGTGAAGTAATTTCTTTGCTTCCTAAATACAAATCATATTCACCAAATACAATGTAACCATTATCACCGTTGTTTTTCTCATAGTTAACTTCCCAAGTATCATCGATGTTAGATGGGATAGTTGCGCCGGAGAATACATCAAAAGCAGATGCGCTCCAATTAACTTCAGTAACTGCACTAGCAATGACACTAAATGTCACACTGGCAGAATCTGATTTGCTGTTAGAATCTGTGACAGAACATTGAAGTGTAACACTACCAGCAGCGCTACCACTTAAGGTGACTGTTGCGCTTGATCCACCACTTGAAATAGAAGCATAGCTTCCACCTGATGTGATTGACCAAGAATATGAATATGGACTTGTTCCACCTTCAACAGATGCTGTAACAGTTGTTGTTTTTCCAGTATACAAAGTTACTGAATTTGGTAATGTAACAACTGGGTTACCAGAAACTGTTAAGACAAATGTTTGATATTTGCTTGAATCAGCGGTTGATGTACATTTCAAGGTGATTGTACCTTCGGTATTACCAGCTTCGACAATATCAGCCTCAAATGTATAGTCATTATTGACTGTATTGCTTAAGACGGTCCATTCATATGTTTGAACTGCATCAGCAGGCAAAATGGTAACTCCGATTTCTGACATATCAAATGATTCTTTTGTTGCCACTTTTCCAGTATTAGAATCAATTGTTAAACTGCTAACTGGTGCATTAGCAACACTAATTGAGTAGGTTGCTGTTTTTGTAATACCACCTTCAGTGTATTTGGCATAAATAGTATGACCATCATGGGCGGCATGTGTCATG
>CAMYZF010000018.1 GCA_947303755.1 uncultured Erysipelotrichaceae bacterium | reverse complement strand
CACCTTGGATACCTGGGAATAAGGCGGAATTTACCTTCTTATAAATCTCTTCATTATTGGTCAAAATCATACCACCTCTTGGACCTCTTAAGGTCTTGTGAGTAGTGGTGGTAACGATGTCAGCGTATTCACATGGATTTGGATGAAGTCCCGCTGCAACTAAACCAGCGATGTGGGCCATATCCACCATGAAATAAGCACCAACTTCATCTGCAACTTTTTTGAAGTATGCAAAATCGATGATGCGGCTATAAGCAGAAGCACCTGCTAAGATTAATTGTGGTTTTTCTTTGATAGCGAGTTCTCTCATCGCTTCATAGTCAATGAAACCATTTTCATCAACATCATAATGAACAAAGACATAGTCGTTTCCAGAGAAGGATAATCTATGTCCATGGGTTAAGTGTCCGCCGTTAGAAAGTGACATTGATAAAATCTTGTCACCTTTATTTAAGATAGATTGATAAGCAGCCATGTTGGCTTGGCTACCAGAGTGAGGTTGAACGTTTGCATATTTAACATTGAATAATTCTTTAGCGAGTCTTTGAGCTTCTTTTTCAACTAGATCAACGTTTTCACAGCCACCATAATATCTTCTACCTGGATAGCCTTCAGCGTACTTGTTAGTTAAAATCGAACCACAAGCTTCTAAAACATCTAATGAAACATAGTTCTCACTAGCGATTAATTCGATGTTATTTTTTTGTCTTTCAAGTTCTTTGTTAATAAATTCTTTAATTGTTGCATTATTCATAAGAATACCTCACTAATTATGGTGGCTTATTTATTTTAAATAAAAGCAGATTCGATAATCTGCATTATTTTCTAAATGGTGCAGCGAATGAGAATCGAACTCACACAGGTTGCCCTATACGCCCCTCAAACGTACGCGTCTACCAGTTCCGCCATCGCTGCAGCGATAATTACTATACTCTCAATTTAGTGTCTTCACAAGTGAAAGTTAGAAAACAAAAATAAGGGAAGCGATGCCAAAATAAACTAACAAGGATGTGACATCAACAATAGTTGTTAGTAATGGTTGAGATACAATTGCTGGATCCTTTTTAATCGCAGCCGCTCCCATTGGAAGAAGGACTGCTACCATCTTAGAAAGGAACATACCAATTGTTAAGGTGCCTGCAACAAGGCCAGAGACCTTCATAACTTCCATAAAATATTCCTTGCTCCAGCAGTTACCTAACCAGATGGAAACGTCATAGCCAAGATTGGAGTTTGTGACGATTCCTAAATACTGTTCAACCGAGAACCAAATGAAGGCGAATGCGCCGATGATAATTGCAATAATCGCAGCAGAAACCGCTTCTTTTCTAATTACCTTCCAGAAATCACGAGGTCCAAATTCTTGTAAGGAAAGGCCGCGAATCATAAGGGCAATTGTTTGTCCTCCAGCATTTCCTCCAGTGTCCATTAAGACTGGAATAAAGGCCGCTAAAATTGCGATGCTAGCAATGCGATCTTCAAAGATGGAAAGAACCATTGAAGAGAAGGTTCCAAGGATAAGCAAAACAACAATCCAAGGAATGCATTTGCGGGCCATCTTGATTGGAGATGTTTCTAAATAACTATCTTCAAGTGGGGTAACCATTTGCATTTTCGAGATATCTTCTGTGGTTTCTTCTTCGATGATGTCCATGATATCGTCAACAGTGATAACACCGACGAGACGACCATCATTATTCAAAACCGCAATAGCGTTTAAGTCATAACGCTTGACAACGTTTGCGACTTCTTCTTGGTCATCATCAACATTAACTGTGACAAAGTCACGATTCATGATTTCGGTAACTTTTGTATCACCATCAGCGAAGATCAAATCATCTAAGTCGAGGGTACCAACTAAGTTACGTTGGTTGTCCATGACGAACAATGTATAAATTGTTTCTTTATTTCTTCCGTTCTTGCGAATTTGTTTAATCGCTTCATCAGCAGTCATGTTGGATAAAATGACAACAAACTCGGTAGTCATGATTGAGCCTGCACTATCTTCTTTATAATTAAGGAGACGATTGATCGTGGCTCTTCTTTCTTTTGGAACGTTTCTTAAAACTCTGGTGACGATGTTTGCTGGTAATTCTTCAAGGTCATCGACTAAGTCATCGGTGAATTGTTGTTCCAAAACATCAGTAAGTTCATCATTAGACATTAAATTAATGAGATCTTCTTTGATTTCTGGTTTTAATTCGGTGAATAACTCAGCGGTGTATTCAGACTTAACGGTTTTGAAAACGAAAATAATCTTTTTGGTGTCTTCAATATCGCTTAAAGCTTCCGCTAAGTCGATTGTTGGGACAACTTCAAAAAGTTGACGAATTTCTTTAACTTTCTTTTCGTCAATTAATCTTTCAATTTGTTCAGTTGAAATGAATTCGTTTTCCATCGTTTTGCCTTTCTTCTAAAAAATTTTATATTCTTTAATTAAATAAAGAAAGCAAAATATGATACAATATGTGCCGTTAGAAGGTTAATTATATGAAAAAAATATTAGTTGAAACATCCGCTAGACATATTCATGTCACTCAAGAAACCTTAGAGTTATTATGCGGTAAAGATGCCAAACTTGAAGTTAAAGCTATGCTTTCTCAACCAGGACAATTCGTTTCTTTTACCAAACTTGAATTAGTTGGTCCAAAGAAATCTATTGCTGGTGTCTCAATCCTTGGTCCAGTTCGTAAGGCTGATCAAGTCGAAATCTCTTTTACGGACGCACGTACATTAGGTATCCAAGCACCTGTAAGAGAATCAGGTGACATCGCCGGCACTCCAGGAATCAAAATCGTTGGTCCTTGTGGTGAAGTTGAACTTAAAGAAGGTGTTATCGTCGCGAAAAGACATATTCATATGACTCCAAAAGATGCTGTAGAATTCGGTGTCAAGAATGGTGAAATCGTTAAAGTGTCTACTGGTCGTGAAGGACGTAAAGTCATTTTTGATGACGTTGTCATTAGAGTTAGAGAAGATTTTGCTTTAGCAATGCATATTGATACAGACGAATCCAACGCTGGTATGTGCTCTGGTGAAGTCTATGGCGAAATCGTTAAATAATGAAAACCATTGAATATAGTCCAAAGAATGTCTGCGCTCAAAGAATGAGTATCACAGTAGATGGTGATGTCGTCAAACACGTTGAGATCTTTGGAGGTTGCCATGGCAATCGTCAAGCAGTCGCGAAACTTGTGGAAGGTTTAACTATTGATGAGGTTATTGCTAAATTAGAAGGAATACCTTGTCGAGGTTCAAGAACTGGACTTACTAGTTGCCCAGATCAATTAGCCCAAGCTTTAAAAACATTAAAGTAGTTGTAAATTCTATTTACATTGCTAAAATACTAATAGAGATTCTTATCAAGAACTGTGTAATAAGGAATGTAACAACACAGTAGCAACTCTCAAAAATGAGTAAGTGCTCTTCCTTAGCGGTGGCCCACCCACTGAACGATAAGAAGCGGAATTCACAATAACAAAGTGACTTTCCTTGGTGGGAAGTCATTTTTTTGTTAAAGGAGTCGTTTATGAAAAACATTAATCTCTTCACTTCCGAATCGGTTTCAGAAGGTCATCCTGATAAGGTCGCAGATCAAATTGCAGATAGCATCCTAGATGAATGTTTAAAAGTTGATCCAAAAAGTCGAGTTGCTTGCGAAGTTTTTGTCACCTCAAACTTTGTTTTAATCGGTGGTGAAATATCTTCAAAAGCTAAACCAGATTATAAAAAGATTGTTAAAGATGTCTTAACGGATATCGGATACACAAAGAAAGAATATGGATTCTCGGTTGATGAAGTTGAAGTTGAAGTAAGAGTCCAACAGCAATCAAGCGATATCGCGATGGGTGTTGACGCAAAAAAAGATGAAGAAATTGGTGCCGGTGACCAAGGCATTATGTTTGGTTTTGCTACCAACGAAAATGATGGCTACATGCCTCTTCCAATCGCTATCGCTCATAAGCTTGTTAGAATCGCTACAAACAAAAGAAAAAGCGGCGAATTTAAACACGCTAGACCAGACATGAAATCACAAGTCTCAATTGACTACTCAGATGTCAAAAATCCACGAATTGCAACGATTTTGATGTCAATTCAGCATGATCCAGACATTGATATGAGTGTTTTTAAGGCCTATGTTGAAGACGAGATTATGAAGCCAGTTGCTAAGTCATTTAATCTTAATGATGACTTTGAAATTATCATCAATCCAACTGGTAATTTTGTTATTGGCGGACCTGCTGGAGATACTGGTGTTACAGGTCGCAAAATCATCGTTGATACTTATGGTGGGGCTGGTCATCATGGCGGTGGAGCGTTCTCTGGAAAAGATCCTACTAAAGTTGATAGAAGTGCCTCTTATATGGCAAGATACATCGCTAAAAACCTCGTTGCAGCAGGCGTTGCAGGTAAATTAGAAGTTCAATTAGGTTATGCGATTGGTAGACCTGAACCAGTTTCTATTTATGTCGATACTTTTGGAACTTCTAAATATGATGGTCATTTTATCGTTGATCTCATTCAAAAAGTCTTTGACTTAAGACCTGGAATGATTATCAAAAACTTCTCATTAACGAAACCAACATTTGAATATCACAAGCTAACTAACTACGGTCATTTTGGTAGACCAGATCTCAATCTTCCTTGGGAAACATTAGACAAGGTTAATGAGATTAAATCTTTACTATAAAATTAGTTGATACTTCTATCTTTTTGGATAGAATTTTGTCATAATATAAGTGTAATTAGCTACATAGCATAATTAAGAAAGGAGACACATGTTATGAAATACCAAGTTATTGGTAAGAACATTGAAGTCACCGAAGGAATCAAACACGCTGTTGAAAGTAAGCTTTCACGCATGGACAGATACTTTGTGATTAATGAAGATGTCACTTGCCGCGTCGTCGTCAGATCTTATAAGGTAGGAGCAAAGGTTGAAATTACCATTTTCACTCCATATATGGACCTTAGAGCAGAAGTTGCTAATGATGATCTTTACGCAGCAGTTGACTTAGCCATCGATAAACTCGAAGGACAAATGCGCAAACTCAAAACCAGAATGGATCGTTCCAAAGGTGGAAAGGTTTCATTAGGCAAAGCTTTAGCGTTTGAAAATATTGAAGCGATTGAAGAAGAAATTGCTGAGGATGATCAAGTTGTTAGAACAAAATCTAAATATCTTGATCCAATGACCGTTGAAGAAGCCATTACAAGAATGGAAGCAATTGGTCACCCATTCTTCCTTTATTTAGATGAAGAAGACGATCGTATTAGCGTCGTCTATGAACGTGAAGATGGAGGATACGGCATTTTCCAAGCGGAGAATCCACTTCGTTAATCTAAGCTATATAACTAGAGGGTTCGGATTATACCGAACTCTTTTTATATAAAAATATTTGCATTTTCTTTCTTGTGTTAATAAAATTAACGCAATGGCGAAATTACTTGCTTCAGATTTAGACGGTACCTTATTTTACCCTAAGAAAAGAGTAAAACTCGTTTCTAATCGAGTAAAAAAACTTGTCCAATCATTTATTGATGAGGGCAATTTTTTTGTGGCGGTTTCTGGAAGAAACAAAGGACCTTGCACTCGTGTTTTAAAGATTCTTGACCGTAAAGGTTATGCGATTGGTTGTAATGGCTCCTATGTTTTAGAAGGTGACAAAGTTCTTTTTCAAAAGACTTTCGAACCTAGCATCGTTCATAAAGTAATTGAATATTGTGAGGCTCATTATCCAATCAAAGGATTTTACGTCATGTCCTCAGATAATGAGTTTGTTCAAAGAAACAAATTCAAAGCACTTTATTATAGGATCGTGAACCATTTATGGTATTTCTTTGAAGGCGCTTTACGTAATCCTTATGAAATAAATGAGGCTAAATTTAACAAAATCATCGATGAAGGTCGCGCTTACAAATTAATGATTATGTTTGGAGTGTCCAAGAAATCTAAACTACGTTCCAGAGAAGCTAACAAAGAATTGTTCAAATTATTTGGCGATGAAATTGAAGCAAGTTGGTCCAATGAATTTTTAGAAATTTCTCCATATGGTTGCAACAAATCAAATGGATTGAAATTCCTAGAGAATTATCTTAAGATAAATCACGATGATATCTTCGTTATTGGGGATTCAGGTAATGATATTTCAATGTTCAAGGAATATCAAAACAACTCTTTCTGTATGAAACACGCACCGCTATCGGTCTCGAAGTATGCGAAACATACCTTAAAGAAATTCGAGGACATTGAAACTTATCTTAACGAAGATAAAGAAAGGAAGTAATTATGAATAATTACACAGCTGCAATTGGTAGCTTTATCCGCTACGACATGATTGTCTTTAACACCTTAGAATATGCGATGAAGAAAGACAAATATGATGTTGAAGCTTATAAAGCACGCAAAGAAATCATCCGCAACGAGCTCGAGCAAAACACACCTCTCCATGCTTGCTTAGCAAATTCTGGTGAAGCGGGTGAAAATCTCACCAAAAAGATTAATGAATTACTTGATGTTGTTTATGGTAACGATTCAACAATTCTTAAACTTTCCCAAGATGGAAGCGAACTTCATGTCGACTATTCTCAGTGCTTAACAGTTTTCGAACATGTTCTTCCGATTCATGAAGAACTTCGTAAAATCGTTGAGGCTCACATGGTCGGTTCCAAAAAAGAAGAAAAGATGGATGAACCAACTTACGAAGATTTAATCGTTAAAGGCGAGTATTTCTATCGTGGAATGGTTAACATGCTTCTTCTTGATCAATTTGATCATTTATTTGCCGAATATAACAAGGCAAGAAATGAGGCAAAAGGAGCAATCACTCCACAATCTAACTTCATTCAAAACGACATTAGTCGCGCAGTGAACTTGTTTCAATTCACAAGAAACAACGCTGTTGCAAGAAGTGCAGATTATTACGAAGTTATCGATCCATTATTTGCTCTTATCGAAATGACTGGTGGAAGACGTGACTTACCAGTTGGTAAAAACTTTGGAGATGTCTTCACTAATGTGAAACAAATTGCTAGAGAACACGCCAATAAATGGGAACTCGCCTGGAAACCAGCTTATGATGCATTTAACAAACACTTCCAAGAAGAAGTGACTAAAATGCAACAAAACAATAAGCAAGCATAATTGAATTTTAGAATTCAAAGTGATATTGTATTGAAGGTTTATTTATGAAAGACAAAATTAGTGGTAAAGAATTTGCTTGGTACTTAAGCGGAGCGACTATCGCTATTTTTGGTGTCATCTTAATGGTTTTTGGAATCATTGGTCACCATATGAACGCTAGTGCTAGCAACAATTTTATTAAAGTTGCCGAATCTAAATTAATTGAGGCAATCAAAGTTCCATTTGATTTCCGTATTTGGGGAATCATGGTTTTCCTTCTTGGAATTCTTATCGTCATTATCGCTTTAGCGTTTAATGCTAAGAAGACTGATCGTGAAGTTGAAAAACAACTTCGTAGACAGCAAAGACAAGCTGCTCTTAAAGATAACACCATCGAAGTTAAATCTGCGGTGGAAATCATTGAAGAGCCTGCTCCTGTTAAAGAAGTCCCCGTCACTGAAACAAAATAAATCCAGATACAATTTATTAAAAGGTGTCTATGACACCTTTTTATTTACAAAATTAATCTAATTAGTTATCATTTAAATATGCTTAAAGATTACGATATCTTCCTATTTGATTTTGATGGAACTCTTTTCGATACCTATGAATCTTCAATTTATGTTTTTGAAGAAGCGTATTCTCGAATTGGAGTAAAGATTTCTAGAGATGATATTTTAGCCTTCACTCGTGAACCTATTCCTATCTCATATAAAAGAGTGATGGGCACTAGTGATGGTTATCCAGAGTTTATTAAGATGATCGACGAACTCGTTTTATCCCAAAAAGTCGTAGATATGACGAAGATTTATGATGATACCGCTGATATGGTCAAGTGTCTAAAAGCCCATAATAAAGTCGTGGGAATAGTCACATCAAACGCTGATGAACATGTTTTAGATATCTTAAATAAATATGGCTTAGCCAAATATTTCGATATCATCGTTGGGAATAGAAAAGCACCAATTCCCAAACCATCACCAAAACCAATCTTAAAAGCACTAGAATTATTAAATGCTTTAGATAAGAAAGATAAAGTTGTATATGTTGGTGATTCAATTAATGACGCAATCTCCGCCGAAGAAGCTAAAGTAAAACCTATCTTACTAGATAGGCTTAATGAATTTGAACATTTGAAATACGATTCTATTCACTCATTAAAGGAAATAGAAGGATAAGACAATCCATATCGCTAATAAAACAAGGATGACACCGCCAATGATTGTGGCAATCTCGTGTCGTCCTTTTAATAATTTGTGAATTTGTTTGGCTAAAATTATACCAACCATACAAATTGCAAAAGTAATAACTAAAATAATCGAAACATGTAGCCAAACAGTAATGTTATTTGAGATACCTGCACTTAACGCAAAGCCGGTTGCAAAGGCATCAATTGAGGTTGCTATTCCCATGATGAAGACTTCTTTGTAAGAATAAGATTTCGCGGCAGTTTCTGACTTTTTCTTCAAATTGACGATAGTTTCAATAATCATTTTTCCACCGATAAGGAGAAGTAATCCAAAGGCAATCCAGGTTAAAGTTGTGGCGATAATATTTGCCACTCCTGCGCCTTGTTGTTCGCCAATCAAAAAGACAATTAATTCAATGATCCAATAACCTATAAGTGGCATCAAAGCCTGCATGATAGCGAATGTTAAAGCAATCGAAAGAATTCTTTTCTTGTTTAAATCTTGATAGATGAGGCTATCGGTAATTGAAACCGCAAAAGCATCCATACTTAAGGCGATTCCAAGTAATACAACTTCAATAATAATTGCCAAAGTCATATTAAATATCATACTCCTATATCAAAACATTGTCTAAAAGTGCAATAATTGCATTTTTTCTTTGCTATTATATCTTTAATATATATAATATAGGCGAGCGAGGTGCAAATATGACACTCAAACAATTACGCAAAAATTACAATTTAACTCAAAAAGAAGCCTCTGAGATCGTTGGTATGTCTTTAAGAACTTATGTTTCTTATGAACAAGACGAAATCAAAGCGGACCAACTTAAATTAGAAAGAATCAAAGAAAAACTTCAAGAATACGCTTCTAAAGAAACAACCATACTAAAAGATAAGGTTCTTCTTATCACTGGTGGTACTGGATCATTTGGTCACGCGGTTGTTGATAGATTCTTAAATACTGATATTAAGGAAATTAGAATTCTTTCACGCGATGAGAAGAAACAAGACGATATGAGAAAACTCTACGCGAACGATAAACTTAAATTCTATATTGGTGACGTTCGTAATCTTGATTCCATTATCGATGTCTTTAAAGGCGTTGACTATGTCTTCTCTGCAGCGGCCCTAAAACAAGTTCCATCTTGTGAATTCTATCCAATGGAAGCGGTTAGAACTAATGTTATTGGTTCAGACAATGTTATTACTGCCTGTGTTCGTAATCATGTTAAGAAAGCAATCTTCTTATCAACAGATAAGGCTGCCTATCCAATTAATGCGATGGGCATTTCCAAAGCTTTGATGGAAAAGAACGTTATTGCTAGAAGCAGACAACTTCTTCCAGGCGATACAGTTCTTTGTCTCACTAGATATGGAAACGTTATGGCTTCTAGAGGAAGTGTCATTCCTCTATTCTTGAATCAAATTCATGAAGGAAAGCCTATTACCATCACAAATCCAGAGATGACTAGATTTATGATGACTCTTGATGATGCGGTTGATTTAGTCCTCTATGCTTTCGAGCATGGTGAACAAGGCGACTTATTCGTTCAAAAAGCACCAGCTGCGACAATCGAAACACTTGCCAAAGCGATTATTGAACTCACTGGTAGCAAGACTGGAATTGCTTATATCGGCACACGTCATGGTGAAAAATTATATGAAACTTTAGTCACCCAAGAAGAAATGGTTAAATCCGTTGATTGTGGCAATTTCTTCAGGGTTTGCGCGGATAATCGCGATTTAAACTATGATAAATACTTCTCAAAAGGTAACAAAAAACTTAACCTTGGAGAGTCGTATACTTCACATAATACTGCTAGACTAGATGTTGAAGGTATGAAGAAGTTATTAAAGAAACTTGAATTATTCGGCGGACCAGTTCGTCAACACGACTAGGAGGATTAAATATGTCTTTCAAAAATAACGGAAAATTAAAATTAATGATTATTGTCGGCACCAGACCAGAAATTATACGTTTGGCCGCAGTGATCAATAAAGCTCGCAAGTATTTCGACACCCTTTTAGTGCACACTGGTCAAAATTATGACTACACATTAAACAAAATCTTCTTTGAAGACTTAAAGATTGCTGATCCAGACATTTATCTAAATGCCGTCGGAAAAGATTTAGGTGAAACCATGGGCAACATAATTGCTAAATCGTATGAAGCCTTGGTAGAAAATAATCCAGATGCAGTCTTAGTGCTTGGTGACACAAATAGCTGCTTATCGGTTATTGGAGCGAAACGTCTTCATATCCCAGTGTTCCATATGGAAGCGGGTAATAGATGTAAAGATGAATGTTTGCCAGAAGAAACTAACAGACGCATTGTCGATATTATTTCTGATGTTAATTTAGCATATAGTGAACACGCGCGAAGATATCTTGCAGACTGTGGCCTTCCAAAAGAAAGAACCTATGTCACTGGCTCACCAATGGCGGAAGTCCTCAGCGAACATCTTAAAGAAATCGAATCTTCTGATATCTTAAATAAGCTTAAACTTACCAAAGGTAAATACATCTTACTAAGCGCTCATAGAGAAGAAAATATCGATACAGATAAGAACTTTAATTCTTTATTTAATGCTATCAATAAACTTGCTGAAAAATACGACATGCCAATTGTTTATAGCTGCCATCCAAGAAGCAAGAAAAAACTTGAAGCAACTGGTTTTAAACTTGACAAGAGAGTTATCATGCACGAACCTTTAGGTTTTATTGATTACAACAATTTACAAATGAATGCATATGCGGTTGTTTCTGATTCCGGAACTCTTCCAGAAGAATCAAGCTTCTACGCAAGTATTAAAAAAGCAATTGCTGCCGTTTCAATTAGAACATCTACTGAAAGACCAGAAGCTTTGGACGCTGCTTGCTTTGTTTTAGCAGGTATCGATGAAAAATCACTTCTTCAAGCAGTGGAAGTTGCGGTCTTGAATAAAGAAGGTTGTAAACCAGTCGATGTCTACAGCGACACTAACGTTTCAGACAAAGTTATTAAGATTATTCAATCATATACTTCAGTCGTTAATAAAATGGTTTGGAGAAAAGAATGAAAATTTTAGTTACTGGTGCGAAAGGCTTTATTGGAAAACACCTTGTTCTTCATCTTTCTAGAAGAGGATACGAGGTTTTTGAATTCGATAAAGATAATACTAGCGAAGAATTAGAAAAATTCGTGAATTGCGCGAATTTTATAGTGCATCTTGCTGGAATTAATCGCCCTTTAACTAATGAAGAATTCTATGATGGAAACACCAATTTTACCAAAAAATTAGTAGATCTAATCAAAGCTAATAAACGAGATATTCCTGTAATTTTCTCCAGTTCCACTCAAGCGAGTTTAGACAATGATTATGGTAAATCCAAAAAGATGGCGGAAGATTATTTACTTTCATCAGGACTTCCAGTTTATGTTTATCGCTTATGCAACGCTTTTGGAAAGTGGTGTAGACCAAACTACAATTCTGCTTGCGCGACGTTTTGTTATAACATCGCCCATGGATTAGATATATTTGTTAGAGACCCTAACTATGTTGTGTCTTTCAACTTTGTCGAAGATATCGTTGACGAGTTCATTAAAGTTATTGAAGATAAACAACATAAGGGTTCAAAAGATATTCTTTCAGTTAAACCAATTTATGAATGTTCCTTAGGAAAACTAAGCGAACTTCTTTACTACTTCAAAAAAGAAATCGAATCTGAAAGACATCTTCCAATTATTCACGATGAATTCGAACTCAAACTATTCAAAACTTTTTGTGATTATCTAAGTGATGAAGGTTATAGCTTTAACTACGCCGAAGACAATCGTGGATCATTCGAAGAACTATACAAATCTAAAAAGTGGGGTCAAATCAGCGACAACGTTTCTTTCCCAGGCATCACTAAAGGCGGACATTATCACAAATACAAAAAAGAAATCTTTTACACAGTTATCGGACAATGTGAAATTATTCAAAGAAAAGTTGGTGATGATAAATTAGAAATCGCTAACGTAAGTGGTGAAAAACCTAATCCAATCCCCATCAAAGTTGGATATACTCATCAAATCACCAATATAGGGAAATGTAATTCACATACATTAATGTGGATTAGTGAAATATATAATCCTGAAACACACGATACCTATAAAGAAGACGTCATCAAATAAGGCGTCTTTTTTCTAATATGTAAGGCTTTTGTAAAAAAATCACCCATATTATAAATAATTTGCTATAATATTTAGACGGAAAAATTAACGAAAGTTTTTCTATATATAAAGGAGGCTGATTATGGTTATTACTACTATTACTACAATTGATCAAAAGATTGCTGAATTATTAAATAATTGGGTAATCAATGGTTGGCCAATCGGCAATTTAATTCTTGTTTTAATCGCAATTGTGTTATCAGTGATACTTTGCGGTATTATCGGTATTGAAAGGGAATGGAAAGGTCGTAGCGCTGGTTTAAGAACTCACCTCTTAGTTGGTGTCGGCTCTTGTATCATCATGATTATTTCCATCTACGGATTCCCTGCCGTCTTTGGTGAAAAACGCGATGTTGCTCGTTTAGCTGCGCAAATCATCACTGGCGTTGGATTCTTGGGCGCTGGCGCAATTCTCCATCGTAATAGCGGAATCAAAGGTTTAACAACCGCCGCTACAATTTGGATTGTTATGGCAATTGGTATTGCCTGTGGCTCATTTAACTTCATCATCGCTATTATCACTACCATTGTTATCTTCTTTGTTCTTGTTTTCTTTAGAAAAATTGAATCCAAGATTAATAATCGTAATTTGGTTATCACTTTAACTACAAAAGGTGAAGAACCAGTTTTAACAAAGATTTTAACTGTTGCTAAAGAATTTGATGCAGAGATTCATGGCTTATCTACCGAACTCGTTGATACTGAAGGCGATTCCAAAGTCGTCGCTTCTACTTTCCAAGTTGTCTTTGCGACTGGTAATGTCTTAATTAACGAATTTATTTCTAAACTCGAATCAGAGACAAACGCTTTAAGCGTTCAACTCTTAAACTCTCATCGTAAATAAGCTTAAAACAAAATAAAAAGACCTATTAAGGTCTTTTTTTGTGTATTTGATCTAACCTTTTTTGGCTTTGAAAAGTATTGCGCCTATTAGATATCCTGCCCCAATCAAAACACCGATTATAGATGGAATAGAAATGTCGCCCATTATTATTGACACGCCTAATACGATACTTTCAAGAATAAAGACAACTATACCAAAAGGTAAGACGAATCTATGCAATTTGGCAACTCGACCTGTATAAGCGCATATCGCAGATAAACCGCCTAGTATTTCAGAAGCTACTAACGATATGGTGATAACGGTCATAAAAATATTTATTACTACCATCATCCCTGCAGAAGCAGTTGAGTCATCGACAGGTTTAAATAGAGTAACCAAATTCATTAGTAAAGTAATTAAGTTAGCAGTGCCTAATGCAAAGAAAGCGGCACCAGAAATTAGCAACGAATACTTACCAAATACAAGACCTTTTTTCTCTTTGTAAGAATTTTCGTAAGATTCAAAATAATGCTCTTTTGCAGTGATATTTCCTGTTTTGTCTTTGAATGTGACGTTATTTAATCTGTGGGCCAACGTGAGAGAAATAAGACGATCTTCACTTGGTCTAAGGAAGGCTAAACTTACGGCTTCCCAAACGAATACCCAAGCTGTGATTTCAAGGATTTCTTTGGTGACATTTGCGGCAGTTTCGGATATTCCTTTCCAATCTTGAATAAGACCTCTAGCGATAAAAAATAGAACCAAAATACCTGCGACAAGAAGGAAAGTAATTTGCACCCATTTGCGGCGGTGGTCTTTATTTCCAGAATAGACGGTTAATTCGACCGCATCATTAAAACCTTCCAATATTTCTTCAGGATTATAATCTTCATAATCATCGATCTTAATATCTAAATTAACCTTATAGTCAAAAGGGAATTCTGAGATTATGTCTTTTAAACTAGCGAATTTATCGCGGTTGAAGGTTGGTACTTTTGTATCAATATTGGTTAGCAATATATCAGTAGCTTTTTCATAGTTTAAAGCGAGATTGACAATTCGTTTTTCTTCATCGACTTCGAAACGTTTTTTCATTAATTCTACTTGTCGTCGATGCAATTTATCTTCGTGTTTTTCCATAACCTACACCTTTCTAGCCAAATATACTAAATTTTGTTGATTATATCAACTAAACTTCTCAAAAATCACTCTGATTTTCTAAAAAATGATAGCGCTTAACTATCACTTTTGTTAATAACATTATTTTTTTAAATTAACTAATTTATATAAATTAGTTTAGTAATATCTCTTATTTCTTCAATTAATTTCATTTACATAGAAAAAAATATAGGCATATAATGTGCGTGAGATAGTCAGACTCTCATTTAGATAGGTCAGTAGTTATGAAAACCTTAAAAAGAATCTTAGTTGTCCTGCCTCTACTTGCTTTAGGCGTTGGAGCAATTTCCCTTAATATTCCAAAGCATAGCGATGTTGCTTTCGCTACATACACAAATGGTGATGCAGCGACATATTATAATACGATTGATTCCACTCAAAGCGGAAACACACTTTTAACCGCTTTAAGAACGCTCAATCTAAGTAAGAGACAATCGACGGTTAGCTATTCCTCAATGGGAACCACTCCATCTGGTCAATTTAAATATACCGACTACGATCCAAATACCGTCCAGTACGATAGTAATGGACAACCATATGGTACAAAGATTTCAAGCTTCTATACTTATACATCTGCTACATCTTGGAACCGTGAACACGTTTGGCCAAATAGCCATGGTGGTGGTTCTGGTGGTGATGCTGGTAGCCCATATCCAGATGCAGATATTCATATGCCTCGACCAACTATTTCGAGTGAAAACTCCAGTCGTGGTAATTCTTTCTTCGTCGAAGGAATGAATCATTCATCCAATGGATGGGATCCATATACCGCTGGTTATAGTGCTGAATCTCGTGGAGAAGCTGCTAGAATCACCTTTTATTGTACCCTTGTTAACTCGAAACTTATTCTTGCGCCAAATAATACCACTCCTAGTGGAACAGACTCTGTAACAGGCCAATCTTATGGTAGCGGTCACACTATGGGTAATCTTGAAACTTTAATTAAATGGAACATTAATTATCCAGTTACCCAAAGAGAAAAGAATCGTAACGAAGGCGCTGAATATCTCCAAGGTAACAGAAACGCTTTCGTTGATCATCCTGAATATGCCTGTAAGATTTGGGGTAATGTTAATAGCAATATTAAAAATATGTGTGCTAATGCCTCGTGGGACGTTGGCCCAAGCGTTTCAATTTCTAGATCAACCGCTTCAATCACCGTTGATGACACAACCATGATTAATGCTACATCTAGCGATGGCAGTGCCATTTCATGGTCCACTAGCGATAATACAGTTGTTTCTATTAGTAGTGCTTCTTCAAGTAGCGGTACAAACATCACTTTAACTGGTGTTGGCCCAGGAACCGCTACTATCACCGCAAGAGCCACTATTAATAGCACTGTCTACAGCGCACAATGCACTGTCACTGTTTCATCATCTGGTTCGGGTGGCGGTGACACTCCTGTTGGAGATGATTATTCTATTGTTAATACAGATTTAGATTCCTCTTATCCTAAGAGTGAAAAAACATATACTGCCGCAAGCGGTTTATCATTCACTGGATTTTATGTTGGTAACTTTTCAAGTAAAATCCAGTTTAAGAGTGGACAAGGTTATTTATATAATAACAACTCATTAAATTTAGGAACCTTAACTTTATCTGGATTAAGCGGAAGCTTGACTGTATATGCTGGTACAACAAGAAATCCATCTGCTACAGCCATTACTGGCTCCAGCGGAGTTTATGATTTAACTGGTTACAACTATTTTAAAATTATAAATAGTTCTAGTTCCGTTGCTTCCTGTTCAAGCATTTCAGTTGGAATAGCAGAATCTTCATCTACAAAGACTTTGTCTTCCATCGCAGTCGCGACCGCTCCTACAAAGACGGCCTATACCGCTGGAGAGACTTTCGATCCAACAGGATTAGTTATCACTAGAAATTATTCAGATTCAACTTCTGATACATATACATATGCTGGCCACACAAGTGAGTTCACTTTTGACCCATCTACAGTAACTCCATTAACCACTACCGATACAAGTGTGGAAATCACTTATGGTGGAGAAAGCTGCAATCAAGCTATTACAGTCAATGCTGCTCAAAAGACATTGTCTTCTATAAGCGTTAGTACCGCTCCGACAAAGACAACTTACACAGTGGGAGAATATTTTGATCCTACTGGTTTAGTTATCACTAGAAATTATTCAGATAGCACATCTGACACATATACATATGCTGGTCATACAAGTGAGTTCACATTTAGCCCAACTACATCGACTGCATTAACTACATCAAATGTAAGCGTTTCTATCACCTATGATGGTAAATCATGTAGTCAGGCTATTACGGTGAATTCTGCTGCTCCAACGACAATTTCTGCTTCGGTAAGTAAAACTTACCATCCTGGCGAAACAATATCCTCAAGCGATATAACTGTCAAAGATAGTGGCGATAACACGATTAATTCATTCACATTCGCAAATGATGGTTATCAGTTTACTTACGCAGATACTCAAAGTGGTGGAGCGTCCATTAATAAAACATTTACAAACGCAATTACTGCATCAGGCAAAACATGTTCCTTAACCGTTCCAGTACAAAGAGTCAATTATGAAACACCAACTTCTTCGGTTACCGATACAATTACAGCAGATGATTTACCTGCTACTGCTACAACATACACAAGTTTTAGCGGAGTTAATAAACCAAGTGGAGCCGTCTATGCCGGACAAAGTGCAAGGAATGGCGATAACATTCAGTTAAGAAGTAAGAACTCCAATTCTGGCATTGTTTCAACCACAAGTGGTGGCGCAATTGCCAGTGTTACTATCACCGTTGGATCCGGAACTGGAACTATAGATGTTTACGGAAAAAATTCCGCCTATTCATCTGCATCTGATTTATTTGGCTCTAGTGCTGGCACAAAAGTCGGAAGTAGAAGTTCGACCGGCACAGTAACGTTCTCAGAAAGTTACACATATATCGGAATTAGATCTAACAGTGGCGCGGTTTATATTTCAAGCATCGAAATAACTTACGGAGGCGGTTCTGGTGGTGATACTGCTGTAAACGTTGCTAACTACATAATGTATGAAGATACAAATGGACAATGTACTACTAAATTCACAATTGCCAAAGGATATTTTGAAGGCCTAACTAAAGCAGAAAGATCGACCTTTATGACTAGCACTGATTATGTCGTTTCAACCGCTAGAGAAAGATTTGAAGCCTGGGCTAGCTATTTAGGCAAGAGCATTGTTATTTCTGATGGCGACTATATCGTTACTAATGCGAGAGTTATCAATATTATCGGCAACAATGTTGATACTAATACGTTGACCATTATTATTATCGCCTCATCAATGGGATTAATTGCTATTGGTGGATATTTCTTCCTAAGACGAAGAAAAGAAAATAATTAAAATGATAAGAGCTGGATAATCCGGCTCTTTTTAAATCTAGGCAAAATAAAAACCCTTCGAACAAATCAAAGGGTATTAATCATAAATGTCTCCAATTGTCGATAAACATACAACTTCGACTAAAATAGCATTGCACTGTTGTTTT
>CAMYZF010000017.1 GCA_947303755.1 uncultured Erysipelotrichaceae bacterium | reverse complement strand
TGATGAGTGAGAATTAAATCAGGTTTCTTTTTTAAAGAAGGAAGCAAATCATAAACAGTATCATCAAAATCAAGGCAAAGAAGAATTGTGTTAACCTCTTCGGGTAATCTACCAGACATTAAACCAATTCTATCTCCTCTAGATTTGATGGACTTAGGGAAACGAATAGCTAATTTTCTTAGTAATTTAATCGTGTTCATAAATTCATTAGCCTCCTAATTTTTGCTTCTTTTGTTTCGATGCCCACTTTAGTGGCTCTTTCAGATGAGCGATATTTCACTAAATTAAGGGACAGCGTATTTAATTCGTGTTCTTTGTAATCCTCGAAGAGTGGATCTTTGTTAGTTTTGTAACCCCACTCCAACTCGTCTTCGGAATACTTTTTATGACCTTTTAAGAAGGAGATTACAAAGTAATACTTATTGTTTTCAAAGACGATTTGTTCTTTTTCAATGTAGTAACCGAGATTAGTAATCGTCTCTCTTACCAGTCTATTATCTCGGTGAGCGTCCACCACAATTTGTTTAACATTAGTTAATTTCTCTTTATGCGCTTTAAGGATGTCGCTGATGAGGATTCCTCCCATGCCAGCGATTACAATCGTGTCTACGTGTTCAGGCATCTCGCTGATGCCGTCTGACAAAGACAAATCAACTTTATAATCTTTTAGATTATTTTTTAGAATTGTAAATGGACCAATTTTGTTTTCAACCGCAAAAAGTGAATTGGCTTTGTTTTGCTCAAGTAAATATATTTCGAGCAATCCATGATCCGCTCCGACATCTATGACGTTAGAGTTATCTTTGATAAACGAAGCAATTACTTTTAAACGATTGGAAATTTTCATGTTAGTTTTTGTATGAAGCGTAGTCTCCTAAACGTTTCGCTCTATTTGGGTGACGAAGTTTTTTAATAGCCTTCGCTTCAATTTGACGAATACGTTCACGAGTAACGTTAAATTCTTTACCGACTTCTTCAAGGGTTCTTGGATGGTTGTCTAATAAACCATAACGGAGTTCCAAAACTCTAGCTTCACGGTCAGTAAGTTCTTGAAGTACTTCGTAAAGTTCATCTTTAAGAAGTGACTTGGTCGTATATTCACTTGGTGAAACAACTTCTTTATCCTCAATGAAGTCTCCTAAATGAGAGTCATCTTCTTCGCCGATAGGAGTTTCTAAAGAAACTGGTTCTTGGTTGATACATTGAATCTCGGTGATTCTATCTGGAGATAACGCTCCATCGAGTCTTTCAGAGATTTCTTCGGCGGTAGGTTCACGACCTAATTCTTGGACTAGCTGACGTTGAGCTCTCGTAATCTTGTTGATGGTTTCAACCATGTGGACAGGGATACGAATTGTACGAGCTTGATCGGCGATTGCACGGGTGATAGCTTGTCTAATCCACCATGTTGCATAAGTTGAAAACTTAAATCCTTTGGTATAATCGAATTTCTCAACCGCTTTAATAAGGCCCATGTTACCTTCTTGAATAAGATCTAGGAATGGCATACCGCGTCCAGCATATCGCTTTGCGATAGAAATAACTAAACGCAAGTTAGCGTTGATGAGTTCTTGTTTTGCTTCTTCATCACCTGCCGCAATACGTTTAGCGATCTCAATTTCTTCTTGAGCGTTCAACAAACGGACTTTGCCGATTTCTTTAAGATAAATCTTAACAGAGTCATTGACCTTAACATCTCCAACGATGAGGTTAGAAATATAATTGAGTTCTTTTTCATCTGGGACGTCTTCGTCATCCATCTCTGCGGATAAGTCGGCTTCGCTTTCTTCGTCAAAATCAATTTCTTCTATGCCCTCTTCATCAGTATCGGAAATAACATTGACTTTATTTTTCTTAAAATAATTAATCAATTCTTCGATATCTTCATCGGACATATCGAAAGGTTGAATGGCTTCATCGATTTCTGATTGTTCGATTTCACCACCACTTTCTTTAGCCTTCTTTAAAAGACGTTTCTTAATCGAATCAAGGCTTTCTAATGCATCTTCGTCATCTAAAAGATCATCTTTTTTAGCTTTGATGGCTTTAGCCTTGGTTGGTTTTACGTCCTTTTTGGCCTTTTTTGGCTCTTTTACAGCCTTCTTTTCCTTCTTTGCTGCCATTTACTTATCCCCCTTTTTTAAACGGCTATTTTCCGCTTCTTTTATTCAGTTGATCAAAATAATTTGCGACGAGTCTAGCTTGCTCTTGTGGAGACTTTCCTTCTAAAGCCTTTCTTAAAGAAGAGCGAGTATGAATACGACCTCGTTCCGCACAAATTACTTTGTAATAATCGTCCATTAGTGCTTTCGAGTATTTATCGTTATTGATTAAACCGAGTTTAGTAACTATCGCTACTAAAGATGAACTTTCAGAAAGCTCAGAAACCTGAATGTCGTTAATAATATCGCTATGGGTGACTAAGTCACCAACATCACTTCTTTCGATAATAAAATTGGCGATAGCGCGATATTCTTCATTAGCGAAATAGCGAATGTTTTCTTTATAGAAATCAACCGCCGCTTTATCCAAAAACATCAGTCTAAGGAATCCATATTCCGCTAAATCGAGGCGACGGTATTCTTTATCGACTTTGTCTAATATTGGATTTTCATCAATTTCAACATTGACATTATATGTAGGTTCATTGCTTTCGCGATGTTTTAAAGCATATTCTTTTAAAGCGTTGCGGATTGCTTGAGCTGAGAAGCCGGTTGCTTCTGAAAGTTTATATATATAATCGTCCTTCTCAAGCTGTGAATTTAAAGCCTGAATTGTTGGTAAGAAATGATTGATAACTTTTTTGCGATCTTCCACCGTTCCTAAAGGAGAGATGTTTTTGTAATAATTTAAAGCAAAGTTAAATGGATCCACTAAAGTGTTGACGTAAGCTTTTAGTTTATCTTCGCCATCTTGTTTCAAAATTTCATCAGGGTCACGCACTTCTAGTGGTACGGATACGAGTCTATATGGAATGTTTGCCTCATCTAATTGAGTCATGATTTTCATCATGGCAGCTTGTCCTGGATTATCGCCATCTAGACAAAGTCTAATTTCCACTCCTAAGGCTCTTAACATCTCAACATGTTTAGTTGTCAATTTGGTTGACATCAAGGCTACACAACTAGTGATACCAATGCTATCTAAAGCAAAGACATCCATGAAACCTTCCACCACATATACGTAGCCATCGTGTTTAGCGGTTTGCTTAGCAAGATGATAATTATATAAAATGTTACTTTTAGTAAATGCTTTGGTATCTGGTGAGTTTACATACTTTGCAGAATCGTCATCTACCAGCCTTCTCGCGGAAAAGCCAACAACTTGGCCATTATGATCTTTGATTGGGAAGATTAATCTTCCAGAGTTGTTATCGTTCATTCCTGAGGTCTGAACTAAAGCGATGCCGGTTCCCTCGATATTTTTCAAAGAAAAACCTTTTTGTTGAAGAGCTTGAATAACAATCTTTCCATCTTTAAAGGCATAGCCTAATCCAAATTTTTCTCTTTGTTCAACGGAAAGATGTCTTTTATCGAGATAATCTCTAGCAATTTTGCCTTCTTCAGTTGTTAAACCATAAGCATAAAACTTCTGTAATTCAGTAAGGCAATTATAAATTGGTACTAAACTTTCATCGACTTGTCGGACTTTCACTCGTTCATGTAGACGGGGATCGTCATAGCCAATAATCTCTGCCACTTTCTTAATCGCTTCGATAAAAGAGCACTTTTCGTACTTTTGTACGAATGAAAAGACATCACCACCAGAGTCACAAACATAACAACGGAATATTTGCTTCTCCTTATCGATTTGAAGTGAAGGATCGTGGTCGTCATGGAATGGGCACATAGCCACGTAACGACGTCCCTTCTTCTGCACCGAATTTAGGTAATGTGAAATGACGTCGACTATGTCGGCGCGCGCCTTTATGTCTTTCGCTAAATTGGAGTCTATTGGCATATACAATAAATTGTAAAACTACTAATTTTCTACTAATTATTTTCTAACTTATCTTGTAAGAAGTTTTTAACTTCTGCGATAGGAATTCTCACTTGTTCCATTGTGTCGCGGTCACGTATGGTCACGCAGTTATCCTTTTCGATTGTCTCGAAGTCTACTGTGATACAGTATGGTGTGCCAATTGCGTCTTGACGACGATATCTTTTACCAATGGAACCAGTTTCATCATAAGCTACAGAGAAATATTTATTGAGTTGACTCAATACTTCTTTAGCTTTGTCGCCTAATTGTTTGCTCAACGGTAAGACCGCCGCTAAATATGGAGCGAGCTTTGGAGCGAAGTGCATAACAATGCGACTATCTTTTTCGAGTTGTTCAACATCATATGCTTCGCATGCAACCATGAGGAAGATTCTTTCAACGCCCATGGAAGGTTCGATACAATATGGAACATATTTCTCATTGGTTTCTGGATCGAGGTATTCTAAAGATTGACCACTAGCGTCCATATGACGTTTTAAGTCGTAGTCGGTTCTATCGGCTACGCCGAGAATCTCGCCCCAACCAAATGGAAACTTGTATTCAACGTCGCAGGTAGCTTTGGAATAGAAAGCTAATTCTTCTGGTTCGTGATCTCTATAACGGAGATTCTCTTCAGAGATATTTAAAGATTCTAAGAATCTTAAGGAGTATTCTTTCCAGTATTTGAACCACTCTAAGTCGGTTCCTGGCTTACAGAAGAATTCCATTTCCATCTGTTCGAATTCACGAACACGGAAAATAAAGTTTCCCGGTGTAATTTCATTACGGAAGGATTTACCGATTGCGCAGATACCAAATGGGATTTTGCGACGTGATGTTCTTTGAACATTTTTAAAGTTAACAAACATACCTTGAGCGGTCTCTGGTCTAAGGTAGACTAAAGATTCACTGGCTTCGGTTACACCAATATGAGTCCTAAACATCATATTGAATTGACGAATATCGGTGAAGTTTGACTTACCACACACTGGGCATTTGACTTTCTTATCTTTGATAAACGCCATCATTTGGTCTTGGTTCATGCCGTGGACGTCAACTTCAGGATATTGCTCTTCGATAAGATTATCGGCTCTATGACGAGCGTGGCATTCCTTGCAGTCGATAAGTGGATCAGAGAAGGTTGAGACGTGTCCTGTAGCTTTCCAAACGTTTGGATTCATTAGGATTGCTGCGTCAATTCCAACGTTAGTTGGACTTTCTTGAACGAACTTCTTCCACCACAACTTCTTGATGTTGTTTTTAAGTTCAACGCCTAAAGGACCAAAGTCCCAGGAATTAGAAAGACCACCATAGATTTCAGAATCTTGGTAGACGAAACCACTTGTAATCAAATGATTTACAATTTCATCAAATTTCTTTTCCATATTGTTAACCTCATTAAAAATGACCGCTATATATTCGTGTAATTTGAATAATTTGTCAACCTATTTTAAGTGTATTTTAAATTTTCTTTAACAAATCAATTGACTTTAAGTTCAATTGGGCGACACTATCTAAAAATTTAGAAAGTTCTTTAATTATCGTTAAACAATCTTCTTTGGCGAATTCAACTTTATCAAAGTTTTCCACTCCAACCTTGAAGATGTAGCGCATGAGCTTAAGTTTGTTTGGATCCCATTTGGAGTGTTTTAAGGAAGAAAAACAATCTCGACAGATAAATCCTCCATCTTTGTAAGAAAGAGCGATTATCTGCTCTGTTTTGCCGCAAATTTGGCAAGAATCAACGTTGAGTGAATAGCCAGCGACATTGAGAACCTTCGCAAAGTATATGAGCGCGACTGTGTAAGGAGAAAATCCAGAATCCAATAATTGGAGTCCTCTTTCTAAGAAAGGATATATTTCTGGAGCGTCTTCAGACTGCACAAGTTTATTAGTGGCTTCTCCAAGAAAATCTTCCACCGCTAAACAATCGATATCGGTTTTGATGTTCTTATAGCTTTCTAAAATCTCTCCACTACGCAAAGCGTAACCTTCCTTTCCTCTCGAAATTTGGAAGCGAGATTTCGTGTACATATTTACACTAGGACCAAGTTTAGAATTGTATTTCAAAGCGCCCCTAACTAAAAAGGAGCGCATCTTATCATTAGATAAAACCGTGACCATCGCATCATGATCACGGAATGGCGTTGAACGAATTACAATGCCTTCAAATTCCATTATTTATAGCCTAATTCTTTTAGAATTCTTGGATTATTGAGCCAATCTTCTTTGACTGAAACGAATAATTCGAGGAAGATTCGCTTTTGGAAGTATTCTTCCAGTTCTTTTCTCGCTTTTGTGCCAATGGCTTTGATACGTTTGCCGTCTTTACCAATGACAATTCCCTTGTGGGAATCGCGGTCTACAATGATGGTCGCGTGGATCATCACGGACTCGCTCTTGTGCTTAATCTCATCCACTCTCACCGCGAGATTGTGAGGAACTTCTTCTTTTAGAAGATTCAATAGTTTTTCCCTGATAACTTCCGAGACAAAGAAGCTGCTATCTTTATCGGTAATCGCATCTTGGTCAAAGTATCTTGGACCTTCAGGAATGATGGATTTAATTTCATTAAGTAAGGTATCTAAACCAAAGTTTTCTAAGGCGGACATCTCGAGAATCTTGGCTTTTGGATAAAGCACTTGATACTTCGCTTTGATGTCTTGAGCTTGGTCAATTCTTACTAAATCAATTTTATTGATTACGACGTATGTTGGAATGTTTTTGGATAACGATTCATTAATGAACATATCGCCTTCATCAATCTTTCTAGAAGCATCCACCACTAAGACAATAGCATCGACATCCTTAGCAGAGTCTAAAGCATCGTGATTCATGATCTTTCCTAAGGAATGGTGTGCTTTATGGATTCCTGGAGTGTCGATGAAGATGATTTGATATTCACCATCATCATAGATGCCTTTGATGGCATTTCTAGTTGTTTGGGCTTTTTCAGTGACAATCGAAATCTTTCTCTCTAAGAGAGCATTTAAAATCGTTGACTTACCAACGTTTGGTCTCCCGACTATTGAAACAAACCCACTTTTCATTATTTTAAAGCGTCTTCAGAGAATGCGAATGGTAAAAGCTCTTCGATATTTGTTTCTTTTACTTCGCCTTTGAGGTTTGACATATAAATAGGAGCGTCTTTTGGGAAAAGTTCGCTGAGAACTTGTCTACATGCTCCGCATGGTGAGCATGGTTCGTCTGTGTCTGCAGATAAAGCCATCGCGACTAAGTCTTCTTTCTTTTTACCATTGAGGTAAGCGTTGTAAATGGCGTTTCTTTCTGCACACATGCATAGTGGATAGCTAGAGTTTTCGATATTCGCTCCAACAAATACGCTACCATCTTTACAAAGTAAAGCAGCACCAACAGCGAAATGGGAGTAAGGTGAGTAAGATAACTTACGGGCCTCAACAGCTTTTGCAATTAATTGTTTTGGTTCCATTATTTTAGACCTCCTAATATTTCGTCTTGCAAATTAAACATTTTAATTTCATCTTCCTTCTTCATATGGTCATAACCGAGCAAATGAAGCAAGCCATGAACGAACAAGAACGACATTTCTCTTGAAAGAGAATGGCCATATTCTTTTGCTTGTTCCTCGGCTTTTTCGAAGGAAATAAGAATTTCACCCAAGCAGATGGGCGAGCCATCTAAAGCAGGAATTTCATTACGGTCATCAAGGAAAGCAAAGCTTATCACGTCAGTTGGACGGTCCACTCCCCTATATTCCTTGTTGACCTTGTGGATTTGTTTGTTGTCGACAATTGTAATGTCGGCAAAATAGTTGCCTTTAAGACCTAAATGAGAAAAGGTTTTCTCGTAAAGATTACGATAAATTTCTTCATAAGCATCATAAGATGCTGGTCCTTGATTGACAAAATCCAATTCCATAGTCTTGGGGCTATATTATAGCATCTTTTTATAAAATTGCTATAAATCGCATTCATCCAAGAATCTAGCTAACATTCTTTTACGGTCTCGACCATTTGAGCAATAATTCAAAATCCCCTCGAAAGATTGAGAGACAACAAAATATATTCCAAAATGGAATATTAAAAAGTTTGTCGATGTCACACCAGAAAATAGCATCATGCCAAAGGCAAGACAGATCGCCAAAAATAGGTAGATAACTTTCCTGAAACCTTTATTTGAAGCGATGCGATAAGCCAATGAATTTGCTTTAAGCAAAGATTTATTCAATTGCTCTGGTTTTTCAAAAGCATTCTTCTCAATTTGAGCAATTGATTGTGAATCCTTCTTTTCACATTTGGAAAAAATGATGTTATCGAGCACTCTTACTAGAAGTAAAATAACAAACACAAAGATATTTCTAAAATCATTTAAGCAAAGCAAAATGGCAAACGCTGCTACTAAGACTAAGCTAGACACCAAAACTTTAAGGGAAACAAAATAGTTGCTTCGATAGTTGCAATAGTCCTTGTATTTATCAATATTTTGATTTGTTTTGCGAGAGAAGAATTTAGTTAAATATTGTTTATCAAATAATTTTAATTCTTTGATTATGTACCAATTTTCTACTAATTCTCCTAGAGCAAACAATAGTAAGAAACCCATGGTCAATAAGATACTAGAGTTGTCTTTAATAAGGTAAAAGCCTGTCATCAAAGAGGCTAGCACTGCTCCAATAACTGCGTAATAGATAATGTCCATCCAAACTGGAATTAATCTTGGCTTTTTGATTTTTATCTTCTTGGCTTCCTTAGTGTTTACACACTCCATGACATAGCCTTTCCATTTCTTTTGAAATGCTTTATGATTCATCGATACTTTTCCTAACTCAGGATCAAAATAGATGATTCTATATTTATTGTTCTTTTTCACATAGACCATATGATTGTTAGTAAGTAACACTAAAGTGTTCTTTAGAATCGTTCGGCTATCTTCTTTTGGCATTTCATAGCTAAGAAGGATTAGGCCATACCTTTTCGCTATACGTGTCAAATCAGCGAAAGTATAGTCTCTTTTCTTTGAAGGCTTAGGAATGTAAAGATAAGATTTGTTCCTAGTCGAATTCGCTAAGAGCATTTTGAGGGCGGCAAAACCGCAATCGGCATCATTGCCTTGGTAAGTTAAATAAGTCATAATCGACCTCCTACTATACTTATTACGGACCGATGATGAAAAATTTGCGAAAAAGTTTTCGTAATACCTTGTATTAAAAAAATAAAAGAAAAGTCACCGCTTGGGTGACTATCTTATTTTTAGTAGGATTTGCGACGGGCCATTTCGCTTTTCATTTTGCGTTTAAGGCCTTTTTTCAAATAGAACTCTCTTTTACGTGCTTCAAGAAGGACACCAGATTTATTAACCTGACGTTTAAAGCGACGAAGAGCTTCGTCTAATTGTTCGTTTTCTCTAACAACAATTTTTGGCATTCTTTTTTCACCTTCCTTTCGTACGTAATTAAATAATAAAATTATTTACCATTAACAATTTCCACTCCACAGGAAGCTCCAATGCGGCTTGCGCCTGCTTTGATCATGGCTTCTGCTTCTTCTTTGGAATGGATACCACCGCTTGCCTTGACTCCAATATTTGGACCAACGGCTTTGCGCATTAATTCAACTGCGTGTGTAGTTGCACCGCCTTTAGAGAAACCGGTTGAGGTTTTAACATAATCAGCGTGGCCTCTAACACAAGCCTTTGAACATTCGATGATTTCATCATCGCTTAATAAGCATGTTTCAAGAATTACTTTAAGTAAGATGTTTCCACATGCTTTTTTAACAAGGGCGACTTCCTTTTCGATGTAATCGTAGTTATGTTCCTTCGCCATTGAATCGTTAAGGACCATATCGACTTCGGTTGCACCTGCTTCGATCGCTAATTTAGCTTCGTAAGCTTTGCTTTCTGGAAGTGTCGCTCCTAATGGGAAACCGACAACTGTGCAAACTTTGACGTCTGTACCTTTGAGCAATTTTGCTGCAAGAGGAACAAATCCTGGATTAACACACACTGAAGCGAAATGATACTTCTTGGCTTCTTCGCATAATTTAGTGATTGCTTCTGTAGAAGCATCTTGCTTAAGAAGGGTGTGATCAATCATTCTGTTAATTTCCATTTTATTCACCTCGTGAATTTATTTTAACACAATTATTCAGCTTTGGCTTTTTCAGCTTTTTTAGCTGGAGCCTTTTTAACTGGCTTGACATCAACGGCCTTCTTTTCTTCTTTCTTGCTCATGACATCTTTGCCACCATAATATCCACATTTTGGACAGACATTATGTGATTTGATTGTTGCGCCACAATTTGGGCATTTAACTAATCCAGAAACAGATAATTTGAAATGAGTTCTTCTCATTCTTTTAGATGTTTTGGACGTTCTTCTGAATGGGACTGCCATAGTATTTAGCCTCCTTTAGACCGACATATATTATATATGAAGGGAAATCGATAGCAAACAATTTTAATACAATGTTTAATAATCATATAATTTGTTTAGATTTTATCGAACTTTTATTTTAACAATTTTACCAATTGATGACTCTGGAAGATCATCTTCAAGCATTAAGTAATTCGAAGAATGACCTCGCATCAAACCAGTCTCTTTATCTTTCTCTTCGATGATGACTTCAAGTTCTTTACCGATAAACTTCTTACGATAATTCTCTTTAAGTTTCTCAGATAACTCTAAAAGAGTTTGAACTCTCTTAGCTTTTACATCTGGTGAGACTTGCCCGCTCATCTTATAAGCAGGCGTGCCCTCTCTAGCAGAGAATGGGAAGACATGAAGTTCAGCGAAATTGACTTTCTTAATAAAATTAACTGTTTCTAAAAATTCTTCTTCAGTTTCATTAGGGAAGCCAACGATCACATCGGTTGTAATCGCGATATCAGGGCGAGCTTCTCTAATTCTTTTAACTTTGTTAATAAAGTCATCAACGTTGTATTTTCGGCCCATTCTTTTTAAGACGGTTGGTGATCCAGATTGTAAAGGCATATGAAGATGATTCGCGATATTATCTTTGGTTCTTAAAAGTTCGATGAACTTGTCATCAATTTCACTCTCTTCAATCGAACTTATTCTTAAGCGATAAAGTCCATCAATATTTAATAATTCTTCTATTAAGGAAGAAAAGGTTTCATTTTTCAAATCTAATCCATAGTGAGCGGTATGAATACCTGTGATAACAAATTCTAAATATCCATGGCTAATCAAAGATTTGATTTCGGAGACGATTTCTTCTCTAGGACGAGAACGCGCTACTCCACGGGTGTATGGAATCGTGCAATATGTACAGAAGTTATTGCAGCCATCTTCGACCTTTATGTACGCTCTTGTCGTAGATGGAAGAGAAAATGTTCCGAAGGATTCATACTTGAATTCTCTTGGTTTTGGTTCAACATCAATAATTGGTTTTCTTTCTTTTAAGAAAGTTTTGACATATTCCACTAATTTGGTACGGTTAGATGTGCCCACAACGATGTCGGCTTTACATTCGTTTATAACATAGTCAGCGTTCTTTTGGGAATAGCAACCCATGACCGCCACCACTGCGTCTTTATTATTTCGTTTTTCTCTACGAATGATTTGACGAGACTTTTGATCCGCGATTGAAGTAACTGAACAAGTGTTAATAACAATGATGTTATCTTTATCAGAAAAGCCGTTAGATAAAAATAACTCCTTCAATGCATCGGATTCATAGGAGTTAACTTTGCAACCAAGGGAAATGAATTTAAGCATTATTTAGTCTCTAATCTATTCGCGATTACGCTTAAAGCGTATATTGAGGCTGTCTCCGCTCGTAAGATGCGGTTTCCTAAACCAACTGGAGTAAAGCCATTATGTTTAGCAAAAGCAATTTCACCTTCGGAGAATCCGCCTTCTGGACCAATAACTACCGCCAGTTTTTGTTTTGGTTTAAGGGAATCAATTTTCTTATTTAAGGTCGCTACCGAAGTTCTGGTGCCTTCATAAGCAATAAGCTTAACATCCGCATAAACTTCATCGAGTTGATTGAAATCAATGAGTCTATGGATGAATGGAACTTTGCGACGTTTGCATTGTTGAGCGGCTTCTTTAAGAATCTTTTGGTATCTACCAAGCTTTAGATCATCCTTATGACCTTTGATTCTTACAATCGTTCTTTCAGTTGTCATTAAAACGATTTCTGAAACACCTAATTCAGTTGCCTTTTGTAAAACAAAATCCATCTTATCGCCTTTAAGTAAAGCAGCGATTAAAACAACATAGTTTGGAAGTTCGTTATTTTCTTTGATGAGTTTCTTTGAAATGATCTTAAGAGGCTTGACTGAAGTAATTTCGCAAAGATAGACATTATCATCAGCGACCACTTCGATTTCTTCGCCGCGTCTCGCTCTCATTACTTTTAGTAAATGATAAGAATCTTCCTCATCGAGAATGATATTGTTTTTAATTTTATGACCAAAATAACGTTGCATTATTTTAAAAACTCTCCATTCGCATCTGTGATATCCGCTCTAACGAGGTAGGAAATTCCAACCGCAATCATTAAAGCTTCCATCACAAAAAGAGGAATTAGATAAGCGAAGGCATTATGAAGGAAAGTGAAAAAGAATATCGTTCCCACTCCTCCAATCGAAAGAGCGCTGATGCCTAAGACGATTAAACCAAGTTTATATCGACCTAAATAATAGGAATTAACACCAAAGATTCCTAATAGGAATGCTAAGATAGCAGCGATTATTTTTGATTTAGCTTTTGGGCGATCTTCTTCTTTCAAAGAATCCAAAGCTTTCGTCATATCTTCGGTTTGATATTCGTTATCAAGAAGTGGTTTACGACCACCACAAAATGGACAAACTTCTTTGTCGAGTCTTGAGATCGTTTCACCACAGTATTTGCACTTCGCCATAGATACTTTACAAGTATATAACATTACATGAGCAAAACAAAAGGACAGTTTTATTTTCTGTCCTTGTTGATTTAATTTTAATAAGCAGTTTTATCAGCGATATTTTTATATTCTTGATATAACTTTAGGCAGGCTTTACGATCGAGTTCGACCACCATCTTTTCACGTCCACCATTTTCTTGGAATTCATAGAATACTTTGTCTCTGAAGCCGATGTCTTCGGTATCAACGATATTACATCCGTAATATACTTTGCTGATATTTGCCCAGAGAATCGCTGCCATACACATTGGGCAAGGTTCGCCAGTCGTGTATAATTCACATCCGCTTAAATCGAATGTGCCAAGCTTCTTACAAGCTTTATGGATCGCCATCATTTCACCATGGCAAGTAGGGTCGTTATTTTTAACGACTTCGTTGTGACCCTTTCCAATTACTTCACCATCTTTAACGATGACTGCGCCGAATGGACCACCATGACCCTTACGAATACCCTTACGAGCTTCAAGGATCGCCATATGCATATATTTGTTCATATTAATCTCCCAAATATTTATTTTACCAAAAATCAATTCTTTTTGAAGAATGACATCTAATAGTTGAAATCAACTAAGTTGTCGTAGCGGCAAGCATCTAAAACAATGTTGAGAAAAGCGGTTTTAGACTCTTCTTGTGTCTCTTTTGCAAAAGATAATTCGCAGACTATCTCGTTTTTGTCATTCTCAAGTCTATATTTATAGCCATCATTTGATGATTGCCATTTTAAATTGACAAATGTTTCAACACTTATTTCTCCAACCATTGAATAAGTAAGCGTAGTGAATAATTCTTCATTTCCATAATCAACTATCAGTTCCCTATTCTTAAGATATTCACAGTGTTCGCCTTCTTTGTGTGGGATTTCAAACGATTCGCCGAGATAATCTATACAATAACAAATTCCCTTGATATAATATCGTTTATAACGATATTCTTCATTAAAGATTGCGTTTTCTAATGGAAATACGATGCGCTTGGTTTTATCAGCCCATTCTGGATAAGCGATTTTACTAATAAAAGCTTTTTCAGCATTAATCATCTCATCGAATGTTTTATAATCGTTTGTCCAAATATAATGACCTCGTTTTCGATTGTTGTGAGTATTGGTCTTAACCTTCGCACAAGAGGTAAGGAGAATAAAAGACAAAAAAATAAGAATTTTTTTATTCATAGGTGACACTTAAGCCTCCAATCGAAATTCTTCCTTTGTTTAGATTGCCTATAGCATAATTTGAAGCATAAAATCTGAACGATGATGTTTCTTCTGGAAAAACGATGTTGATTCTGTCCTGATTAAATCTATTAGTTGATAAAGAAATGTCGTGCAGCAAATCAATAGCTTCGACCCAATGATTATCAGAATCTTTATATTCAATTCTAGCATTGTGAATGTTTGGATCATATAATTCATTTCCACCCCAAAACGATATATCTACAACAATGTTTCGAATGACATCAGGGAAAGTCATCTCTAAATATGCAATTCCAGCATCTTGTCTTCTTGGGGAGAGATTAATAAAAGAATTTTCGATATAACCTGTTCTAAGACGTCTTGTTTGGATTGTGTCATCTCCAACATAAATGTTTTTGAGTTTTTGATAAAAATAGTATTGTGGTTCAAACCCAAAATCGTTTGGTTTTAATTCAATTCTTCCACGCTCAAAGCCATCTGGACAGTATGCTTTATGGTAATAACTTGAATAATAATTATCAGAATGAATATGTTCACAAGATAGGACTATATCAATAGCGCCAATTTCATAGCCAATATTGCTGTTGTCTTCAAAAGTTGCCCAAACAGTCATGCCAATCCGTCCCCAACCCGTATGAACATATACATAATTATCGTCATATGCAAAAGCAACAACCGAATGTCCCCTATCATTGCAAATAACTGGCCTTCCACTATTGATCGCCTGTTTGATGCGTAATTTAGTGAGATTTGGACCAAAATTTGCGTTTGTAATTGGGTAAACAGTGGAAGAAATGTTTCTATCATCTAAATAACGTCTAATCACTCTGCTCTGTTCATAAGTGTCATAACCATCAACATATGCAGAAACGCCGATTTCATCGGTGCCTAAATCAACTAGATAATCTCTAAACCTTTGATTTTCTTCTTGGTTATCTGTCCCTGTACCTGGCGAATCTGCAAAGTTTTGAATGGATTGTATCCCAGTGTTATCTTTAGATACGATGTCATACATATCATCGACGAGATAATCGTTAACAAATGTATCGTAATATCCAAAAATAATTTGAACTGCAATAAGTGTACAAAGAGTGCCCGGATTATATCCATGCCGTCCACCAAGTTTTATAAAATAAAACGAATTTGGGATTGAGGTCGCATTCGAGCTTAGAGAATCACATAGTTCATAAACTCCTATATTAGGATTACCATCTTTTTTTCGATTAATTAGATCATTTCTTTCTAATCCATAATCAAAACATTTTATTTCAGTTTCTTTTGTCGATGAAAAAACACTTCTTTTCCCAACATTATATGAAGAAAACAAGAACAAACTTAAACAAAAATAAATAACTTTATCTGTAATCATATTGGCACTCCTTACAAAATACTATAGCACTAATACGTCATTATATAAGAGCATTTGCTCCATCCTTTTGGTGCATTTTTTAAAAGAAAAGACCACATATAGTGGCCTTAACATAGTTAACGTTTGAATGATTTTTTGAATTTATCAAAGAAGGAATCCTTTTTGTCCTCTTTGCTTTGATATTCTTCAAGAAGCTTCTTTTGTTCTTTAGAAATCTTAGTTGGAGTCTTCACGATAACGTGGATGTATTGATCTCCAGGAGTGCCTTTACGCATATCTTTGATACCGCGTCCTTTTAGACGAAGAATCTGATTTGGTTGAACACCCGCTGGGATTTCAACTTCAGCGTCACCATAGACAGTTGGAATATCAACTTTCTTTCCTAAAATCGCGTCAACGAAACTAATTGGGACATCGATATGAATATCGTTTCCATCACGTTTAAAATATTCGTGAGGTGTGATAACAATCTCTAAGTAGAGATCACCATTTTGTCCGCCGTTTCGACCCGCTGAACCTTTGCCTCTAATGAGGATTTGTTGACCAGCGTTAATACCGGCTGGAATATTGACTTCAATGTCGCGTTTAATGTGCTTGTAGCCACGGCCACCACATTCTGGACATTTGTCGGTGATGACTTTACCTGAGCCACCACATTCTGGACAAACGCTTTGTTGTTCCATAACCCCAAAGATTGTTCTTTGTTGGCTGGTTACATAGCCTCGACCATTACAACGTGAACAAGTTTTGATGCTAGATGGGTCTTTTGCGCCGCTTCCACCGCACTTTTCACATTTTTCGTCATAAGATACAGGCACTAACACTTTCTTGCCTAGAATCGCGTCCATAAACGGCACACGAATACGTTGCAAGGTGTCATCTCCTCTTTGAGGACCGAAGTTTCTTTGGCTTCTACGTGAGCCTCCACCGAAGAAGGATGAGAAGATATCGCCTAAGTCGACATCGCCAAAACCTTGTCCAGCGAAGCCTGCACCTGAGAAAGGATTACCGGCACCACCAGTAGAAGCACCTTGTTCAAAGGCGGCCATACCAAATTGATCGTACATTTCACGCTTCTTGTCATCGTAAAGGATGTCGTAAGCTTCTTGCACTTCTTTGAATTTTTCTTCCGCACCAGGTTCTTTGTTTAAGTCTGGGTGATATTTCTTCGCTAATTTACGATAAGCGGATTTGATTTCATCCTTACTTGCGCTTTTAGAAACTCCTAGCACTTCATAGAAATCTCGTTTTGCCATAGTTCTCCTTTCTAAGCACTAAAGCGAAGGGGTGTTTAGCCCCATCGCTTAGTCGTTAATTTTATAAATTAGTTCTTCATTGTTGAATCAGCATCAACAACATCATCAGCGGTTTCGTGACCTTCCTCAGTCGCTCCATCAGAGCCGGCTGCACCTTGAGCGGATTTGCCAGTTTGAGTTTGGGCCATCATTTCCGCGGCTTTTTCAAGTTCGTTAAGACGAGTCTTAAGCGTTTCGATATCATTGTTATCTAAAGCGGTCTTAAGTTCGTCACGTAATTTTTGAGTTTGCTCTTTTTGAGCAGCATCGATTGAATCGCCTTTTTCTTGTAAAGCTTGATCAATGCTATTGATGTATTGTTCAGCTTTGTTTTTGATTTCGACTTCTTCTTTACGTTTCGCATCAGCTTCAGCGTTGGCTTCGGCTTCGTGAACCATTCTATCGATATCTTCTTTAGAAAGACCATTGGAACCAGTGATTGTGATCTCTTGTTCCTTTTGGGTATCTAAGTCTTTCGCTGAAACTTTAACGATGCCGTTAACATCGATGGAGAAGGTAACTTCAATTCTTGGTTCACCTCTACGAGCAGGTTTAATACCTGTTAATTGGAAGTGGCCTAAGAGTTTGTTATCGTGAGCCATTGGTCTTTCACCTTGATAGACCATGATGTCAACTGCTGGTTGATTATCCGCGGCTGTTGAGAAGATTTGTGATTTGGTGGTTGGAATTGTTGTATTTCTACTGATGAGAGGTGTGAGCACGCCACCTAAGGTTTCAATACCTAAGGTTAATGGAGTGACGTCTAATAAGACGACATCTTTGATGTCACCAGAGACAACACCACCTTGAATAGCCGCACCGATAGAGACAGCTTCATCTGGGTTAACAGATAAGTTTGGTGTCTTACCAGTTAATTTCTTAACTAATTCTTGAACGGCTGGCATACGAATTGAACCACCGATAAGTAAGACTTGGTTAAGTTCGCTAGCGCTAATCTTAGCGTCTGCTAAAGCTCTTTTAACTGGTTCTTCAGTTCTAGCGAGTAAGTGTTTGGTCATGTCTTGGAATTTAGCTCTAGTAAGAGTTGTTTCGAAGTTGACAGGACCATTTGAGCCCATCGCAATGAATGGAAGGGAGATAGTTGTTTGAAGTGAACTTGAAAGTTCAATCTTGGCTTTTTCCGCAGCGTCTAAGAAACGTTGTTGCGCCATCTTATCATTGATGTCTAAGCCATGTTCGATCTTGATTTGGGCTTTGATCCAATCAGCGACAACCTTATCCCAGTCATCACCACCGAGTTTGTTATCACCAGCGGTTGAAATAACTTCGAAGGTGCCATCGCCGATATCAAGGATGGAAACATCGAATGTACCACCACCTAAATCGTAGACGAGAATCTTTTCAGATTTTTCTTTATCAAGACCATAAGCAAGAGCGGCTGCGGTTGGTTCGTTGATGATACGAACGACATCTAAGCCAGCGATTTGACCT
>CAMYZF010000016.1 GCA_947303755.1 uncultured Erysipelotrichaceae bacterium | reverse complement strand
AAAAAGTGTGACATTCTGGTAACACAGGATGTCTTTTTCTTTATAATATATACATAGTATATAAACATAGTAAATCATAGTAGGAAAAAAGTGCATTGTCACGATATCCTCCGTATTATCCGATTTTTTTCTTACGAGTACTCTTCGCATTATCTCAAATATTTATTATTTTTACTTTTCGTATTGTCACTATTATGCAATAATATATGCAAGGAGGAGCTATAAATGGAATTTAAAAGGAAAATATATGAAAAACTTCTTGCTTGGAAAAGTCAATCTAATGGAAAAACCGCTTTGCTAATAGAAGGAGCTAGACGTGTTGGAAAGTCCACAATAGCAGAGCGCTTTGGAAAGGAACAATATAAATCATACATACTGATTGATTTTCGCGTTGCATCGAAAATTATATTAAATAATTTTTATGACAACCTTCTTCCTAATAAATTGAACGATTTCTTTAATATCATAAAAACTGAATTTGGAAAGGAACTTTATGAAAGGGAGAGTTTAATCATTTTTGATGAAGTACAAAGATTTCCTAAAGCAAGAGAAGCGATAAAAGATTTAGTAAAAGATGGTAGATACGATTATATTGAAACAGGTTCTTTGATATCGATAAAAGAAAATGTTAAGGATATAGTTATACCATCAGAAGAAAAAAAGATTCAAATGTATCCAATGGATTTCGAAGAGTTCTTAATAGCGGAAAACGAAATCCAACTCCTTGATTACATTAAACAATGCGCTAGTGAAAAGAAACCATTAATTGATGCATTTCACAAAAGAGCTTCTTATTGTTTTAAAGAATATTTGCTAGTAGGTGGAATGCCACAAAGTATTCTTGCCTATCTAGAAAACAATAAGGACTTCAATAAGGCTGATGAGGCGAAAAGAGAGATTCTTGACTTATATAGAGATGATATTAATAAAGCTAGTAGACGATATAGTTTGAAGATATCGCGTGTTTTTGATAACATTCCTGGTTTTCTTTCTAAACACGATAAAAAGATTGTTCTATCAAATATTGATAATAAAAAAACATTTTCTGAGTATGCTGATCCATTATTTTGGTTAGATGATTCAATGATTTGCAATCTATGTTATAAATGCAATGATCCTAATATTGGTTTTTCGTTAGCGAAAGATAATTCATCAGTTAAGTGTTATTTAGGTGATACTGGTTTACTCATATCTTTAGCGTTTTCAGAAAATGAAATAGTGGAAAAAGAAATATATAAATCCATCCTTCATGACAAATTATCAATTAATAAGGGGATGATATACCAAAACATCGTTGCACAGATGCTAAAAGCGAAAGGAAACGCACTATATTTTTACACGCACTATTCTTTAGAAGCGCACAAGAATGATATAGAAATAGATTTTATTTTATCAAATAGCAGCAAGACAAATTTAAAAGTATATCCACTCGAAGTTAAATCTAGCAAGAATTACACAACAAGTTCTTATGACTTATTTAAAAAAAGATTCGGAAAGAGAATTGAGACATCATATATAGTTCATCCTAAGCAATTAGCTATCGAGAGCAATTCAATTAAAATGCCTCCATATTTACTACCATTCATTCTTCTTTGAAAATAAAAGATACATTTTATGCGAGTTGTATACAAATTGTAGACAACTGAAATACAATGTGTTATCATATAAATATGATAAAATACTCAATTAGATCATTTATTAATAAAAACATACGTGCTATTTGGGATGACGATAATTCCAAGTGGTGGTATTCTGCCGTTGATGTTTTATTTGCGCTAACAGATTCTACAAATCCACGTATATATTGGAATGCAATTAAAAGAAGACATCCTGAGTTGAATACATTTTGTAGACAACTGAAACTATATGCTGGTGATGGTAAAAAATATCTTTCTGATGTTATTAATGAACATGGTGTTAAAAAACTTGGTCTCATTCTCCCTAGTAAAAACAATAACGAATTTCAGAAATGGCTCGAAGGCAATCTAGACCCCGTTGATGAACAAAGTAAAAGAAAGGCCCATACTTTATTTGAATCCGAATTATTAGATATATCTTATGTTGGCAAGACTAAATTATTGCAGCAAATCCACGCTTATTTGTTTGAAGGAATTTATTCTTTTGCAGGACAAATAAGAACCAAGACAATTTCTAAAGGTGGTTTTGTTTTCGCTAATGGTGATTTTTTGCCGCAGATTTTAAAAGATATCGACAAAATGCCAGATGATACATTCCCACAAATAGTGGATAAATACGTTGAAATGAATATTGCGCACCCATTCATGGAGGGAAATGGTAGATCAACAAGGATTTGGTTGGATTTGCTTTTAAAAGAAAGATTAAAGAAGTGCATCGATTGGTCAAAAATCGAAAAGAATGATTATTTGCTAGCCATGAAAGAAAGCCCAATTAATCAAAAACTAATCTTTGACTTATTAAATAATGCTTTAACAAACGACATTAATAATCGAGAGATTTTCATGAAAGGCATCGACTATTCATATTATTATGAAGAGGAAGAATAACTTCAGAGACAAACAAAATCTTTAAGAATTTTTTATTAAAGAAGGCAAATTATTTCAGTTGAAAACTATTGTGATGGCACAAAGTCACCGTTTTTTTCTATCTTTTAATATAAGTCGATTAAATATATAATATTTGCGAAATAAAGAAAGGAAAACTACTTCATGGAAGCTGGAGTTTTAGCTATCGTCATAATTGCGGTATGTCATATTCCCGTGATTGTTTTCGCAATTATTGGAGCAATTAAGCTTGCCAAACTTAAAAAAGATCCAAACTACCGAGCAGAAGTTAAAAAGAAAGGTATTAATCCAATTAAAATGATTCCACATTTAGTAGCGTTTGCTGCAATGATGGTAATCGGTATTTTAAATTTGACTGAAGTCATGACCTTTGGTAGTCCTGTTCTTCTTTATATTGGTGCGCCACTATTTGCGGCAAGTGTTGTTGTAACAATCATTGGAATTGTTAAGAAAGTCCAAAAGAAAAAGAAAAGCGAACCTACTAAAAGCGAATAGGATTCTTATTAAGAAAACTAATTATTAGTTCGCTTATTAATTAAGATATGCCTGCATATCTTTTTTATTTTCTATTTTTATTTATATGTTGATACTATGCGCATAGTATGTTAAAATCACTTCGAGGGACATGGAATGAGAAAAGTTAGTGCAAATATTTCAATTGATCCTAAACTAAAGGAGGAATCAACAATGCTTTTAGCAAAATTTGGTTTAGACTTTTCCACAGCCATCACACTTTTTCTTCAACAGACTGTTAGAGAAAAAAGAATCCCTTTTGAGATAAGATTAGAGATTCCTAACGAAGAAACAAAAGAAGCTTTGGCAGAATTTCCAGATATGAAAGCAAATAAGGAAAAGTACAAACGCCACAAATCTTTTAAAGAAGTTCTTAAGGAAATCGACTAATGCTTAGAATTGTTACATCAAATAAGTTTCTTAAAGATTTGAAGGTTGCGAAAAGTAGAGGTCTTGACCTTTCGTTACTTGAAGAAGTTGTCAATAAGCTCGCTAATAGAGAAAAATTAGAACCTAAATATCATGATCACGCTTTATCGGGAAAATATTCCGATTTTCGTGAATGTCATGTAAAACCAGATTGGCTACTCATTTATTCTATTGATGATGAAGAGTTGGAATTGTTTCTTTTTAGAAACGGTACACATTCGGATTTGTTTCGAAATTAATATCTTTGAATAGTCTACATATTGTTTTACAATATTTATAAAGAAAACCTTATCTTTTTCTTCTAAGGTTCATAGGAGTTATTGTTATGAAAAAAGCTGTTTTTATTCCTCTTATTGCTGTTGGATCACTTATTCTTACAACGGGCATCTTCTTTGGTGTTGGTCTACTAGTGACCAATCATAACATCAAGCAAACAATGAACGTCACCGAGATTAATGATGATGTTCGTAGTATTAATGTCGATGTCTCGGTGTCTGATTTAGAATTCAAAGTCGCAAATGATGGAAAAAGCAAAATCATCACCGAAGAATCTAATAAGTTCTATCACATAGTGAAGGTGGAAAATAACACTTTAAAAATCACTCAAAATGACACTCGAAATGGTTTAGAAAGATTTTTCAATTTCAATCTCAATTATATGAAAGTGTATGTTTATCTGCCTGCAGGCAATTATGGTGATTTAACCATCAATTCTTCAACAGGTGATAGCCTAATTCCAGAAGGTTATACATTTGATAATGTCACTTCTAGAGTTTCGACTGGTAACACGAAATTCTCATCTAAAGTTGTCAATAAATTAGATCTCAAAGCTTCCACCGGAAATATTGAAGTGGAAAAGAATGGTTCTTTATCCGTTAACTTAGTTGCTAGCACTGGGAATATCAAAGTCAAAGATTCTCGTCCTATTAGTTTTGTAGCGACTGCTTCAACGGGCCACGTTGATTTAGAAAACGTTATTGCTGGAACAAGCTTAAAAGTTGAAACATCGACTGGTGACATCACCTTAAGAAGTTGCGATTCACTTAGTATTGAAGCTAAGGCATCTACTGGCAATGTTAATATGTCACTTTTAAGTGGTAAGATATTCGATATTTACACGACTACAGGTAAAAGAAACGTTCCAACTTCTTCTACAGGTTTAGGCGTTTGTAAAGTTAGCACATCGACAGGCGATATTAATATCTCGGTTCTCCAATAATCTAATTTATAAGCGTGGTCGTAGGTTCATATATGGCCACGTTTTTATTTTTCTTAAAAAAGTATCCCAATATTTATATTAATATTTCTATTTACTTCAAATCTAGTTATTCAGTAAATATAAATATAGGGATAAAATATTACCCAAAAATTTCTTGTTGAAAGAAAACTGTTTTTCTTTTACTATTTGCTCATAACATGGCTAGAAAGAAAAAACTAACATATGAGCAAAGAATGCTTGCCGAACTTCAAAAGCTTCCTAATCCTATTGATGATAAGAGGCACGACCTTTCTGTATATTTTGTGAATGAACGCGCTAGAAGCAATCAAACCAGATTTGCTCACATTATTGAGGCTCGTCATGAATTAAAACCAAATGATATTAGCTTAATTAGGAAAAGAATTAAAACAGCTGTCTTCCGTAAAGATAAAGAAAGATCAGAAACATTTAACTACTATATAAAAAGATTCAATTATAAGGAGGAATATATCAAGATTTCTGTTAAGATAGAACAAAGCAAACCACACTTGGCTATAGTTAAAACTATCTTCATTACAAAAAATGTGAAATAACCATTGGAAAAATCGGAAATCTTGTTATAATGAATTTGTCAAGGGTGGAGATGTACGATCACTACGGCAATGTCTGACTGTGACCGTCAGCGTACGACCACGGCGCACTCTTAAGAGTGGTACACGCGATTCAGGGTAATGCTGGCCTGGTTGACAAATAATAACGTCTCAATGCGAGGCGTTTTTATTTTTTTCTCGTGTCTATGCGCATTATGCTTGCTAAAGGCTAAAAGCGAGATATAAAATCTAATTAAATAATGGGTGAATAAGAATCTATTCGTTTTGAAAGAAATCTTCCCACTTTTTGTAGTGATAGTCTAAGCCCAAGAAAGGAATTCACTAGGAGACTATTAGTGAGATTAACTAATAAATGAAATTAAAACGTTTATTTAGTGTTATTGGCTTAGGCCTTTTTGCTGCCGTTAGTGCGGGAGCGGGTGTTGCCTTAAACAGTAAACCAAAAGCAGAGCCAGTCAAAGCTGATGGCGAAAAGTGGATGGTCACTATTTGCTTCGATAACACCATTCCAGAAACAAGCGAATGGGGTTACATCAATAACCAAAAAGTCAATTTCTGGGGTACAGATGTTACTTATGAAGCTAGCGTACAATCATTCCACCCAACTGGTACAGATCATTTCTATGCCGTTAACGTAGTGTTTACAAGCGGACAGAGCGTTTCCGGAATGCAACTCAGTTTTGAACAAGATGGCGTTAAGAAGGAATCTCAAGACATTACTATTGCTTTAAATTCAACTTGCAATGGTAAAGTTTATTCTTTTGCTTTTCCAGAAGCTCCTGATTGGACTGGTGGAAAATGGTCAACTACTCAAATTGGTGGCGCTTTTGAACCAATAGGCAATTTCGGTGGAGTTCAAAAGGATTTTTTGCCTGATCCAGAAACAGCATCTTACTATTGTAAAGATGTGGATGTTGATACTTCTTCCACTTATTATTTGGAATTTAAACCATTTACCACTGATCACCTCTGGAACGACACTTTCGCAATCGTCAGAAACGAAGCCTCATATTGGTCAAATTATTTTGATCCAAACCATGGTGATCACTACGTTGAAATTGACGTTGATGGTACCTACGACTTCTTTATCACAAATGAATTTAAAGAAGGTGGCGTCTTAGATGTTAAGAGACATTCTGATGCAGATAGTAGATATATCTACTATGTCTTAGAAAACGACACTCCAACAAACGATTATATTTATACCTGGGGTGGTAGTGAACAATTTGGCGAATGGCCAGGAAAAAAGATCACTAATATTGTTGGTGTTCAAGAAGTTACTGGTGATGGTGTTCTTCACTTCCAAGGAAGCGAAACTCCAAAATTAATCTATAAGATTCCTGTTACTACTGGTTATCCAGTTGGTGATTCAGATTTCAAGTTTAATAACGGAATTGTCGGTGAAGGTAATGTTTCATCAGCTGCTCGTCCAATTAACGGACATAGCGCATATTGGTGGGAAGGACCTGCTAATAGTGATGCTGGTTACTCAATCGATTTCTTAGTCGAAGTTGAAGCCAAGAGAAACGCAGTTGAGGCACACGGCGATATAAAAGATTACTCTGTCTGTGGTATTTCCGAATCAGACGCTCAAACATTGATTAACACCTATCAATCCTTAGGAACCTACATGCAAGAAACATATATTGATTGTACAACAGTCAACACTTATAAGAGAGATGGCTCCAAAGGAGAAGAATTAGTTGAATACAGATACCTCATCGCTGAAATCGCCAGAATTGCCGGTGTCGAATTAGGTGGTGCTACAAGAACAATTGTTGGCACAAACGGTGGTGCTGCAATTAATTCCACAACCTTAATTGCAGTTATCTCAGTTATTGCTTTAGTTTCCGTTTCTTCAATCGTCGTCTTAGTGGTGATTAAGAAAAGAAAACACAATTAGTAATTGCTAAAATTTTATAAAGATTGGGTAGATGTATATCTACCTTTTCTTTTTATACATGTGTTTTTATGTAACCGCTTACATTTTTTGTTTATAAATAAAAAAATCCCACTACAATAATAGTTAACCAATACTTGTTAGGATGTATTCGTCTGAAACATCCGGAAAGGATTTATATGAAAGCAAGAAATATTTTTGCTTTACTAGGCCTCTCTGCTGCTATGGGGGTTGGCGCTTTTGCATTTGCTAGCTCAGCCAAAGTAAAAGAGACCCAAGCCGTTGATACCACCGTGTATTGTAAGATGACTTACGATTGGTGGAAAGCAGATGGTGCAGCCATTGGTGCTTATTATTGGAAGTCTTCTAATGATAGTGACAATAATACGTGGCCTGGCACAAGAATGGCTCCAGTAGAAACCGATACTGATGTTTGGAAATTTGTTGTCCCATCAGGTTATGACAAAATCATTTTTACTAGAGTAAACGGTAGTGGTGATATCGCTGACTGTGGTGCAAAAACAGCAGATTTAGATGTCCCAACCGATGATAAGGTTCTTTACACAATTACATCCTCAGAAGCTGTTTGGGGCGACCCAGGAGTTACAGGTTCATGGAGCGCATATACTGAACCAGTTAAAACTTGGATGATGAGATTCCAATTCAACTCTGGAAGTGCTTCTCAAGAATTTCCGGGCGAATTTGGAAACAAATTCACTGGTGCAATTCTCCATCTTTGGGGCGATGGCTTAAATTACTCAGATGCTTATGTAGCTGAAAAAATGTTTACACATGCAAGCCAAGATTACTATGGTGTTAACGTCTCATTTACCGATTCACAAGTCGTTAGAGGCGCTCAATGGGAAGTCACTAGAGATGGTGCAGAAAATTCTCAATCCGTAGATATTCAAAAATTCGGTACATACGATAACACAACTCTTGATAAAGATACTCCATATGCAGTTATTGGCTGGCAATATGGTGATGATTGGCAAGAAGTGGAACCTGGAATTTGGAAATTCGAATTTTTTTCTGAATACGGTTCACAAGTCGCGAACGACTTCTGGTTAGAATGGGACGGTTTTGGTTCTAATGAATTTACTAAAGACCCAGCAACCGCTACCTTTGTTTATAGTAGTTACACTCCAAACGAAGCTCCTTCTTGGATCACTGTCTATCCTACTGGAAAATCAGTTACTTTCTGGGAACAACTACGTCAAATGGTTACACCAGAATCCTGGCGTTGCCTTACTAGTGGTGGTACAGACACTACTCTTTATTTGAAAGAAGAAGGAACTTACGACATTTTCATCGGAAACGCTTCTGTTACTATTAAGAAACATACTAATTCACATAGTTCATACATTTACTATGTTTCAGCAGTTACTAATCCTGAACAAGATACACCAGACTATATCTATGCTTGGGATGAAGTTGGAAATAAGCAATATGGCGGTTGGCCAGGCAAAGGCATTATGGTAAATCCCGATCATGTCGGTGAAAATGTTACCGGTGTTGTAAACTTTGAAGGTTCGTTTAAGAAAATCTACAGGATTTCAACTACAACTGGTTATCCAACCGGTGTTAACAAATTAATCTTCAACAATAACGATACCCTTCAATCTGAAGCGTTTGACATGATTGATGGTGCAGCTTATTGGTGGAATGGCACTGGTGCAAACGTCAATGCTGGTTCAGCTTTAGATCTCATCTTTGATATCGAAGCCAAGAGAAATGCTGTTTCAGCACATGGAGATATCAAAAATTTCTCAATCTGCGGTATTTCTGAAGTTGACGCAAATACAATCGTTAATACCTATAACGGTTTAAATGCAGATGCTAGACACATGGTTGACACTTCAACCACATATACCTACAAGCCAAGCGGTGAAGAAGGTGAAACAAATGTTACCTTCCGTGATATCGTTGTGGTCTTAGGTAGACTCTACGATCTTGAAGTCATTGGTTCACCAAGAACAATTATTGGTGCTAATGGTGGTGCTGCAATTGATTCCACAACCTTAATTGCAGTTATCTCAATTATTGCCTTAGTGTCTATTTCTTCAATCGTCGTCTTAGTGGTGATTAAGAAAAGAAAACACAACTAATTAATATTTATTAATTATATTAAGCGTAAGCGTTGTCTTACGCTTTTTTTATCTATATTATTAATATGGCTACAAGCAAAGAATATTATCTTTATGTCTTTGATCTTCTTTAGAAGAATATGAATTTAAAGAAGTGATTCCTTATCCTAACGCAAAACCAATGCTTCTTGTGGATATAGAAGATCCGTTTACTCTAAAAGAAATAGTGAATTCTCTCTGTAGAGAGTTATCTAAATAAATATGTGGTTTTGAAAAAAAGGGAGTTGAATTCCCCTTTTTACGTAATATAATGTAATCGAGGAGATTTAATTATGATTAAAAGAACGATATATTCAGAGATAATAAAGACTATAAATAATAAAGCAGTCACAGTAATCACTGGGGCTAGACAAGTTGGAAAAACAACTTTGTGCGAACTTATTGAAAAAGAATTAGGGTTTGGTTACATCTCTTTAGCAGATCCACTTGTTAGAAGCGCCGCAAAAAACGATCCTGCTGAATTTTTGTCACTTCATCCTGCTCCTTTCATTATTGATGAAATACAAAAAGCTCCTGAATTGTTTGATTATCTTGAAGGTGTTGTTGATTCATATATTAAATCTGGTAGAAAAAGAGGTTTGTATGTTTTGACCGGCTCTCAGGCCTATAGACTTATGAAAGGTGTTACGGAGTCGATGTCTGGTAGGGTAGGTTTAATATCGATGGAGCCACTATCAATGAGTGAGATTAATTGTGTCGACGAAGTTCCTTTTGATATCGATATTGATCGTATAAGCAATAGATGCAAATCATATGAAATTAATACAAACAAATTATACGAATACATTGTTCGTGGTTTTTATCCAGAACTTTACGATAACAAAAAATTGGATATCGGTTCTTTCTATTCTGATTATGTAACAACATATTTAGATAGAGATGTTTCGGATTTGATTAATGTTAAAGATAAACAAAAGTTCCTTGATTTCATGACCATTCTTGCTTCTTTAACTGGACAAGAGTTAATATACGACAATCTTTCTAAAGAGTTGAGTGTTGATAAGAAGACAATTCAATCTTGGATTAGTGTTTTATTAGCAGGTAATATTATTCATCTTTTACAACCATATAGTGAATGGAGTGTTACCAAAAGAGTAGTTAAAAGACCAAAGGTCTTCTTTTCCGATACTGGTCTAGCATGTTATCTTGCTAGAGTGAATTCTGCCGAAACATTGAAGAATTCCTATCTTAAAGGACATATGGTCGAAACATATATTGTTAATGAAATTATTAAGAGTTACAAAAATAATCATAAAGAAGTTAATGCTTCATTCTATTATTTTAGAACTTTCGATAAGAAAGAAATTGATTTAGTAATATTATACGATGGCAAACTAACTCTTATTGAGTGCAAGAGTGGTGAAACATACGGCAAATCAGACACTAGAGCTTTTGCCTTATTGAACGGAACAAAATATAAGAGCGGAAAAAATGCGATTGTTTGTACAACACATGTTGTTTATCTGATTGACTCAAACACTTATGTTTTGCCTATTTCTTCAATCTAAATGATTTATATTGAATTAAAAGAATATCTATTAAGAAATGGCGATCAAAAATTCGCTTCATTTTCTAAGACCCTTTCTAATAGTGATTACCTTGTTCTAGGGGTAAAAAATCCTGTTTTAAGATCAATTATCAAAGAGCATAAAAATGATATAGAATTAGATCCAAAAGATTTTGAATTAGGTAAGTATTTAGAAATAGATTTTATCTATTTTGGATTATCCCTAATTCGTTTGAAAGATATAAAGGAACAATTGCAGTTTTTATTGGCGAAGATTAGGTTCGCTAAATCGTGGGCAATAACCGATACAGTTTCCACCTATTTGAAGAAGATTTCTTTTGAAGATTTTTATGCCTTTTTCAAAGCAACTTATCGTAGCAAATACACTTACGAAAGACGTATGGCCTATATACTCGCCTTGAAGCAGTATAGAGATGAAAGAATATTAAGGATTTTGCCTTTGATTACACTTAGCGAAGAATATATGGTTATGATGGCGGAAGCATGGTTTCTTTCTACTCTTGCAATCACATATCAAAATGAAGTGGTTGATTACCTCAAAAATCTCGATGATGTTGTCTTAAAAAGAAAGACAATTAGTAAGATCTCAGATTCATATCGTTTCACTAGTAACGATAAAGATAGATTCAAATCTCTACGTTAGTTTTCTTTCTTAGAAAGAATATCAAAGCAATTTATCAAATCTTGTAAGCGCTTAACAAAAAAAGTTTGCTTTTATAAAATAAACCCACTAACTTATACATTAATATATGGTCGTTTTGTATATTCACTCTTCCTATGAGAAAGAGAGGTAGACCTATGAAGCTCAAAAAATTAATTACTGGAATGGTTCTCGCTATGGCACTTACCGTCGGTGTTGGTGTCGGTGTAGCATCTTTAGCAAATAAAAAAGTTGAGGTTGAACCAGCTGCCGCAGCTTCTTCAGCTGAAGAAATTTTTATTAATACAGCCGGAATTGGTGATTGGGAAAGTGGTGCCGAAACCATGGCATGGGTTTCTGGCGGTGGCCAAACCAACAAATGGATTATGACAACTTGGATTAGTAACAACATTCGTAAATTCACACTTCCTGCCAATTATACAACCGTCACAGTTTGCAGATTTAGTTCATCTAATCACCCAGCCGATCAATCCACATATTGGTGGGATGATAACTGGGGACAAGCATGGGATTTTACTCCAGGAGAAACTTTAAACTATATGTCATTAACCGGCTGGAGTGATGGCAAAGCATCTTACTCAACTGGTTATGTTAAACATTTCACTAGCGGTCAAAAAGTTTATGTTGATATTCAGGGTAATGAATCTTGGTGGTTTGATACTTATAAGACATATTTCTATGCTGCTGTCGGTAATATGACTAGTTGGACTCAACTTTCCCGTATCGGAAGCAGCAATATGATGTCTGCCACATTTAGTTCAGATGTTTATGCTGATCTTGCTATTTTTGTTAGAAACAGTTCTGCATCTTGGACAGGAAAAACCGATCAATCTGACGATATCACTTATACCTCATCTAATGCTTCCTGCAATGCTTTTAAATTAGGTGTTGTTTCTGGAAATGTTCCTGTCACAGGAATGGAAGTGTTCTCTGATGCCTATGTAGCAGATTCTTTTGGCTACTATTTCTTACAACAAGGAATTTGTAAAGATGCTGGCGGTTTAACAAATAATGCGACCACATTATGGTCTAACGCTTCCAGCGTTTATACATCCTTAAAAGCTTTGTTGAGCAATCAAAACTATATTAAGAATGGTTCTTCAAGCGGTGATCTTAACATTAATCGAGCTTTATTAAGATACGATACAGCATTAGCTAAAAACCCAACTGTTTTAACTAACAACTTTATCGGAAGAACTGTCAGTGGAAATGGTCGCGCCATTGCGCCTATCTTCGGTAATGACACAGCAACAGCTTCATCAATTGCTATTGTTGTCGTTGCTTCGTTAGTCGCGGTTTCTGCAGTCGGTGGATACTTCTTCCTTAGAAAAAGAAGAGAAAACTAATCGTTAAATAATCTTAGATAGCCAACTCTCAAGGGTTGGCTTTTTCTTTGATAGAAGATGAAAGTTGTTCTATCATTTTATTTTCATTAATATAGTATATACTATATTATCTAGTAAGCGCTTACATGCATATATAAAATTTTATTTTATCCTTGCGTGTACGAGAGTAAAATTATAATTGATTTGGGGGTTAAAAATATGAATAAAAAAGCTCTCGCGATGTTGCTAGTACCATTTTTACTCATGACTTCATGTAGTGGCGGCTCTCAATCTGGTAGTGAAGAATATGTCGACACTCCAGAGAACGCCGAAGAATATGATGCTTGGCTTAACTCATGGTCTAAACCAGGACATCTATATTTCCACTATAACCGTGGAGATAAGGGTGGTTATGAAAACTACTGCCTATGGTTATGGCAACACGCTCCACAAGACTTAGAAGGTGCTCTATGGGCCTTCTCTGGAAACACTAAGGTTTCCGATAAACTTACACTTAAACCAATGTCTGATCACTGGATGACTGTTGGTGAAACTGGTGCAAAAGAAGGTGACGCTACTTATCTAGATAGATATGGCGTTATCGCAGATGTCGACTTATACGCTGCGGGTATGGTCGATGGAAAGACCGGTAATTCAACAACTTACGAAGGCGCTACGGAACTTGGTTTTTTACTTCCAAGGCAAGATTCGATGGACGGAGCGACTAACTGGGTATCTGATGGCGGTCGTGAAATCTATATCGAAGACTATGGAAATGCTTCAAACTGGCGAGAAGTCGCTGGTGGCAAAGCCATTCATATTTTTACCTCTACAGGCGCGCTCGATGAATACGCCTACTATGCAGGCGAGGGTGCTCCAGAAACCAAATCAAACCCAATCGACGATGATACAACTGGTCAATATCGTTCCGATATCGATGCAGCCTATGAAAATGCCTTCCTTAACTCATTAACCTCCCAAGCATTCTATGATAGGAAGGTTGGTTATCAAATCTTCGTCGCTTCATTTAGAGATAGCAATGGTGATGGTATCGGAGATATCCGTGGTGTCATCGATTCTTTAGATTACCTAAAAGAATTAGGCGTAGATGTCTTATGGCTCACCCCAATTCAAGCTTCCGATTCATATCACGGCTATGACATCAAAGATTACTACGCTGTTGATAAGAGATTTGGAACAATTAGCGATTATCAAGAACTTATTTATAAAGCCCATGATAAAGGCATGAAAGTTCTCATGGACTTAGTCCTTAACCATACTTCTAAATCCAATCGTTGGTTCATCAATTCTCAATGGGGAATTGAGGCTGATGGTATTAAATGGAGAGACATTTACTCTTGGAAGTATGAAACCGATAAAATCGATAAATATATTGATGGTTCTTACAAGAAAATTACTGTCAAAGAAGATGCTGAAAGCTCTAACCCATCATGGTATAGAGATGGTGAATCCCATTATTACTACTATGGTAAGTTTGGTTCAGGTATGCCTGAAATCAACTACCTTAACAAAGTTACCCGTGATTTAGTCGTCGATATGGCTAGATACTGGTTATCATTTGGTCTTGATGGTTTCCGTCTTGACGCGGTCAAACACATCTTTATGAGAGATGAATGTTATCAAGATGGCGATCAAATCATCACTGACGTTGGTCAATCGACTTCATACGATACCGAAAAAGGTATTGATGTCACCAAAGATTATGACTATTCATCTAACCTTACTAAGAACATCATGTGGTGGAAAGAATTCGCTCACGGAGTGAAAGGCGCTTATCCAAATTGCTTCCTAGTGGGTGAAAACTTTGATGGATGGGGCACAAGAACCGCTCCATATTATCAAGCGTTAGATTCTCAATTTGATTTTGCGAATTATTATCATATTCCACTTCAGATTTATAAGAAAGATACCGCTCCACACGCATCAGACTATGTAAGTGGTCATCCAGGTGAAACTTATAGCGTCTTTGAATCAGGCGAATATTTCAAACTTGGCGATACCGACATGTCAGTTCAAGGTGGTGCTCGTCCAGACTTTATCGATGGAAATTTCACTTCTAACCATGACGTTATGAGGGCGATTAACCAAGTTAACTGGTCTGAATGGGTTTCGAATACAGAATGTAAACCAAATCCAAATATCGATGGAAGCGGTGATCAAGTCAATCGTGCGAAGGTGCATGCTGCAATCACACTTTTAGGTCAAGGCGTTTCTTGGATTTATTATGGTGATGAACTCGGTATGTCATCTAACACCGTTGATCACGCTAAATACAAAGTGAATCAAAACAATATTGATATTTGGTATCGTCAACCATTCCTATGGAAAGATACTTCTAAACGTGCTAACTACAAATCAGGCATGTTTACCTTTGAGTTAGATAACTACAATAAAGGCCTTCCATCAATGGAAGACCAAAAGAATGATCAATGGTCAATGCTTCAATGGTACAAAGATATCATTGAGATTAAGAAAGCATTCCCAGCTAATGCTAGAGTCGAATTCAATGCGAAAGGCGATAGCGACAATGTCTTAGAAGTCATTGCTAGCCCAAGAGAATCGCATAGCGCTGACAAGACAATTTATGCCTATATCAATGTCGGTACTCCTGGTGATTTCATTCCGGTGAATATCGGTGTCGATAAAGTCTTCTTTAAGGGCACCAAGAATTCCGACAGTGATAATGTTGGTAGTAGACCTTACTCTGTAAGAGCCTACAGAGCAATGTAAGGAGGAAAAAAACGATGAAAAAATCTTTATTAGCATTACTTCTTCCATTAGCAGTTGTTTCTCTTACGGGCTGCGTTAAATATAACGGTCGTAACAAAGATGGCTCTCCAAAAGGAAAACCATCCACACCAACAAATACTGAAGCACCAACTGATACTCCTTCACCAATTGAACCTGGTAAGGATGTCACTTATTACCTTAATTTAGGCGAATTTGGTGTCTTAAACGAAACTGTCGGAAGTGAAATCGTTCCAACTCCGGGAACCAATATCGAAGCGGTTCACTTAGAACATGGTTTACAAAAAAGTGGTAAATCTGGTGATGTTTTACCAGATAAAACTAAGGTTAAATCCACTCAATATAATGTTGAATTCAAATACTGGTTATTAAGTGGTACTCAGCATATCTATACGCAAGTACCAGATGAAAACGGTGCTATCTTAGTCGCGGTTTTCGGTGAAATTGCTTCTTACGAAAGAGTGACTAGAGAAAACGCTCCAAATATGGGCTATGGTTTCAAATTCAATAATAATACCTACTATGTAGGTTCTAGATGTGAATCTACTAAAGAAGGCGAAAAAGAATATCAGCAATATTGCATCCATAACGCCTATTTCCGCAAGGGTGAGACGTTCCAATTCTTTGATTTTGGATCTTGGGATGATGACACTGAGTCTTATGGTGTGGCTTGGACTGGTGTAACTGTTGACCCGTGGTCATTTGGCGGAGACGATAAATCAAAGTCAACCCTTTGGGCTAATTATTTCATTCCAGATGGTGATCATTACAAAGTTCTTAAAGATTTCACTTCTGAAAGCATCTACATCAAAGTTCTTTACGGAGAAGATGAAGTTTATTTCAGCAAATAATTATGAAAGATAATTTAGGGGTTTTATTTCCAGTAGGCTCTCTTCCAGGCCACCACGGCGTGGGAGATTTTGGCCGTTCATCCTTAAGATTTATTAGATGGCTATCTAATAGCGGTTTTAAGTATTGGCAAGTTTTACCTCTAAATCCAATCGGTCCAGGTAATTCTCCATATATGTCTACTTGCTCTATGGCGTTAGAAGAAAGATATATCTCGCTAGATGAGCTTGTTAGAGAAGGATTACTTGATAATGTCGGATTATTTAATCCAAAAGCCAAGAAGATTGATTATCAAGCTGTCTTAGGCTTCAAGGAAGAATACTTATATAAAGCATATAAGAATTTCATTAAGAAACCATTTAGGGGCTACTCCAAATTCAAAAAGGAAAACAAATGGTTAGTAAGCTACGCATTATTTACTTCTTTAAGGAAGAAATACAATTATCAAACTTGGAACACTTGGAAAAAGAAAGATCTCAAACTTTTTGATTGTAGTAGGGCTCCAAAAGCTTACAAAGATGAGATTGAATATTTTTCATTCAAACAATTTATTGCTTTTAGACAATGGAACAAGATCAGAAAGTTCGCGAAGAAGTGTGGAATCACTATTATCGCGGATTGCCCATTCTATGTTGGTATCGATTCTGTGGATTGCCTTATGAACAAAGATCAATTCTTAATGGATGAAAAATATAACCCAACGATGGTGAGCGGTTGTCCACCAGATGCTTTTAGTGATGATGGACAACTTTGGGGCACACCAATTTATGACTTTAAAAAGATGAAAGAAGATAACTACCATTTCTTAGTGGAACGTCTTGCTTCATACATGAAAACCTGTGATATTCTTCGTCTAGATCATTTCCGTGCGTTTGACACATATTGTGTCATTCCGGCGGGAGATGTAAATGCGAGAAGAGGCAAATGGGAAATCGGTCCTAGAGAAGATTTCTTCGATGCCCTTTATAAGAAATATCCAAATATCAAATTAATCGCCGAAGATTTAGGCGATCTCTTCCCATCAGTGCTTGAGCTTAGAGATAAATACAATCTTCCTGGTATGTTCATCGTGGAATTTACCATCTTTGATGTGAATGCGAAATCCACACCTAAAACAATTGTTTATCCTGGAACACATGATAACCAAACCCTCAGAGGTTGGCTTAAAACTCTTCCAGAAGAAAATATTAAATTCCTTAAGAATAAATTCGGAGACAAAGCTGATTTGTTTGACTCCGTGTTTAGATATATTTTGGAACTTCCGTCATTCATGACGATCTTCCAACTTCAAGATTTGCTTGGTCTTGATGATAATGCTCGTATCAACTGTCCTGGCATAGTTGACGACATCAACTGGACTTTCAAACTTCCAAGCCTTGGTTGTTTGAAATCTAGCTACAAGCTAAATTTGCAAGGAAAAGAGGAATAGCTTATGAAAAAAGTCAAAAAAGTTATTATGACTTTGCTACCATCTTCTTTCGTCCTCGCTTTGGTCTTACCAATTTCACTTGGTCTTAAACCTAAGATCGATGAAGCTGGTGAAGACACCGCTATTTATAGCGAGAAAGTGGAAGTCAAAGACTATAATCAGCCTGATTTCCATCTTGGAGGCGATGACGATGATGACGATGATGAGCCATTCGTCGCTCCAGAAAGAGTTAGACTTCATTACTTCAATGAATCTGGCGTCACTGGTTCGACCGTAGGCAAACAAAGAGCGTTCTACATCTGGGCAAATGGTGTTGATGGTATCGAAATCAGCCGTTATGAAAACAACGTCTACGATCCTGCTGGAGAAGGTGAAGAAAATATCGTCTATTCAGTCAACGAAGACGGGAAGATGATGACTATCGATATCGATTATTCAAAACCATTGTTCGCTCCGTACAAAGGTAAAAGCTCTTTGATGTTCATCATTAAATTTGAGAAGATTTCAGCATCCGATCTTAATTGGGGTGGTCAATCTGAAGATAC
>CAMYZF010000015.1 GCA_947303755.1 uncultured Erysipelotrichaceae bacterium | reverse complement strand
CCTGCTTAGTTAGACCACTTAACTTGTTAAATAACTTTGGTGGTGTCGGTAGTGCAGTCTTTGAAGTCAACGGTGTTTTTATAAGAGTCACCAATGTCTTAGGTACCGCTTTTATGAAAGAAGAAGTCGCTTCACCATATGCATCTTTAAAAGAACTTATTGATAATAGTAACGAAGACTCGATTCACATCGTTGACTTCCATGCAGAAGCAACCGGCGAGAAAGCTTGCTTTGGTTATGCTTTTGATGGCCAAGTAAGTGCAGTGTTAGGTACGCATACGCACGTACAAACAAATGACGCGAAGATTCTTCCAAATGGAACTGCGTTTATTACTGATGTCGGAATGTGTGGTGCCGCTAACGGAGTCTTAGGTTTTGAAAAGAATTCAGTTATCAATAAAACCTTATTTGGAGACACTAATCGATTTGTTTTAGATACCAATGATACCAAGATGGTCAATGGTGTCATTCTTGAGGTTGATGAATTCTCTAAAAAGTGTTTAGAAATATTCCCAATTAAAATCATTGGAGATAAGTAATGGCAAAGACTATTTTTAAGTCATTTCCAGAAGCCGAATTAGAAAGAAGAAGGAACGTTTCCTTTTCTTTTTCTTATGACGAGATTAAGGTTCCAGAAACTTTAAAAGAATATGCAAAAGGTAAGAAATATTTCATTCATACTTATGGTTGTCAAGCGAATTACCGCGATGAAGAAATTATGGCGGGACTTCTTGAAAAAGCCGGCTTTTGCCGAGGAAATAGTGAGAATAATTCGGATGTTGTCATCTTGAATACCTGTGCGGTTAGAGAGAATGCTGAACAAAAAGTATTCGGTAAGATTGGCGATTTAAAAGCCTTCAAAGCCGAGAATAAAAATCGAGTTGTCGCAGTCTGTGGCTGCATGGTTCAACAAAAACATGTTATTGAACATATCAACAAAACTTATCTTCATGTCGATTTGATTTTTGGCACTCATAATATCGTCGAACTTTTAGATCTTTTGAATGAAGTTATTTTAAAGAAATTAAGAGTGGTGGATGTCAAATCTTTACCAGGTGATATTCATGAAAATTTGCCAAGCGTCAGACAATCCAATTTTAAAGCGTTCGTTAATATTTCTTATGGTTGCGATAAGTTCTGTACATACTGCATCGTTCCATACACCAGAGGCAAAGAACGTTCCCGTAAGATGAAAGATATTCTTGATGAGTGTCGTGAACTTAAAGAACTTGGTTATAAAGAAGTAACTTTGCTTGGTCAAAACGTCAATGCCTATGGTAAAGACTTAAAAGATGGTTCATCATTCGCACTTCTTTTAGATGAAGTAGCAAAGCTAGGTATTCCTAGAGTGAGATTTTTAACTTCTCATCCTTGGGATTTCTCTAGTGAGATGATCGATGTGATTGCTAAACACGATAACATCATGAAGTACATTCATCTTCCTGTTCAATCTGGTAATGATGAAATTCTTAAACTCATGGGAAGAAGATACACTTCTGAAAAGTATCTTAACTTAGTTAAAGAGATTAAAGAAAAGATCCCTAATGTTGCTTTATCAACCGATATTATTGTTGGTTTTCCAAATGAAACCTATGAACAATTTTTAGATACTTTAAAGATTGTTAAAGAAGTTAAATACTGGTCAGCATTTACTTTTATCTATTCTCCAAGAAAGAATACGCCTGCTGCTAAAATCGTGGATAACGTTACTCCTAAAGAGAAGAATCAGAGATTCCAAGAATTAGTGAATACTCTTGCAGAAGTTATTGAACCGATCAATAAAACACTTGTAGGCAAAACTTTCCCAGTGCTTGTTGAATCAATATCTGAAAAGAATAAAGAAATGCTTTCTGGATATACTGAACATAATAAATTAGTCCATTTCAAAGGTGACCCAAAATTAATTGGTCAAATTATTAATATAAGAATTACCGAATCACATCTCTATTTCTTAAATGGAGAAATCGTAAGTGAATAATCTAGAAGAGTTACTTAACAAAGTTAACGATGAAATCTTAAACGAAGAATGCGTTAAAGAATATTTTCGTTTGAAAAAGATTATTGAAAGTGATGAAGATATTCTTAACTTAGAAAAGAAAGCTCAAGAACATCAAAAGTTAATGTGTCAAAACAAGAATAATGATGAGATTTATTTTAAAGAGAAAGAATTATACGAAAAGTATTCTAGTGAGTTAGAAAATAACCCAATTGTCCAAAATTTTAATTTAATTAAAAAGGAAGTTAATTCATTACTTATAGATATACGCGACTTCCTAAGTTAAAATAATCTCATGATTATTGTTATTACAGGCCCAACTTGCCTAGGAAAATCTGATACTGCTTTAGCTATTGCTAAAAAGATAAATGCTGAAATCATCAATGGTGATGCTTTTCAATGCTACAAAGAAATGGAAATCGGTGTAGCGAAACCTCCCAAAGAATACTTCAAAGAAGTTCCACATCACCTTTATTCTTTTGTTGATGTTAATCATGATTATTCAATCGCTGAATATCAAATTAACTTAAGAAACAAGATTGATGAACTACTTTCCACAGGAAAGAATATCATTATCGTAGGTGGTTCTGGTTTATACATCCGTTCTGCTTTATATGACTATGACTTTAAAGAGAATAAGAAAGTTGATATGTCCAAATATGAAGCTATGGATAACCGCACCCTTCATGATGAACTTAGAAAGATTGATCCAAAGCAAGCAGAGATAATTCATATGAACAATCGAAAGAGAGTTCTTAGAGCAATCGAGATTTATCTATCTAGTGGTGAAACCAAATCTTCCTTAGTGGATAAGCAAGAACATAAACCAATTTATGACGTCAAATTCTTTGTCCGTGAAATCAATAGAGATGAACTTTATTCTCGCATCAATAAACGTGTTGATTTGATGTATGAATTAGGACTCGAAAACGAAGTCAAAAATCTTTACAAAAAATATGGTGATAAACCACACGCTTTACAGGCTATTGGATATAAGGAAATTATCGTTGCGTTAGAGGGTGAATATCCACTCGAGGACGCCAAGGAATTGATAAAGAAAAATTCCAGGAATTATGCTAAACGACAACTTACGTTTGTTAGACATCAATTCCCAATTACATATTACAAAGATAACCAAGATTTGTTGGAGAAAATAAATGGGTAAGTTCTTAGATCGTTCAATAAAATTACTTGGAAAAGATAAGGTTAAATCTTTTGAAAATAAGGTAATTTTATTGTGCGGTTTAGGGGGTGTTGGTGGTACTGCCTTAGAAGCACTTGCGAGGTCTGGATTTAAACACTTTATTCTAGTGGATTTTGACACTGTTGATGAGTCAAATTTGAATCGCCAAATTCTCTACACTTTTGCTGATGTTGGAAAAGCAAAAACCGATGTCGCAAAACAAAGAATTCTTTCAATTAATCCGGATGCTAAAATTGAAATTATTTCAAAGAAGATTACTAAAGATTTCTTTAACGATTTTGATAAGAAGGTTGATTATGTAGTTGATGCGATTGATTTTGTCGAAGGTAAACTTGCGATTATCTCCTACGCATTAGCGAACAACATTCCATTAATCTCTTGCTTAGGTATGGGTAATAGAATTGATCCAAGCAAAGTTAAAATTACAAAACTAAATAAAACAGAAGGCGATCCACTTGCGAGAAAATTACGTTATGAGTGTCGACAGCTAAATCTTGATTTAGGTAAAATAAATGTTGTCTTCTCTAGTGAAGGACCATTAATCGTTTCCAAAGAACCTGGATCAATGATGATGGTTCCTTCTTGTGCAGGATTAGAAATCGCTAAATTTATTATTGGAGGATAAAGCCATGATGGAAACAATTGATAAGATTGCTAAAAAAGCCGGCATCGATGCTGACTACGTTGATTTTTATGGTAAGTATAAAGCCAAGATTGATTTATCAATATTGGACAAATACAAAGATAAGAGTAACGGTAAGCTCGTTTTAGTGACCGCTATTACGCCAACAAAGACTGGCGAAGGTAAAACCACTATGTCCATCGCTTTATGCGAAGGATTCGCTAAAAACAAGGTAAATTGCATGCTTGCGCTACGTGAGCCATCAATGGGTCCTGTCTTTGGTCTTAAAGGTGGTGCAACTGGTGGTGGACTTGCCTCAATTGAACCAAAAGAAGATATTAACCTCCATTTCACAGGTGATATGCACGCGTTAACAAGTTCCATCAACTTGATTTCTGCCGTTATCGATAACCACATCTTCCAAGGAAATGAATTAAATATCGATCCAAGTAAGATTGTTTGGACACGTGCTTTAGATATGAATGACCGCGCTTTACGAAGTGTGACCGTCATGCAAGACGAGAAGAAAGGAACTCCTCGTCATGATTCCTTTGTCATCACAGTTGCCTCTGAAATGATGGCGATTATGTGTTTAGCAAAGGACGAACAAGATTTTAGAAATAGAGTTAACAATATAATTGTTGCTTATACATTTGATGATAAACCAGTTTATTTAAAAGAACTTCGAATTTCAAACGCGATTATGAAGCTCATGAGAGAAGCTCTTAAACCAAACCTAGTTCAAACTGTTGAAAATAATCCAGTCGTAGTACATGGTGGACCATTTGCAAATATCGCTCATGGTTGTAACTCCATTATTGCCTTGAAACTGTGTTTAAAGCTTGGTGATGTCGTTGTTACTGAGGCTGGCTTCGGTGCAGACTTAGGCGCTGAAAAGTTTATGGATATTTGTTGCCCAACCGCTGGTTTGAAACCAGATGGTGTTGTTATGGTCGCAACAATTAGAGCCTTAAAAGAACACGGTGGCGTTGCTTTTGAAGATTTAAAAGAACCAAATATTGAAGCTTTAAAGAAAGGTATTGCTAACTTGAAGCTACATTTAGAGAATATCCAAAAATATGGCGTTCCAGTTGTCGTGGCGATCAACCATTTTGCCGATGACACTCAAGAAGAAATTGATGTCTTAACCAAATGGTGTGAAGACAATAAATACGAAGTTAGTTTTGTTGATGGCTTCTTAAAAGGTGGAGATGGCTCTACTGATTTAGCCTCTAAAGTATCAAAGATGCTCGAAGAGCATAAATCTCATTACCATAAGTTATACGACTACGAACTCCCTATCGCTGAAAAGATTAAGATTATTTCTAAAGAAATCTATCGCGCAGGTAATGTTGAATTCTCTGATACTGCCTTAGAACAAATCGCTAAATATGAAAAGATGGGTTATGGTAAGACCGCTGTCTGTATGGCTAAAACTCCTCTTTCAATTACTGATGATCCAAAAATCTTTGGTGCACCTATTGGTTCAACCATCCATATCCGTGAAGTTAAATTATCCGCAGGAGCAAACTTCATCGTAGCCTTAACTGGTAAAGTTATGACTATGCCAGGACTTCCAAAAGTTCCGGCAGCAGTCAAAATGGAAGACGAATAATGAAAACATTCGATTATCAACTTGGAGATATTGTTGAACTTAAGAAACCTCACCCTTGCGTTTCTAAGTCTAAGCTTTTTGAAATTGTCCGAGTTGGTGCAGACCTTAAAATTAAGTGTCTTGGATGCGGAAATATAATCATAATTTCTAGAGACAACTTTAATAGAAGATTTAAAAAAGTTATCAGAGATAAAAATTAATTTCTCAAAAAATATTGGCTATAACCGCGTAAGTAGTTAGTGATGCCAATATTTTTATTAGACAAAATTTCGAAAAAATATAAAACTCACGAGGGAGACTTTTTTGCATTAAAAGATGTAACTCTTTCTTTTAATTCAAAAGGCCTTGTTTCAATCGTAGGTAAATCCGGATCAGGAAAATCCACTTTATTGAATATTCTTTTAGGAATTGAGAGGCCGTCTTCTGGAAAATTAAGGTTTAATAATGAAGACATCACTAAGCTCAGCGACAAGAAATTTTCTAAATATCACCTCAAAGATATTTCGATGATTTTTCAACATTACAATTTGTTTGAAGAATTAAGTGTGAAAGAAAACATAATTCTTCCTCTTCTAATGAGAGGTGAAAGTCGAAATGACACAAACAAAAAAGCACAGAAATATTTAGATGAATTTTCTTTGAATTATTTAACGAATCAAATAGTTAAATTACTGTCCGGAGGTGAAAAGCAAAGAGTCGCAATTATTAGAGCATTAATCACCTCTCCAAAAGTGATTTTGTGTGATGAACCTACTGGTGCATTAGACGAAGAAAATTCACAAAATATAATGCAAATCCTGGCTAAACTTTCGAAAGATATATTAATAATTCATGTTTCTCATAATAAAAAACTTGTCCAAAAATATTCTGATCGAATAATCACTCTAAAAGATGGTCAAGTCATATCCGATGAGTTGATTAATAAAAGCGAGAACTTAGAAACAAAGTTAGTTAAAACAAAGTATTCAAGCAAATGGGTTGGCCTTTTCACAAAGTTAAACCTTAAACAAAATTTAAAGAAAAATCTGTTCTCGATTTGTTCTTGTGTTTTCGGGTTCGCTTCTATCTTTCTATCATTTGGATTTTATAGTGGTAGCCAAGTTTCTCAAGACAACGCGCTGAAGAATAATTTGGAAGTGCTACACGCTAGTGCATCGGAGACAACTTTTTTCGAAATTGAGAATTCCCCTTTGTCTTATGAAAAATCTGTTCGCCCTTCTTTGGATACTATCGAAAAACAATTAGAGGATTTTGATAATCTTGTTGTTGAACCAGATTTGTCTTATTTCTTTTCTCCTTATCCATATGCAACATATGAAAATCGCGTAATTGAGAATTTTCAAATGATTCCTCTTTATGACATTGCATTAAATGATTATGGTAAGGATTTACTTGTCTCTGGAAATGTTGGAACCGAATTATTGACTGACGTAATAGTAAACGAAGAATTTGTTAAAGTCCTCAGAAGAAATAATGACGATATAATTGATGATTACATAAATATCTCAAATTCTACTTTAATAAGTTATCCTACTGGCGATTACGATGAACCATTCATCAAAGATGAATATTCTTATTCTTTCGATTTAAGAATATGCGGTGTGGTAAAAGAGTTTTCATTTTTAAATACTCCCAAGATTTATTATTCCTACCCGGCGGTTAAAAAAGAATTAAGCGTTTCTTATTTAGAAAATATATCTACTCAAACTCATAAGCCAATAAATTGTCTTGATTACATTGAAAATGCGAAAGAGGATGATGTGGCTTCTAATTACTCAGTCGACATCTTTCTAACATCGATAGACTCTACAAATTCTTTCTTTAACAAAATTAAAGATTTAAAAGATGAAAATTCCAGTTTCCAAATTGAATCTAAAGCTTATGAAATTCAACAATCATACAAGACGTTTATTTCTTCTTTTTCAACCACCTTATTTGTATTTGTCATTATAGCTTTTCTAGGGGTCAATTTTATACTTGGAATGATTTCCTTATCAACCTTTATTGAAAACAAAAAGAGTAGTGCAATTTTGACGTGTCTTGGAGCGAGGCATTATTCAATCCAAAGCATATATTTATCCGAGAATTACATTGTTATTTTTATTTCGTTGGTTTTTTCGGTATTGATTTCAATGCTTAGTCAAACCATATTAAATAGCATTATTGAAAACAGTTTTTCTCTATCAAATTTAATAACCATTCCTTGGTTAAGTTTTCTTAATATTCCGTTTGGTTTGTTAGCCTTAGTTAGCTTAGTGGCTTTTGTCTTTTCCACCATATTCACTTTGGTGCCAATGTTTATTTACAGGCACATTTCTTTAAGCGATGAATTGAGGGATGAATAATGATAGAGATCAAAGGATTCACAAAAAGATTTGGTGATAGAGTAATTTTAAGTGACGTATCTTTTTCGTTACCAAGAAAAGGAATTGTCGCTATCGTTGGAGACTCTGGTAGTGGAAAGACCACATTACTAAATGCAATCGCGGGTTTAGATTTTGCTTATCAGGGCGAGATAACTATCGATGGAATAAGCCTTAAAACATTCAATCAAAACGATCTTTGTGATTATCGAATTCACAATATTGGATACGTCTTTCAAAACTTTTCTTTACTTAACTTAGATAATGTCGAAACAAATATCTTGTTGCCCTTTGATTCAACATCTAATTCAATTAAGAAAATTAAATCTAGAAAGATCAACGAACTAACCTCTTTATTAGGAATTTCTAAACTTAAAAAACAACCTGTTAACAAGCTATCTGGAGGGGAAAAACAAAGAGTCGCAATCGCTAGAGCAATGGTCAATTCCCCAAAGGTAATTTTGTGCGATGAACCTACTGGGGCGCTCGACGAAAAAAACAGTGAACAAATCTATGCTATTTTAAAGAAAATATCGTGCAATTCCCTAATAATTATCGCTTCTCACGATATAGAAGGTGTGAGTAAAATTGCCAATCAAATACTCCAAATAGAGAATGAAAAATTAGTTGTCAGGATTCAAAAAGATTGTGATGAAATAGCCTCAACAAATTTGCTAAATAATAACAACAAAATTTCTAAAGCTGGTTTAACTACTTCGTTTAAAATTAAACACTCTTTTCAAAAGATAAAAGAGAAAAAATATCGAAGCCTAATCACTAATGGCATTTTATCTTTATCTTTAACTGGAATTGGTTTATCGATAATACTCGCCACTAGTGTTTCTAATAAGATTAAAGAAGCCTTTTCTTCACTTATAAATGGAAACCAAATTGTGGTCTCGTTAAAGCAAGAATCTCAAAATTCTTTCACTAATGCTTATGCAGCACCTCTTAACAAAGTCGAAAACATTCGAAACAAATATAGTTACTACATAAAAAATGTTGGAACTTCTTATCTGGTAAATTTCGAAAACTTCTTTAAAGATAGAAATGATTTTTATGTATCTTCAACAGCCTACAAGATCGATTTACCTTACTACTCCACTAGAACAATCAATGATTTTAAGAGTTTAGATAATCAGGACATGGTTCTATACCCATATTCTGTTTCGCATCTTGAAAATGACCAAATCGTGCTTGGCCTAACTTATCAAGATATGACTAACCTTTGCTTTCAGCTTCAAATTCTTAGAAACTTTTCGTCTTTAGGCCATTTTATTCATGAACACGGCTTATTTATAACTTTGTCTGTAGAAAATAGCGACTGGCAATATGATGATGAACAATTATTCGAAGTGAGAGCCGTGACCGAAACGTATCGACCGATCTTTTATCACACCAATAACCTTTGGAATGAAGTCGTTTTTGAAGAAATGATGCGATTACCAAGCGACGACGACAATGAGCATTACTATCCTTGGGAGATGTCTAAACTTTATTATCTAGAAACGTATACTGATCCAAGTGATTTTCTTGATGTTGCATTTTACGAAGAAGACCTTCAAGATTTTGTTTTTGAAAGAACTAGTTCAAGTTATCATCCTCTACTCTGTAGAGAAAACGAAGTGTGTAAAGAAAAACGCCTCATCGCATACATGGTTGATAAAAACGGGATAAATCCAAATTGTTTGAAATTAATGTCTGATAGCGAAAGCTCAATAAAGGATTATTATTTCAATTCAGATTTTGGATATGCAAGTTACGCTTCTAATTTGCTTAGTGGGTTTGCAAAGAATGTTTTTGTCTCATTAGACGAAGAGAAAATATATCAATCTGTTGATGCGGATACCCAGTTAGATAAAGAGACAAATATTCAGATCGATTTGCCTGAAGGAGTGGCGCAAGGAAACTTCTTAAATGGCATAAGTGGAGGTCTTAGATTTTCCACAAAATTTGATAAGCTAGTCGAGGGAAGAAAACCTGTAAATAATAATGAAATTGTAGTCTCGAAAGGGCTAGTCAAAAGTATCGATCCAACTGGAATTGGAATTGGAAAATACCTTTATATTGCAGGGGAAATTAATGAATATCTTTCTGAAGACGAAAGTTTGGTCAAGGAGTATCGAACTCAAAAAGTTGTTATTGTTGGAGTGGTCGAAGAAGACCAAAACTATCTTTATCATAATTCAATGTGGACCATCTCATTTTTTAGGGATAAATTAGGGGTTTCAAGTTTTAGCCTTATTCCTAAATCCGGCGTGATTGAACTTGATGAAAATGTTGATTCTTCCAAAATCATTCAAAAGTTTTCAAATACGTTTAGAGAATATAATTTTTCTTCGCCAGTTAACGAACTATCTAAAAGTGTTGAGTCTACATTGAGGTACGCGAATGCGATATTGATTGGATTTTCTATTTTGTCTTCCTTAATATCTATTTTCCTTCTGGGAACAGTCGTTCTACTGAATGTTTTGGAAAGCAAACAAGAAATTTATTTATTTAATGTAATTGGAATTAAGCGGAAAGACATTAATTCAATATTTGTCTATCAGTCTGTTATTCAAGGGTTAATCGCTTTTGCCTTATCCGCTGTTGAGTTGGTGGTAGCGGATTTCGTTATCTCCAAAGCTTTAGGAGATCTCTTGCATGCTTCTTTATCATATTCTTTGAACATTTTACCTATTTTAATCGTCTTCTTATTTTCGATTGTTCTGCCTTTTATAACCTCAACGGTTTTAGTGATAACACTAACTTCCAAAACTAGAAAAGGTATTGCTTAAAGCAAATATCCTTGTTAATCTAATAACGATGAAAAAGTCGTTACTATTCTCTATTCCTTTATTAAGTCTAGTTCTTTGTGGTTGTACTTGGGGCGGCACTAGAGTTACCGATTACACTCCTACTGAGCCTACCCCTGTTGATCCATTCCAACCTGATGAGGGAGATGGATACAAAAAATACAGTGAATTTGCATATAACTTGCAAGATGTTAAAAAGACTACAGATCAGTATGGTTTACCAAGCAAAGGTGACAGTTACCTTTTAGTGGTCCCCGTTCAATTTAAAAGCACTTCTTGGACCGACGTTAAATTGGAAGTCATTAGAAGAGGCTTCTTTGGTAAAGCCTCTGAAACAAGTTGGCAATCTGTTGCTTCATATTATGAAGAATCAAGTTACAAGCAACTTCATATTAAAGGTGAAGTCGCGCCTGTTTTAGATATTCCTATGAGCCATCTTGAAGCCTCTCAACATTTATCAGATGGCAGTCCTGCTCCTGATGAAGTGGTCGTTGAATATTTCACCAATTCTTCTGATTATGACGAATTGAAGAAAAAATATGATACCGACGGGGATGGTTATATCGATTCGGTTGTATTTGTTTATCCTAACGGAATTAATCCTGATAATGGTTATTGGGCTTGGGTTTATTGGTCTAATAACGAACCATCAAAAGAAGTTCCTACCGCTAATGCATATCTTTGGATGTCATATTATTTCTTCTCTGGCTCTAATTACGCCGCATACGGAGCTGGAATTGACTCCCATACAGCAATCCATGAGACCGGACACTTATTAGGACTAGACGATTATTACCAATATGATTCAGATCAAAAATTTGATCCAAGCGGCGGTCTTGAAATGCATTCTTATAACATTGGAGACGAGAACATCTATTCCAAATTTGCTTTAGGATGGGCGGACCCATACTACGTGAAAACTAATTCATCAGTAAAATTAAAATTAAGATCCTCCGCTTTGTATGGCGATTCAATTATCATTAACGATTCCTGGAATGAAAATTCGATGGACGAGTATTTAATCATTGAATATTACACTCCACAAGGAATGAACGATTTGGACGCCCACGAATCGTATAAACCAAATGCTGGTACCAAAGCCTCAAGAATGTATAATACAAATGGGTTTAGAATCTATCATATAGATTCACGCTTAGTGGAACTTGAGATTAGGGGGACCGCTAAAGGTTATGTCAATGACTTACCATCTGAAGGTTATTTCACCGTTGGAGCGTCTAATTCACCTTCAAGAAGCTATTTGGGTTCTTTCTTAGGACAACAAAAAGCAATTGATTATAAATACGTTCATTTGTTAGAATCTAATGGAATCAATACATTCAAAACCGGTTCTTTTGCTTCGAACAAAACTTTGTTTAAGCAAGGATCGTCCTTTGTTGCGACTTCGGAATTTTTCCCGAATGGTTCTCGATTCAATAACGGAAACGAAGTTGGTTACAGAATTGATATTGGTGAATGTTTAGATACGGGAGGAGAAATTACCATCACAAAAATCTAAATACTTCACCCTTGAATGTTTGCTTCGATAGTGACTTGTCACTAAGAAAGGCCGATTATGAAAGGTAAAGTTATTAGGTTCAACAAGAATAAAGGGTTCGGATTTATCAAGGCCGGTGATGATAAAGACGTGTTCTTCCATTATTCGGAATTAGTCATGGAAGGTTTCAAGGATATTGAAGTCGGTGCAGAAGTTGAGTTCGATTTAATAGAAACTGAAAAAGGACTAAGAGCCTCGAACGTTAAAAAAATAAACTAGTCGTTCGGTAGTTAATGTCGTTGTTTAAAAGCCTGTCTAGGCTTTTTTCTTTACTTAAAAAAATTAACTACTATAATATAGTAAAAATTATTGGAGGAAGTTATGTCACTTAAAGCAGGAATAGTCGGTCTACCAAATGTTGGCAAATCCACCTTATTTAATGCGATTACCAATTCGCATGTCGAAGCTGCGAACTATCCGTTTGCAACAATTTCTCCAAATACAGGTGTGGTTAATGTTCCTGATGAAAGATTAGATTTCCTCTCTAAATTATTTAATCCAAAACGCACGATTGCGGCGACTTTTGAATTCTATGACATCGCTGGCTTAGTTAAAGGCGCCTCTAAAGGTGAAGGTTTAGGCAACCAATTCTTAGGTCACATTCGTGAATGTGACGCGATAGTCGAAGTTGTCCGCTGCTTCGATTCTAATGAAATTATTCACGTTGAAGAAAGCGTTGATCCTAGACGCGATATTGAAACTATTAATCTTGAACTAGCGATGGCAGACCTCGCGACTGTTGAAAAACGTATCGCCGCAGTGGGTAATAAAGCTAGAGTTCAAAAAGACAAAGAATCAATTTATGAAATGTCGATTCTTGTGCCTTTACAAGAAATCCTTTCTCAAGGCGAACCTGCCAGAAAACTTTCTTTAAAGAAAGAAGACTATGAATACGCTTTTAAGAATTACCATCTTTTAACTTTGAAACCAATTATCTATGTCGCTAACGTTTCTGATGCTGATTATATGGATTTAGATAACTGCAAATATTTAAATGTTGTTAAAGAGATCGCTAAAGCGGAGAATTCCCAAGTCATTCCAATATCTTGTGAAATTGAATATGAATTATCTTCTCTTCCTTTAGAAGAAAGAATGGAATTTTTGAAATCTTTAGGCGCTTCTGAATCTGGATTAGATAAAGTTATAAAAACTGTTTATAAATTATTAAATTTATCCACTTTCTTTACAGTTGGTGAAGATGAATGCCGCGCCTGGACATTTACAAACGGCATGTTAGCACCTCAGTGTGCTGGCATCATCCATAGCGATTTTGAAAAAGGCTTTATTAAAGCGGAAATCTATTCCTATGAAGACATTCATGAGTACAAAACAGAACAAGCTTTGAAAGAAGCCGGAAAACTTCGTATGGAAGGTAAGACTTACGAAATGAAAGACGGAGATGTCGTCTTCTTTAGATTTAATGTGTAAGGAGAAGAATATGTATCGAATTGGTTTTAGTGAAGATATCCATCCAGTTGTTGAAAACCGCAAGATGGTTTTAGGAGGCATTAACGTTCCTTCTAAGGTCGGTTTATTTGGTCATAGTGACGCCGATGTTGTGCTTCATACAGTTGCCGAATCTATCCTAGGTGCTTTAGCTTTAGGAGACCTTGGAACCCACTTCCCAGACAGTGATCCAAAATACAAAGATATTGCTTCTTCTATCCTAGTCAAAGAGACCATCAAATTAATGAAAGAACGGGGATTTGCCGTGAATAATATCGATATTCAAATCACTTCTGCTGTGGTAAAAATCTCCCCAATTAGAGAAGAGATGCGAAAGAATATTGCCTCGCTATTAGAGACCAGTGTCGATAATGTTTCTATCAAGGCAATGTCGTTTAACAAAGTAGGAGCAATTGGTAAAGGCGAAGCGATTCGTTCCCAATGCGTTGTAATGCTAATCCAAAAATAAGGTTGCACGCATATACCTATATACGTATAATAATGTGCTATGAGTATTGAAAATAGTCTAAAAAATAAGATAATTGACGCATTTAAGAAACTTAATGTTTCTTTAAGCGAGCAAGACATCGTTATTGAAAACTCCCGTTCACCTGAACATGGAGATTACGCGACTAACGTTGCTTTAAAATATGCTTCAAGATTAGGTAAGAAACCAATCGAATTAGCGAACTTCTTAAAAGGCAATCTTGATATGTCTGAGATCGACCACATCGAAATTGCTGGTCCTGGTTTTATCAACTTCTTTATCAAAAACGATGCGATTAATTCCATCGTTAAAAAGATTATTTTAGAAGGCGATAAGTATGGTCACGGTGAAGATAAGCACAAAAAGATTAATGTGGAATTCGTTTCTGCTAATCCAACAGGCGATTTGCATTTAGGCCACGCTCGATGTGCTGCTGTTGGTGATTCTATCTGTAGACTATACGAATTTGCTGGCTATGATGTTACCCGCGAATTCTATGTCAATAATGCTGGTAACCAAATCAGAACCCTTGGTTTATCTTTAGATATTCGTTTAAGACAATTACACGGAGAAAAGATTGAACTTCCAGATGATTCTTATCACGCAAACGACATTATTGATATTGCAAAGCAATATGATAAAGAATTTGGCAAGGACTACAAAGTTGGTGATGCTAAATGTTTAGCCCATCTTACCGAATACGGTATGAAAGCCGAACTTAAAAAGATCGAAAAAGATTTAGAGTTATTTAGAACCAAGTTTGATATTTATTCTTTTGAAACAGATGTTAGAAAAGATCATCATGTTGAAGATGTGTTGAAAAACAAATTCTCTAAATATTCATATATTCAAGATGGCGCAACCTTCTTAAGAACAACCGATTTCTTGGACGATAAAGATAGAGCGGTTATTAAATCAGATGGCTCATTTACATATTTAATGCCAGATATCGCTTATCACTTAATTAAATTAAGTAGAGGCTACGACCAATTAATTGACGTTCTAGGAGCAGATCATCATGGTTATATCAACCGTATGAAATCGGCTTTGATGATGCAAGGTTATTCTAAAGACGTTTTAGAAGTTGAACTTGTTCAAGTCGTGCGTCTAATTAAAGACGGTGAAGAAGTTAAGATGTCTAAGCGTACCGGAACCGGTGTTTCTTTAAGAGAACTCTGTGAAGAAGTCGGTGTTGATGCGACTAGATACTTCTTTGTTTCTCGTGCCGCTTCCTCTCATTTAGACTTCGATCTTAATTTAGCGAGTGAACAATCTTCTAATAATCCTGTATATTACGCTCAATACGCTCACGCACGTATTTCGAAAGTTTTAGAAACTGCTAAAGACATCAAAATTGATCTAGACGCACCTTTATTAAAAGAGAAGAAAGAAATGGATCTTTTAAAACTTTTAATCGAATTTCCAAAACTTATTGAAATCAGTGCTCCAAAAAGAGCCCCACACATGGTAGCTACGTACATCCAATCTTTAGCAGCCGCTATTCACGGTTTCTACAGTGAATGTCGTGTTATAGATCGTGACCATTTAGATGTCACTTCTTCAAGACTTGCTTTAATGAAAGCCAGTCAAATTGTTATGAAAAACGCTTTAAGCGTTCTTGGAGTGTCTGCTCCAGATAAAATGTAGGAAAGGATTTTCATTATGTCAAACAAACCATTTATTGAATATGCTTACGATGTCTTAAGTAGCAGTAAGAAACCTTTAACATTTAAAGAATTATTTGAAAAGACTCTTAAATTAAGCGGTCTTGAATTAGATCAAGACGCCATGAAAGTTAAGATGTCAAAACTATATACATCTCTCGCAGATGATTCTCGCTTTGCTTTAATTGATAAGATGTGGGATTTATCTGATCGCCATTCTTTCTCCGAACTTCATGAAAAGGATGTTGATTACGATGAAGAAGACGATGATGAGGCAGATGAAGAAGAAAAAGAATTGCTCCGTCAAGAATTAGGCGAAGAAGATGAAGATGATAATGAGCGAGAAAGCGATGATCTCGACTTCGATACTCCTAATAAAGATGCCGAAGACGATGATGAGGATTTTTAATGATCAACAAATCGATTAAAGAAATTTATAAACTAATAAAGAAATATAAGGTTATAACCTTATATGGACATATTAATCCAGACCCAGACTGTTATGGATCTTCTTTAGCATTACGTGAACTTATAAAAGATAACTTCAAAGGCAAAGAAGTATACGCCTTAGGTTTTGGAAGTGAAAAACTTTATGATCGTTTAACTAAATACGATGAAGTTAGCGATGAGAAAATCAAAGAATCCTTAGCAATTATTTGCGACTGTTCTGAAGTCGAAAGAATTAGTGAGCCAAGAATTAGACTTGCTAAACAAATTTGTAAGATCGATCACCATATTGAAGGCAAACCATTTATTGGAGTTAAGTGGGTTGATAATGACTCGATTGCCTGCGCTCAGATGATTGCTGAAATGGCTTTAGCCTATCATTGGAAAATCTCAAAATTAGCGGCAGAACTAATGTATTTAGGTATTTGCACTGACTCTGGAAGATTTAGATACGCTCCTACAAATGCAAAGACACATTACATCGTTTCTAAGCTTTATGAATTAGGAATTGAGCCTAAATCAATCTTCTCAATTCTTTATCAATCCGAAGAAGCGTTTGTGAAATACCAGGCCCTGGTTGTCACTAAATTTAAAAAGACAAAACACAACGTTGTGTATTGCTTTATGGATGTAGCGGATTACGAACAATACGGACTTAAGTATGAACAAGTCTCCAAAAACGTTAACGTCTTAGGAAATATTGTTGGCTGTCCAATCTGGTGTTTATTTACTAGAAGTCCAGAAGGACAAATTCGAATTGAATTTAGATCAGCTGGTCTTAATGTCCAAAAAGTTGCTCTTAAATATGGTGGCGGCGGACATAAACAAGCTGCTGGTGCAAGATTCGAAAAACAAAACGATTTCTCACTATGTGAACAAGTCGTTGCCGATTTGGATAAATTAGCTGAAACAGGTCACTTTGAATAATGTTTGAAAAAGAACTTGAAGTAGCGTTGGAAGCTGCTAAAAAAACCATTCCCACCATCTTAGAGATTTATAACTCTAATGAACTCGGTGTTGAAATTAAAGAAGACAATTCGCCTGTCACTAAAGCTGACAAGGCTGCAGATAAAATAATTAGAGAATATTTACATGAGCATTTTCCTCATTACGCTTTACTAACCGAAGAATCTGTTGATGATAAGTCTAGGCTAAATAATGACTATGTTTGGATTGTCGATCCAATCGATGGCACTAAAGAATTTGTTGCTCATAGTGGTGAATACACAGTTAACATTGGTTTAGCATATAAACACGAAACAGTTTTAGGCGTCATTATTATTCCTGTTACAGGTGAGATTTATTATGCTTCAAAGGGCAAAGGAGCATTCTACGTTAAGGACGGTAAAACTCAAAGAATTCATTGCAATTCTAAGACAAACGATATCACAACGCTAGTGTCTAGATTTCACTCAAATGCAGACGAACAAGCGATGATAAAGAAACATTTAGACCGCATCAAACATCAAAAAATTGTTGGTGCTTCAATCAAAGGTTGTGTAATCGCAAAAGGTGACGCTGAAATGTCTTATCGCTTCTCTTCTAATACTAAAGAATGGGATACCTGTGCGATGCAGGCTATCGTTGAAGAAGCTGGTGGCTTAATCCTTAAATTTGATGGAAACCCAATTCGTTATAACCGCGAAGATGTTTATAACCGCGGTGGATATGTTGTTTGCAATTGCAAAGAAAATTTCTTAATCTAATAGATAGAGGTAAATTTATGAAAGTAAGAAAATATATTATTTCCTTAGTTACGATTCCACTTCTAATTAGTTGTGGTAAAAAAGGAGATATCGATTTTGATCACTCCGTTCCAGCATTAGATGTCGATAACATCGCTGTTGGCGAATTAACTAAAGATCCACTTGGCGGTGTAATTAATGAAGATGCTGAAAACGTTTATTTCGACTTCTATGAAGTCAGCGACTTCCATGGTGCAGTTAATTACTCAGTAGATGATAAAACCATTGGTTTAGCTAAGATGGCCGATTATTTCTCCAAAAAAAGAGCGAACAATCCAGGAGGTACAATTGTTCTTTCAAGTGGTGATATGTTCCAAGGCAGTGCCGAATCCAATCTTACGTATGGATATTTAGTCAACTATGGAATGAATATCATGGGTTTTGAAGCAATGACGCTTGGAAACCATGAGTTTGATTGGGGCATCGACTGGCTTAGAAAGAATTCTCAACTTTCCGTTAATGATTATAAGATTCCTTACTTAGGCGCAAATGTTTTCGATAAGGCAACTGGTCAATTATTAGATTTCTTAAAACCATCCACGATCATTGAAAGAAATGGTTATAAAGTTGGCATTATTGGAACCCTTGGCGATAATTCAAATAAATCTATTATGAAATCACTTGTTGCAGGTCTTGAATTTAGATCTGAGGTGCCAATAGTTACCGCCGAAGCTCAAAGACTTAAAAACGATGAACACTGCGATGTTGTTGTTTGGTCTTCACATAGAGATATCAATGATTTGGCTAACATCGGAATTACAAAAGCTTCGGGAATTGACGCTGTTTTCGGCGGACACACTCATAACAGCGAATCAAAGAAAGTTAGCGAAATTCCTTATCTTGAAACAAAAAATATGGGTAAAGGAATTGCTCACGCTAGATTATCGCTAAATAAAACAAGCAAGGCTGTCGATTGCGTTGTTTGTGAAGTTAATAGTGCGCCATACGCCGTCGAAGGTTTGGTTGATCATCCGGAAGTTCAAAAAGTCTACAATATTTACAATCAATATCTTGAGCCAGTTAAAAACGAAGTAATTGGTTCTACTGATGGTGTTTTAAAAGATACTGAAGGTTTAGTTAATCTTTGTGTTGAAACACAAGCGATGGCCGCTCAAAAATGGGTTGATA
>CAMYZF010000014.1 GCA_947303755.1 uncultured Erysipelotrichaceae bacterium | reverse complement strand
AACTTTATTACAAGAAATTATTAAAAGAATTCGATCTTGGCTTAGAAGATAGAATGTCTCAAAAAGTTGGTCTTATGTCAGGTGGACAAAGGCAAGCATTAACTTTGTTAATGGCCACCACTGATTCTCGCTTAGATACTAGAAGAGAATTCATCGCAATGTACTACAATGTTCATTCTGGTAAACTCCGTTCTAAGATTAATGAAGCTAAGAAAAATAAAGACAAAGAAACACTTTCTACTCTTAATGCTGAATTAAAAGAGTTTAAAAAGACTGCTTCTAATATTGCTGGCGAATTCTACGATAAGAACAAAGCCGAATATCAAAGCAAAGTTGCAGAAATCAAAGCTAAAAAGCTTAGAAAAGATGAAGAAGATGAACTACTTCTTGAAGCTTATCTTAATTTCTCCAATACACTTCATAACTTCAACCAAGATAGAAGAATCTTGTTGTTAGATGAACATACTGCTGCGTTAGATCCTAAGACTGCTAAAAAGGTTCTAGAATTAACTAACAAGATCGTTCGTGAAAAACAGTTAACTACGTTAATGGTTACACATAACATGAGAGACGCTCTTGAATATGGAGACCGCCTCATCATGTTCCATAACGGTCACATCATCCACGATTTCTCAAGAAAAGAAAAAGATAAGCTCACCGCAGGTGATCTGCTCAGATTCTTCGACGAAGCTGATGCGGCTATAATGTAAAAATAAAAGAACACATTAGTGTTCTTTTTTTATTTATCAATTCTCACATCGTCTCGATATACTTCATCGATTGTGCCACTTCCTATCATTAAGCCATCTTTATTATAGAAGACCGCTTCTTGACCTGGAGTGACCGCTTTGAAGCAATCATAAGTGACGATGATCTCATCACCTTTCTTATCAATCAATGCAGGATGATCTGGTTGACGATATCTAAACTTGACCCCAACTTCTTGAGGGAATTTTTCTTTTTCATTTATGAAATTAAGTTTTCTAACGATACATTTATTGGACATTAGATACTTTTGAGTATCACCTCTAGTGACATAAAGGATATTTTTCTTCGCATCTTTCTTAACGATGAACCAACCTGATGCTGTTTCACCTGAGATTCCACCGATGCCAAGACCTTTATGTTGACCAATCGTGTAATAATAAACACCTTTATGGGTTCCGATAACTTTTCCAGTATCAATATCTCTGATATTGCCTTTTTGAGCAGGAATATAATTCTGTAAGAACTCTTTGAAGTTTCTTTCACCAATAAAGCACACACCTGTTGAATCTTTCTTGTCCATTACGGATTCGAGTTCTAATTCATGCGCAATCTTACGAACTTCATCCTTTTTGATATCTCCTAAAGGAAATAGACAGGATTTAATTTGCTCTTCGTTAATTTGTGAGAGGAAATATGTTTGATCTTTAGATGTATCAGCGCATTTCGCTAAATAGAAATGTCCGTCAAATTCCACTTTTTTGGCGTAATGACCCATCGCAATCATATCGAAGCCATTATTCTTCGCGTATTCTAAAAATGCATCGAATTTAATGTACTTATTACATAAAATATCTGGATTTGGAGTTCGACCATTTTCATATTCTTCTAGAAAGAAGGAGAAAACGTGATCCCAATATTCTTTAATAAAATCGATTCTTAATAATTTAATTCCAAGTTTTTCAGCGACTTTAATCGCGTCTTGATAGTCTTTTTCTTGAGGACAACGATCATCATTGATGGTGGGATTACCAAGGTAATCACCATTTGCTAATGCATCCCAGTTACGCATAAAACAGCCAGTTACTTCATAGCCTTCCTTCTTAAGAAGATAAGCTGCAACTGCACTATCGACACCACCACTTAATCCAACAAGTACTTTCATTAGAATAGCTCCTTTGAATCTAGGATTGTGGTAAATGGACCAACGTTAGTGAGCTTGATCTTCATATCCGCGCCAAAAACACCTTTTTCAACGTGATAACCTTCTTTAATAAGAAGAGAATTGAAATATTCATATAGTTCGTTAGCTTTAGAGGGTTCCATCGCATTCACAAAGCTTGGACGTCGTCCCTCTTTAAGGGAAGCATATAAAGTGAACTGCGAAATTGAGAGAATTTCACCAGCAACATCTTTTAAAGAAAGATTGGTTTTGCCATTTTCATCTTCAAAAACTCGCATCGAAAGGAATTTAGCAGCCATTTTCTCCACCATTTCTTTGTTGTCATCATGAGTAAAACCAACCAATACAACAAAACCGTGGGAGATTTTTCCCACGATATTGTTATTAACCTCACAAGAGGCATTGATTGAATTTTGGACAACTAATCTCATTATTAATGAATGTAATCGTGAACAGTTGGAGGAACTTTGACGAATTCATCAACGATAACAAAGGCTTCTTTGATATCTTTAACAACTTCGGCATAGTCTTCTTTGTTTGTATAAGCTGTACAAAGTAGATCACCAGCGTTAACTTTATCGCCAACTTTCTTAGCAAGAACGATACCAGCAGACATATCGATGACATCGTCAAATGTTTCTCTACCAGCTCCTAAACGCATAGCGTTTTCGCCAATACGTAATGCTTCGATTTGTTTAACATAACCAGCTTTTGAAGCTTTGATTTCGATAATGTTCTTCGAAACTTCGAACTTCTCTGGATTATCAATATAGGAAACGTCACCACCTTGGGCTTTGACCATTTCTTTAAATTTGTTGAAGGCTGAGCCATCAGCGATAACTTTCTTAAGCATTTTAAGGGCTTCTTCTTCGTTTTTAGCAATCTTAGCTTGTTCTAGCATAATTGCACCAGAACGTAAGCAAAGTTCAGTGAAATCTTTTGGTCCTTTTCCGTGTAATGTCGCAATAGCTTCTTTAACTTCTAAGGAGTTGCCTACGGCAAAACCTAGAGGTTGATCCATATCAGTAAGAACCGCTCTAGTGTCTCTACCTAAAGCATTTCCAATCTTACACATAATCTTGGCAAGATGACGTGCAGATTCGACATCCTTCATAAATGCACCATTACCAAACTTAACATCTAAAAGAATGCAGTGTGAACCACTAGCAAGTTTCTTAGACATAACGCTTGAAGCGATTAATGGTGTAGATTCAACAGTACCAGTAACGTCACGCAAAGCGTAAAGTTTCTTATCAGCTGGAACTAAAGTTCCAGTTTGACCGACAACTGCGATGCCAATTTCATTGACTTGTTTTAAGAAATGTTCTTCAGAAACAAAAACATTTAAGCCAGGAATTGATTCTAATTTATCAAGTGTTCCACCGGTGTGACCTAAACCACGTCCGCTCATTTTTGCTAAAACAGCACCACAAGCGGCAACCATTGGTCCAAGTGCTAATGTAGTCTTGTCACCAACACCACCAGTTGAGTGTTTATCGACGGTAACGCCTTTAACGCTGGATAAATCCATGACGTCACCACTATGTTCCATTAAATCGGTTAATGTGACGATTTCACGGTCGCTCATTCCTTTAAATAAAATAGCCATCAGCAAAGCTGAGACTTGATAATCAGGAATTTTTCCATCGACATAACCTTTAACAAAGAATTCGATTTCTTTGTCGGTTAATTCGTGACCATCACGTTTTTTAGTAATAATGTCTACCATTCTCATAATAAAATACCTCGCTTAGATATTAGCATATTGTTGAAGTTGATTAAATCAAAATAAGTAATATTATGATAGACTATAAGCATGGATTTCAAAAACCATCTGAAAAAATATTTATCGGAGCAAGAAATTGATAAACTAATTTCTTCTTTTAACGAAAAAGAACATAAAGGTTTTTATCTAAATACAAATAAGATGAGCAAAGAAGAAATGCATAAGCATTTTCCTAACGCAAAGCCTCATCCAATCGTTCCAAACGGATATCTTTTTGATCAAGACGAGTATAAATTAGGAAAACTTGTCTATCACGAGCTCGGTGCCTATTACATTCAAGATCCTTCTGCGATGCTTGTTTCTCACTTTTTAGAGCCAAAACCTGGTCAACTAATTTTAGATTTGTGTGCTGCGCCAGGCGGAAAAAGTGTTATGGCGTCTTTACTGATGAAGGAAAAAGGTCAACTAATTTCTAACGATTTATCAAAATCACGTGCAAACGTCTTACTTCAAAATGTTGAACGTATGGGACTTGGCAATGTTATAGTAACTTCATTTGATTTTTCCAACTTCAAAAAAGAGTTTCAAAACGCTTTTGATGCAATCATTTTAGATGCACCTTGTTCAGGCTCTGGAATGTTTAGAAAAATGAGCGAAATGAAAGACGATTGGACATATGAAAAAGTCCTCAAGAATTCCGCTATTCAAAAAGAGTTAATTTTGATGGCATATTCCATGTTAAAAGAAGGTGGAACTTTGATGTATTCAACCTGTTCATATTCTTACGAAGAAGATGAGGAAGTTATTGAATATTTATTAGCGAATACCTTTGCAAAACTCGAATATATTGAAGATTTTGAAGGTTTTTATAGAAGCCCAAAATATCCAGAAACAATTCATCTTTTCCCACATAAATTTGTTGGAGAAGGCCACTACATCGCTAAGATCAGAAAACCAGGTGTTTTAGTGGGCGAAATTGATGAGGAATTTATTATCATAAAACAAGAATTTTCGAAAGGAAATGTTAAGCAAGAATCTCGCTACAAATTGAATAAAAAATTGCCACAAAAAGTTATTGATTATGCTCTTCGTCCAGGATTGTTTATTGATACTTCTATAAATGGAAAAATTGTTCCGTCTCACCACTTCTCACACAATGAAAACAACTATCCAACAATAAAAATAAATAAAGAAGAATTAATAAAGTATTTAAAGGGCGAATCGCTTATTAGAAACGATCTAAAAGATGGTTATTATTTCGTTAGATACGAAAATAAGAACGCAGGATGCGTCCATAAAGTTGGTTCAACTTTGAAAAACCTTTATCCAAAAGGATTAAGGAAGTCTTTTGATATCGACAACGGTTTCTAGGGCTTTGCGCTTTCTAGAAATCTTTTGTGAGTTAATATAATCAAAATCAAGTTTACGGAATTTATCGATGTTTTGATCCATCGTTTTTCTTAATTTTGCGGCTTCGTCGTTCGTGTCAAATTGTTCTAATTTGCAATAATCAATCGGTTCAAGATAATCAACGAACACAGGGTAGCGTTTCAAATATGATTTTCCAGATAAAATTCGACTTGTTCCATAAATTGTGACAGGCATAACTTTCACCCCTGCCATCTTGGTAATTTTTAAAGTTCCAGCGTGGAATGGAAGGCAGCCATCTTCTGGATGCTTATTTCTAGTTCCTTCGATATAAACAGCTAAATCTGGTTTATTCTCATCTTTGAGATGAGCGACGATTTCCTTAATTTGTTGGATTTGATTCATGACGTTATCGCGGTCGAGTGAATAAGCTTCTAACGCTCTTAAGCCATTGCCAATAACTGGGAAATCAAAAGCCTCTTTTTTGGAAATAAAAGTAATTGGCTTTTCGTGAAGCGCAATCATAACTAATGGATCAGCATCAGAATGATGATTGGAAACAATGAGGGCTTTTCCTTTTAAATTTTGGAAATTTTCAAAGCCTTTTACTTTGTAATCAACATGGAATTTCTTTAAAACATATAAAACAAGCTTACGAAATGTCTGATATCGATATTCGTATGAATATTTTTCAGGATGTTTTACGAATTTACGAAAATATTTAAAATTATAATAAATAATCCTTACACCTGCGGTTAAACCAATTCGAATATAACTTAAATACTTTCTCATAACTATTTGATAATTGTGACTTGTTCAACGATGATAAACATTCCAAGTTTATCGTCATTATCAATTCTACCACGAACAATAATAAAAGAGCCTTGATTTAGCTTAGTTAGCAAATTGTGTTCATCCCTAGTCCAATATTGACATGGAATAAGAATGTTGTCGGAATTATTAACACTTTCAGGTCTAGCAACTTCCAACAATCTTGTACGTTCGTCTTTGAAGCCTTGTATACGGCCTACTAATGAAACAAAGTTCATTTTGATTCTCCTTAATTTTCTCTAATTTCTTTGAAAACTGAACATTTATTAGCGGAGAGTCCTAATTCCTTGAGGATGATTTGTTCATTTTCGCTTTTTCCTTTGTGAGGATTAAACAACATATAAGACCCATATTTTTCTTCATTAAATATAGCGGGTGTGCCACCAATATTTATCATAATGTGATAAATTCCATTGCTCTTTAAAGTGATATCAATTAAATGATCGTTGTTATCAAATTCAATGCTACTATTGATTAGATTAGTATCATCTAATTTAAATAGAGCGATGGAGCGACGTATTTTTACATAGTTTCTAAACGAGTCGACGATCTCGCTTTTTTTATCCATTTCATCATAATCAAAAGCATTATAATAATCGCCCATATTATAAGTATTTGATTGACCAAATTTTGATTGCCCAAATTCTTGGCCCATATGGATAAAGGCTATTCCTGGAGATAAAAGCAAAACTTTATTGAATAGCTTGACGTATTTATTGTGGTCATCATCTTCATTAACAGAATCAAAGATAACATCCCCAATAGTTGAATTATCATGACACTCAATATAATTGAGTGACTGATTATAATCTTTAAATAAAACTGGATAAATTCCTTTTTGAGTACCAGAGCGATAAATAAATTTAAAACCTTCCATGAAGTTTGGATTTCCTAATAAAAATCCTGGTTCATTTATTTCTGATTTAGAGCCTAAACCTTTTAAGATATCGCGGTATCGATCATTAAAGAAAGCAACACGAGGTAATTTAAGATAATTGTCCATATTGGCGAATTCTTCACAATATTTGCTGACCGCAAACATATTCCAACCTTCACCATAAATCATGAGGTCTTTTTTAAGAGCATGAAGCATTTTTTCAGCATCTTGAATAGTCTTTAAATCGATTAGTCCCATCAAATCAAATCTAAATCCATCTACATCATAGGTTTTTACAAGGAATTTCAGAGAATCTAAAATAATCTTTCTGGCCATTGGACGTTCACTAGCGAAATCGTTTCCGCATCCAGAGTGATTCGCCAGTTTTCCGTTTTCCACTCTAAAGAAATAGTTTGGAGTGATCTTATTAAGTGAAAAATCATCGACTTTGTAGACGTGATTATAAACAACATCAAGATTCACTCTAATACCGACTCTATGCACCGAAGAAACAAGCTTCTTAAATTCTTTCATCCTTGAATAAGGATTTTCAGGATCTAACGAATAACTGCCTTCTAAGGCAAAAAAGTTTAAAGGATCATAACCCCAGTTATATTGTTCTGGTTTTGTATCATCAACTGATTCAAAATCCAAAACCGGTAATAATTGCAAATGAGAAACACCTAAGGAAGCGATGTAATCTAATCCTATAGGATTATTAGCCTCAGTAAGATTTCCTCTTTCTGTAAGACCTAAATATTTGCCTTTATTGATGATTTGTTTACAGTCAATGGTCATATCGCGGACATGGGCTTCATAAATAATGGCTTCATTGTATGAATTAAGTTCAGGAAGCTTTTCATCAAACATATCCATTTCAAGATGCTTTAGATTGATGACTGCGCTACGACTTGAATTGGTATTTGTTGATTTTGAGTAAGGATCGTTAACAATTATTTCTTTATCATTAATGATTATTCTATAATCATATAACTCACCATCGTAGTCGCCATAAGCTACACCACGGTACACTCCATGTTCTTCTCTAGTTAAATCAATTTCTTCGTTTTTGATTCTTAAAGTGACTTTACTAGCTAAAGGTGCCCATAAGACAAATTTAGTGTAGTCTTTTTCGTAAGTTGCGCCTAAATCATCACCTAGATAAGTGTAATGAAAATCAAAGTTATCGAAATTTGGAGCGTCGCTAACATCGACAGGTATTTCTTTATTTCCGTGTTTTAGGTAAAAACGATGTCCTAATACTTCTTTAGAATAATTGAACGAATAAATATTTCTGGTAGATTTATTTTCAATAAAATCGTATAAAATAACCTGTTCATCTAAAAATAAGTCAAATTTTGGAGGATTAGAAAAAGACGAAGTAAGAACTTCGATCTTGTTCCAAGATATCCATTTCGCTTTTAAAATCGACATAAATTATTCTGAAGGAGTATTGTTATCCTCATTTGTTTCATCAGGAATAAAGGTGGATTGTTCGATTGTTCCCATTTGTTGTTCGGAATGGTTTCTAATAAGAACTTTTGAGCCTCTAGCATCACCACCACGAGCGACATAACCATCTTTAATAAGCTTATTAAATAAACGTCCTGCTTTTGGGAAACCTACAGCGTAGGTTCTTTGAATATAGGAAATCGAACAATAATCACGATCTGCTAAATCTTCTTTAATGGTTTCGTATAATTCTTCTTCACTCATGCCTTTACCGTTAATTCCAACATCAACACCGTCTTCAACTTCTCTAACTTCCTCATGTTCTTCTAAATCAAGGAATTCAGGATCATATTGTTCTGGATAACGATTTCTTAAGAAATCGCAGACACGGTTGATTTCAGGACTATCCACAAAACAGCCTTGCACACGTGGTTTCATAGAACGAGAAATGAGCGAGCAATCGACGATCATATCGCCGTTTCCTAAAAGTTTTTCAGCACCGGCTTCACCAAGAATTGAAATAGAGTCAGTTTGGGAAGCGACCATTAAAGCAGCACGAACCGAAATATTGGCTTTAATAACGCCATCAATAACATTGACACTTGGACGTTGTGTTGCAATAACTAAGTGAATTCCAGCTGCACGAGCTTTTTGAGCGATTCTAACAACTGGGGTTTTGATGTCTTTAACTTCTTCAACTAAATCAGCATATTCGTCCACAAAGACAACGATATATGGAAGAGGTGGCAAATTATTCGCTTTAGCATATTCGTTATAACCTTTTATGTCGCGAACTCTGTTTTCTAAGAATAAGTTATAACGTCTTTCCATCTCGACAACTAATTTCTTCATCGCTACATAAGCTTTGTTGGAATTAGAAATATTTGGACAAAGAAGATGTGGAATCTTTTCATAATAGCCCATTTCAACTTTCTTTGGATCAATTAAAACAAGTTTTAATTCATCTGGTTTATTTCTCATTAAAAGTGTGAGAATAACCGAATGCATAAAGATGGTTTTTCCTGAACCGGTTGTTCCAGAAACTAACATATGTGGGAAATCACATAAATTAGCACTGATTAGTTCTCCGGAAATATTTTTTCCAAATGGGATATATTTTAAGGATTTAGGTCCTGTAGGAAGTTTTTCAATTGATTCACGTAAACCAACAGTTGTTCTAACCGCATTAGGAACTTCTAAACCCGATGTTGATTTACCTGCCACCAATCTTTCAAAACGAGCTGAAACACCACCTAAACGAATAGCGATATCGTCTTTGTAACGTTCAACTACGTTGACTGAGACATCTAGATTGGTTTTAATATCGTATCTAGTGACGGCTGGACCAACAGTAGCGCCTACAACTTCAGCGCCGATACGTAATTGTTCAAAAATAGAATTAATTCGAGCAATTGTATCTTGCGTAGAAGCTTCGTTTTTTGAAGCGTCATCACTATTTTCGTGATAATCAAGCAAATCTAAAGGTGGGTAAATATAGTTCTTAAAGAAATTGATTTTTGGTTGAGGCTTAGTAACTGGCTCAACTGGTTTTTCTTCATTTTCTGTTTCATCAATTTGTTGAACGCTTTCTTCGACAATTTCATCACTTGTATAAGCGTCATTATCATTCGTGACTTCATTTGCTTCTTCAACCATAGGTTGATTATTTGTAATAGGATTTAACGATGGACGTTTAAATTCTTCTTCAACACCAAAGGTTGGGGAAGAGAAACTAGTAGAAGATCTAAACGAAGCAGAAGGTAAAACATCAAGTTCTTCGTCATCGTCTAAAGAAAATTCAGCGCGTTTAAGAGAGTGAGTGTTGTTGTAATTGCGAATCTCTAAATCAGCGAGATTCTTTTCACTAGTTTCTGGATTAGGAGTAGCTTCAATACTTGGGCTTAAACTCGTAACCTCTTCATCTTTAATTTCTTCGAAAGTATTGCGGCTTTCTTCTTCATAGTTTGAAGATGGGTACTGAGGTGAAGATTTTCTATTTTTGATTTTGGAATAGATTTTTTTAATCTGAAGATTAAATACCAAACATAAACCTAATACAACTAAAAGCCACGCAACTATTTGAGCGCCTATTTTAGTAATTGCTGAATATAAACAAGCCGCGAGAAAATAACCTACAAGTCCACCGCCAGAACGTGTGTCGTATGGATTATCAGTTAAATCTGTAAGAGCGTTTATATAGGTTGGGGATAAAGTACCAAAATTAAATTCTCCATCTATAACCAAAGCTGATTCAGACCAAGATGATGTGAGAATTAAAAGAGCAAAAATAATGATTAATAATCCCCACAAAGATAAGCCCACTTTGAAGCGAACAATTTTTTGTTTAAGAAGCATGTATAAACCAAGGATAAATAGGAATGGGAGTAAAATCCAAAAACCTACAAATCCAAAGGGAAGAACAATTGCTTTTGTTAAAAAGGAAAAAATCGTGTTTTGCGAAAAAATGATGACTAAAGCAAGCAAAGATACACCGATGCCAGCCATCGAGATGATTGTGTTTCGATCAATTCCTTTTTTCATAGCTTTAATTATACACGATATTTTAATTAATTAAATAATAAATCTTATTTTAAAGCAAATATTTTGCTTTACTATTCTATTTCTGTAATAATTGGGATAATAACTGGTGATTTCAAAATCGAACGTCTAATCGTTTTAAATATCTGATCTTTTATGGTCATTTCCATATAAGAAATGGAGTAATTAGCTTTCACTAATTCTTGTTTAATATTTAGTCTAAAAACACGATCAATTTCGCGTAAAAGTGAGTCACTTTCTTTAACAAAAACTAAACCGCGAGTTTGTATATCAGGGCCCAAAACAATTTCACGTTTTGACTTTGATATCGTCGCCGCTAAAATGATGACTCCATCGTCCGAAAAACGTTTTCTTTGCTCTAAGACTTCCCCAGCGATATCACCAATACCCTTGCCGTCAACAAAGACACTTCCAGTGATAAGCTTATTAGGTAAAATCTTTGCAATCCTGTTTTCGAATTCCACAATCATGCCGTTATCCAAAACATAGACATTACTGTGATTCAAACCAATGTTCATACCGAGTGCTATTTTTGCGTTAGAAAATAATTTCACTAACGAGCCAAATATTGGGATGTAATATTTAGGATGAAAAACAGAGATTGCGGTTTTAAGATCTTCTTGTGAACCATGCATTACTAAGAAGGTTTTTGCATTAAATGATTGGATTTTGCAGTCATTTCGATAAAGTTCATTAAGAGCATTTGTCGATTCTGTTTCCACATCATTACCACCATGAGTGGCTAAAATGAATGTGTCGCTAGCGTCAAGTTGGAAGATGCGGTCATCGTGCATATTTGAAGCAAGCAAAGCAATCTTGTGATAAAGTTTTGCGCCAAATCCAGTAATTAAAACAAGCACTTCTTGAGGTGCACAGCGATTGACTTCTCCCATTTCTATAAAAGCATTTTCTTTTAGCGTTAGACATTTGGTCTCAATCAAAGCATCAACGATATCTTGGCTTGATTCATCGTAAACGATGATTTTGCGACGTAATCTATTTGCCTCATTTAAAACAGCGATAATGTTATAAATATCAGGCGCTTCCAAAGCGATGACGATACGACCTTGTGCCTCCTTCAAAGTCTTTTGAATCGAAGGGAGAATTTTGTAATTTGGATTTGTATATCCTGGTCGATCTGCATAAATTGAATCTTGAAGCAACACTAGAGTTTGATTGGAGGCGCCAATTTTAGCGACTTTTCTTAAATCTAAAGAAAATCCCTCATCACGATTGTTATCGAAGACGCAATTTCCTAAGAAAACGATGCTTCCTTGATCTGTATTGAAAGCTAAGCCAAACGATTTAGCGACATTCATGCAGGTTGAGAACAATTGAATCTTATGACCTGCAACTATAATGTCATCGGAAGTATCCACTACTTTAAAATCAAGATTCGATGAATCGATGCGGTTATGTTTACAGAACATCTCTAAGAATCTCTTAGTGATGTTTGAACAATAAATTGGGGCCGGAACGTTTTTGTAGACGTAAGGTAAACCACCAATAACCGAATCGTGCCCATAGGTGAGGAAATAAGCTTTAACGCGGTCTTTGTTTTCAACAAGATAATCTGTTTTTGGAATGATGTAGTCAATACCAGGTTTTGTAACATCTGGAAGTTTTAAACCACATTCCACCACAAAAATATCATCATTGATTTCAATGACTGTGCAAGCCTTGAAAAATTCATCTTGTCCACCAAGGGCTACGATTCTGATTTTGTCCATAAAATTACCTTAAGATATTTTTGGTCGCAACTATATCAACATCTAAACCAAAGATGTTTTTAATTACGACATCTCCTATTTTAATAGGAGCTTTGACACAAGTTTTATTAATCACTTCCATAGCTTCAAAGATTTTTTCTTTTGGAAGTGGTTTGTTGGATTTGACTGGAAGCATTGCTTCTAACTCAGAAACAACACGAACAGTCGAAGTTAGAGTTCTAGTTGGATGAGTTAACTCTTGCTTAGCGTACACTGCACCTCGAGGGCAAGTATTACCGCTAACATTTAACTGATCATCAACCGTTAGATGACATCCACGTGGACAAATAATACAAATAAGTTCTTTCATTATTTCTTTTCCTCCACATAGACTGATATTTCGTTAGATTCTTTAGAGAATAACGATTTATCGAGTTTAACAATTTCCATCTCTGATGGAATAATTGCAGGTTTAAATAGTTTTTTAATAACTTTTTCGCCTTCTTTGATGTAGATCGTTACATCTTTGTATGGTTTTCTTACACGGAACTTGAAGGATAATTTTTCCTTAACATCATCAATGTAGACAAGTTGAGGAACGACATAGCCGATTCCGTTTCCTGGAGAAACTTCATAGACATGTCCTTCGTGTTTAAGTTCGCCACTAAGATATTGGACAGCACCTTCTGCTGCTTCACGAGCTTCTTCAACAACATAGTCGACTAAATCGTGAACGTGAAGGACGTTGCCACAGGCAAAGATGCCACGAATATCACTTTCCATCGCTTGATTTACCACCGCACCTCTAGTTCTAGAAATGCGGATTGGAAGTTTGTTAAATAAATCAACGTTTGGAAGTAATCCAACCGATAAAAGAAGGGTATCAATATCAAAGCTCATCTCTGTTCCTTCAATAAAGTTCATCTTTTCGTCAACTTTAGCGATAGTAACTCTTTCTAGATGAGATTTACCTTCGATCTTTTTGACGGTGTGAGACAAATATAAAGGAATATCGAAGTCTTTTAGACATTGAACAATATTACGGTTTAAACCAGCTGAATATGGCATTAATTCCGCAACTCCAAGCACTTTGCAGCCTTCTAGAGTCATACGTCTAGCCATAATTAAGCCGATATCACCGCTACCAAGGATAAAGACACGCTTTCCAACCAAATATCCATAGCAGTTCACGAATAACTGGGCTTGTCCAGCAGTATAAACACCGCTAGGACGATCGCCAGGAATTTGAATTGCGCCGGCGTTTCTTTCATAGCAACCCGCGGAAAGAATAATCGCTTCAGCTTTGACTTCAACGACACCTTCTTTCGAATTGGTGTAGGTCACCACTTTATCATTGGAAATGTTTAAAACATTGCTATTAAGACGATATTCGATGCCAAGTTCATCAACTTTCTTTGAAAAACGAGACATGAATTCTGGGCCAGTGAGTTCTTCTTTGAATTCATGCAAACCGAATCCATTGTGAATACATTGATTGAGAATACCACCTAAATAGTTGTTCTTTTCGATGATTAAAATATCTCTTTCGCCTAGTTCATAGGCTTTAATTGCGGCAGCCATTCCAGCCGAGCCACCACCGATAATAACTAAACGTTTTTTAATCATCTTTTTGCTCCTTTACTTTGTAAGGTGCAACATAAGAGTCTTTGAATTGATAGAGAATCTTATTGACTGGAATATTGAATTTCTTTGAGATTTCTCTAGTTACCAAAGGTAGACAGAAACCACCTTGGCATTTACCAAATCCCGCTCTGGTGCGTTTTCTAACTGCTTTAATAGTCATAGGAGGAACGCTAGATTTAAATTCATCTATGATTTCGCCTAAGCTGACCTTTTCACAGTTACAAACGATTTCACCATATTCAGGATGCTCTTTGATAAGTTTGTTTTTCTCTTCCACACTCATTTTCGCTAAATTGACGCGCTTACGAACGTAAGGATTGAAGTTATCTTTCTTTTTCAAAGAAAGAACTTTACTTACAAATTCATTAACGACATATTCAGCAATAGCTGGAGAAGAGGCTAAACCAGGAGATTCAATACCCGAACAGGTAATGAAATTCTTATCACTCTTAGCGAAATCAATAATGAAATCGTGAGTGGTTGGAGTTGGTCTAGTACCCGCGAAAGTGCGGATAACTTGATTAAATGGAATTGAAGGAACCATTTCCAAAGCTTGACGTTTAACTTCATCCAAAGTTGGTTTATCAGTTGAAACATCATCTTTAGAGAATGTCACTTCTGCAGATGGACCTACTATGTAGGTACCACCAGTTGTCGGTGAAACTAAGATACCTTTTCCTTTCGCACTTGGAAGAGGGAAAATGGTATGTTTCACTAGTGAATCTGAATAATGATCAAGAAGGAAGTATTCACCTTTTCTTGGAATGAGTTGATAATCAACATCTTCAATCATTTTGTGAATTTCTTCACTATAAATACCAGCGCAGTTAATGATAACTTTAGCTTGGTAGACATTATCGGATTCACATTTAACATCAAATAATTCACCGTTTTTCTTAATAGAAACAACCTTTTCATTTAAGAAGAGTTTGGCTCCATTATCGACGGCGTTTTCGCAAGCGTGAACTGGCAAAGTAAATGGATTAATTAAACCTGCCGTTGGGGCGAACAAAGCGCCTTTGACATTTGGATTAATATTTGGTTCCATCTCAAGTACTTCTTTTTTAGAAAGTAATTTAACTGGAACGCCATTTTCTTTACTACGCTTAGATAATTCCTCTAAAAGAGGAAGTTGTTCATCATACAGTGCGACGGTTAAAGAACCACAACGTTCAAGCTCGACATCAAGTTCTTCGGCAATTTGGTCAAACATCTTATTTCCTAAGACATTTAACTTCGCTTTAAGCGTGCCTGGAACTGGGTCGTAGCCACTATGAACAATCGCGGAGTTTGCCATCGTGACTCCACTACCAACATCGCTTTCTTTTTCTAAGATTGCGATGCTTAGTTGGTAGCTGGAAAGTTTTCTCGCTATAAGCGAGCCAACTGCACCAGCCCCAATAACTAAACAATCAAACATTTATTTTTTGTGACCTTTGAAAGGTTTCTTTCCTTGTGGTTTTTCAACGTAACCAGCTGGTTTTTCTTCAAATTCACGATGCGAAACTTTCACTTTGCCGTGATCATCGATTTCACAGACGCGGACTTTTAAGACATCGCCAACCTTGACTTTATCAGAGGCTTTTTCTAAATAGCCCCAGTCAAGTCTAGAAACGTGGCATAAACCTTCGGTATTACCAAATAATTTAACGAAAGCACCATAATCTTCGACTCTGGTAACTTCGCCTTCATAGACTTCACCAACACGAGCCTCACGAACGATGTCTTCGATCATTTGTTTGGCTTTGTTGATCATATCTCTATTCATGTGGTAAATCACTACGTGACCATCATCATCAATATCGATTTGAACTTTGTCACATTGAGCGATAATTTCATTAATAACTTTGCCACCAGTACCGATAACTTCTCTGATTTTGTCGACATCGATTTGCATCTTATCGAGTTTTGGTGCAAATTCAGAGACATCACTACGTGGAGCAGCAATTGCTTTGGACATAACTGCACGGATTTCCGCGCGAGCTTTGTGAGCTTGATCTAAAGCTTGACGTAAAACTTCGCGGGTTACGCCAGCAATCTTAATATCCATTTGCAAGGCTGTAATACCAACTTCGGTACCCGCAACCTTAAAGTCCATATCACCGAAGTGGTCTTCGAGACCTTGAATATCGGTAAGAATTGTATATGGATTTGTATCTAATGAACCGGTTGAGATAAGACCCATAGCGATACCGGAGACCATACGTTTAATTGGGACACCAGCCGCCATAAGGGACATACAACCAGCACAGATAGAAGCTTGTGAAGAGGAACCATTGGATTCGACAACTTCAGAAACGGTTCTAATTGTGTATGGGAATTCTTCTTCGCTTGGGATGACATAGCTTAACGCTCTTTCACCAAGGGCACCGTGACCGATTTCACGACGAGCGAGAACACCGATCTTACCAGTTCCACCAACGCACCATTGTGGGAAGTTATAATGATGCATGAAACGTTTATTTTCAATTGGTGTCAAATCATCAATGATTTGTTGATCACTTAATGGTCCTAATGTGGTTACAGAGATAACTTGTGTTTGACCTCTGGTGAACATTGCGGAACCATGAACTCTACGACCTAAAAGGTCGACTTGAGCGTCTAATGGACGAAGTTCATCTGGACGACGGCCATCTGGTCTAATCTTGTCTTCAGCGATAAGTCTACGAACTTCGTTATGAACGATATCTTCTTGAATTTCGTGAACTTGTTGAACGACTTTAGCATCAGCACCGTTTGCAGCGTATTCAGCTTCAGTCTCTTTTTCAATTGCTTCAATCTTTTCTTCTCTTTCGAGTTTGTCTTTGGTTGAAACAGCTTTTCTTAATTTTTCATCAATCTTAGCAGTAACTTCAGCTCTTAATTCTTCTGGAACTACTTTGAATTGAATGTCTTTGTTCTTTTCGACACCGATTTCTTTAATGATCTTCTTTTCGAAGCGGCATAATTGTTTAACTGCTTCATGACCAAACATTAAGGCATCGAGCATATCCTCTTCACTAACTTCGTTAGCACCAGCTTCAACCATGTTAATGGCTTCTTCGGTACCAGCGACGCAAAGATCGATATCAGATTTAGCTCTTTGTTCAACGGTTGGGTTGATGACTAATTTGCCATCGACTCTACCAACGTATACACCTGCGATAGGACCATTGAATGGTACATCGGATATACACACACAAAGTGAGCTTGCTAACATAGCAGTGATTTCTGGTGAATTATCATAATCAACTGCCATGACTTGTGAAACGACTTGAACTTCGTTTCTGAATCCTTCTGGGAAGAGCGGACGCATGGTTCTATCGGTAATTCTACTCGCTAAAATAGCGTGTGAGCTTGGACGTGATTCTCTTCTAAGGAATCCGCCAGGAATCTTACCGGCTGCGTACATTCTTTCTTGGTATTCAACGCTGAGAGGGAAGAAATCCCAATCAACAGTATGCTTGGACATAGTGACGTTACTTAAAACGACAGTATCGCCATAGCGTACTAACACCGCAGCTTTTGTTTGCTTAGCTATTTCGCCAGCTTCAACAATGATCTTGCGGCCATCGAAATCTAATTCGAATGTTTTTTTCATCTACTTTTTACTCCTTTAATAAAACTATTGATATTTTAACATTTATGTTAGTGAAATATATAGTATATTTTGAAAATAGCCTTATTATTAATAAATTAATAAAAAGTTAACAAAAAAGACACTCATATGAGTGTCTATTCAATCAATTCTCGATTGATTATTTACGGATCTTAAGTTCGGTTAAGAGCTTGATGTAGCTATCGCGATCACTACGATTTAAGTAATCGAGTAAACCACGACGTTTACCAACTAAAACGAATAATCCGCGTCTGCCAGAAGCATCTTTCTTGTTTTCTTTAAGATGCTTTGTTAATTCGTTAATTTGTTCGGTTAATAAGGCGATTTGAACTTCGACAGAGCCGGTATCTTTTTCGTCTTTACCGTATTTCTTAACGATTTCGGCAACTTTTGCTTTGGATAACATGTTTATCCCTCCTTAATTTCGTCTTGACTTAACCCATGGTTAGCGTCGGAGTGCTCGCTAATCTTAGACTAAGTTGCGTTTATTATTATAATAAAGATAGATTTAATTGCAACCTATATTTTAAAGACTTTTTTCACATCGCTATCGATTTGCTTTTTAAGCTCATCAAGTGATTCGAATTTGATCTCTGGTCTAACGAAATCTAAAAATTCTACTGAAACTTGGGAAGCATCTTCTTGATTGTATTCTTTTAAGTGGGATTCGATGGTTGGAATATTGCCTTTATCAATTGTGGGATTAACACCGACATTCGTGATCGCTAAATGAGGTACTCCATCAAGATAAACGATGGTTTTATATACACCAAATCTAGGTAAAACATAGTTTTCTGCTAATTTAAGGTTAATTGTTGGAAAACCAATCTTTTGACCAATGCCTTTTCCACTAATAGGAGTTCCAGACATTTGATAATTATGTCCAAGAAGCTTATTAGCCTCTTCTATTTTTCCAAGTTCCAATAAATCTTTGATATGTTGAGAAGAAATCTTATCTCCGTTATCTTTCACCAATTCGATGATTCGTGTATCAAAGAAGTCTGTTAATGATTGGGGATTTCCTTTTCGATCTTTACCGAATCTAAAATCTTCTCCAACGAACACTTCACGTACATTCATCTTCTTTAATAAATCAATAAATTCAAGATAAGTTAGATTCAAAAAGTCTTTATCAATATGGAACAGATAATAATAATCGACACCAAGCTTAGAAATGACTTTGAATCTATCATCTAGCGAGGTTAAAACTTCAGGTGTTTTTCCAGTTGAAATCAAAGAGGAAATCGATTTATCAAAAGTGAGAATCGCTAACGGATGTTTCGCATATTTTCTAGCCTCTTTAATGAGGTATTGATGACCAAGGTGTACACCATCAAAATAGCCGAGAATTAACGATAAATCTTCAACTTTTGCAGAGATATTACGGTAATCGATATGAACTACTTTCATAACAAACCTCTCACACAAGAATATACACCATTTGACTCTCTTTTATAAACTGCAATCGCGTTTTTATTCTCAGTTAGGAGCACTAATTCGTCTTCAATTGGTAGTCTAAAGTGCATACCGTTTTTAGCCATCTTAATTAGGTCTCCAGTTACTTCAAAACTCTTCATAAAAGAAAGCATTTTTTCAACCGCAATTAAGTCTTCTTCTTTGACGTCTTTTGAGGCTTTTGCGTTCTCAAGTGAAAAGGGTCCCACCGCTAATCTAGTTAAGGAAGTCAGATGACCAACAGTTCCTAATTTAACGGCAATATCTTCTCCAAGGGTTCTAATATATGTTCCTTTGGAAACTTTTGATAAGAATGTGATCTCATCATCTTTAAAGGAAATTAGTTTTAGCTCATAAATATTGATCTTACGAACTTTTCTTTCAACTTCTTGCCCTTGTCTAGCGTATTTATATAATTCTTTTCCATTTACTTTAAGAGCGGAATACATCGGAGGAAGTTGTTCTTGTTCACCTACAAAAGAGTTAAATACCTCCTCAATCATTTGTCTATTTAAAGAAGGTATTTCTCTACGAGAAACTAAGTTACCAGTAAGGTCTCCAGTATCGGTTTGAACACCAAGCTTTAAAGTAGCGAGATATGTTTTATCCATTCCTTCTAAAAATGGAGAGATTTTCGTCGCTTTTCCAAGTAAAACAATAAGTAAACCATCTGCAAATGGATCAAGGGTTCCAATATGTCCGGCTTTCTTTTCGCCTAAAAGACGAGAAATATTGTTAACTTCTTGCCTAGAAGTAAGGCCTTTTTCTTTATTGATAAGTAAACTTCCGCTAATCATTTTTCGATTATAATTATATTATATAAATTATGAATTCGCTTAGAGGAATTTTAGGGGCAATTAGAAGGGCTGATCAAAAGTTCGATTTTTTCCATGAGAAAGATCGAATCATGCTCGGCATTTCTGGTGGCAAGGATTCAATGGTCCTGGCTTATGCTCTTTCAAAATACAAAGACTTCAAATGCGCGAATTTTGAAATCGTTCCTGTTGTTTTAGATTTAGGATTCCCTGGATTTGATCCAAAACCAATTAAGAAATATCTAAAAACGATTGGTTTGGATTTATTAATCATAGATTCTAAAGAAGTTTATCCGATTCTAAAGAAACAACAAAAAGATAAGAAGAATCTCCCCTGCTCTATTTGTTCAAGAATGAAAAAGGCCGC
>CAMYZF010000013.1 GCA_947303755.1 uncultured Erysipelotrichaceae bacterium | reverse complement strand
ACCAAATAATGTACATCCTGATAACACTAAGGCAATCACAGGAGCGAGAATTAAGAATTTTCTCTTCATAGATTATTTTCCTTTCTTTTAATCTTTCAGATTGTAATCAAGTAGATAAAGAAAAATCCCAACAAAAACATTAGTGAGAATTACTTAATGGTTTTAATTGGGACAAGTTCGAGAATCATACTTGTACCTGTATTATAATACAAATAATTTAAGAAGTGAATTTTATAAATAAATATTTATCTAAAAATAAGGAAAGTGATTAAACCACTTATCAAAAGAAGGACACCAGAAACTAGAAACGGCATAAAGATTCGCCAGGCCACATCAAGAAACTTTTGTTCAAGTGGATAATCCCAGTTTTTGGTTTGTTTTCTTTTTATTCCACGATATATATCTTGGCTAATAAAGCCACCACCAATATAGATAACACCGGAGAACAATAAAACATAACTAATATATATGGCCGGCCATTTGTCTTGGTTATTTATAATAAAATAGATCGCAAGAGATATCCCTACAGCAAGAGCGCATAGCCCTAACGCAAGAAGATAGTTGTACCATTTGGTAAATGCCTTTTTCATAGCAACAATGTTAAACCATAACTAATTTGAATTAAAGTCTTTAAAAGAATATACTTTTTAGCAATGAATAAGAACTTAAAGGAAAACAGACTAAAAAGAGCATTGGTTTTACCATTCAAACCGATTTTTAGACTTTTTCCAGTAAGTTATGTTAAGCATCAATATAAATACATCACTCATCACAAACTTAATTTGAAGAATCCAGTTAGATACACTGAGAAACTTCAATATCTTCGTTTATTTTCTTATCCAAAAAATCCACTGGTGAGTAAAGCCGCTGGTCGAGCAGGAGTAAGAGAGTATCTAACTGAAAAAGGATTAGAAAAATATCTCATCCCAATCTATGGAATTTTTGATAAATTTGAGGACATCGATTTTGATAAACTTCCAAATCAATTTGTGATGAAATGCACTCACGCTTGTGCTTTCAACGAGATCGTTTTAGACAAATCAAAATATGATAAAGAAACCTCCAAAAAGAAATTCCAAAAATGGTTAAAAACCGACTACGGAAAGATGACGATGGAGAGACATTATTCACCAATCAAACCACAAATCATAATTGAAAAATATTTAGGTTTTGACGGTGATTTACCAACAGAATACAAAATTCACGTCTTCAATGGTAAGGCCAAATATATGTATGTTGTAACTGGACGAGGAGTCGATATTCGTTACAATAATTATTACATCGATTGGACCCCATTTGATGGAGCTCAGTTCAACGGTTGGAAGAAACGTGAAGAAGGAAACCCAATTCCGCCAAATTGGAATGATATGGTGAAGCTTGCTGAAAAGATGGCAGAGGACTTCCCGTTTGTAAGAGTCGATCTTTATAACATCGATGGAAAAATCTATTTCTCCGAATTAACGTTTACACCTGCTAAAGGAACGTTGATATTCGATGATGATAAAGCTGACTTCGAAATTGGCGAATGGTTAGATATTAAAAAGGTTGTCTAATACGACAACCTTTTTTGATTATTGTTTATTATCTCCAAGTTGATTTTGGGAATAATACTTCGTAAAGCATAACTGCGAAGTGATGATCACTTTCAGCTTTTGAATCATCGCTCAATCCAGGGATATCGTTTTTAAGTGTGAAATCAAACGACATTGCGACAGTCTCGGTAATCGGAGAATATAACAAAGTTCTTGTGCCATCATCATTATCTTCTGCTAGATAGACAGTAACAAGATTAGTGCTTCCACCAGCATCAGCAGGTATTTCAACATCCGAAAGTTTTAAATCTACTACATCATATTGATCTGAGTTAAGGATATGTTTATAGAATTTGATATTGATATCAATCTTGCAAGGAACTTTGCCGGTGCTATTACCAAACGGAGTTGGAAGATTATCCTTGTAATAGTCAGTCGCGCCCCTTAAAGAAAAAGCAAATAAACGATAATTATTAAGTTTCTTTGGGAAAAATGTCGCATATCCGCCTCTATCTAATTGCACACGCGATAATTCATATTTGCCCTCACATCTAACTCGACCATCATAAAGCTTGGATAGATAGCCATAAGCAAATGACGAATCGATAGAGGTTAAATTGTTATGTCTTCCATATTCATTAGAATAATTTTCAACACTTTCAGACCAAGGATATCCTTCAGGATTGTCTTCTGGTCGAACATATTTCAATGAGTTTGTGGAATTGTAACCATAATTCTCGTGTAGGTTAAAAGAGTTTGTCGATGCAACCTTAAGTTGATCCACTCCATTGTGTTCGGTGTAGTAGTTTTCCATGAAGTTAGAAGACTTATATGCATAGTCAGCATAAAGCTCTTCCGTTTTAGTGCATCCAGCCAAAAAAGGAATAAACATTAACAAAATTAAAGATTTTTTCTTCATATAATTTCTTCCTCCGTCACATCACTAAAACTATAATCATCATCTGCATTCTTATTTGTTGGTTTTGAATCACGTTTGATTTCTTTGAATTCAATTTCTTCTTTTCCTTTAGGAAGAATGATAAAACCAATAATAAACAAGACAAGATAAAATGATAATGATTGAGTAAATGGATAATAAGAAGTTTCACTATGTGTTAGTGGGAATATCTCATAGCAAATTGTCGAATATAAAACAAAGGCAACGACAAAGGTTAATAAGATAACCTTAACATAGTTATCGTCTTTAGAGGTTTTAAGATATCTCGCAAACGCTTCATAAGCAAAGAAGACAAAGACCAAGAAGAATAGGAAAGCGAATATTCCGCCTTCACGGATTATTTCGATTTCGAAACTTCCTGACGAAGTTAAGATATCAGTTTTAGAGAATATATAACCATCATGATATTGAACTGTATTAATTCCAAATAAGTTAAATGGTTTTAAAGCGGCTTCAATAATTTTATTACCAACCAACATAATTTTATTAGAATTAAAAATTCTATCTAAGAAAGAAGCGCTGGCAATCGTATCGTGAGCACCTTTAACAGAGTTATTTAAAATCGCAAAGAAGATTAATACTGCAGCAATACCGGCTGCCACTAAAACTGAATAACCTAAAATTTTCATCGCTAGAGCATTGTTTCTCAAGAAGCGGTAGAACAAAGCGGCTAGGAAAGCGATAGCAAAAACAATTAACGCATAAAAGTTAGGAATCGACAGAATTGAGATTAAACCAATTCCACCGATCGCAGCGAAAAATAGGAATGAAATTTTATCTTCTTTAAATTTTATAAATAATAAAGCCGGCAAAAAACAAGCAGAAAGAAGCGCAAAGGTTCCACCGTAGTTTTGAGAAACTTCCGAAATCTTGAAACCATTAAGCCAGGCCATCTCATTTAAAATCGAATAAAGATTTCCATCGTAATAATATGAGCCAGCATTTTTATGAATTAGCGGATAAAATAAACCGTATTGTGACCAGGTGATTATTGTAGAAATAAGTGTGATTAAAGCTAATCCACCGCCTAAACAATACAAGACTTTTTTATACGACAAAGACTGCATTCTTCTAGCAGATAATCCGACTGCAAAAAATGAGATGATCGCTAAAAACGAACCGATTTTTGCAAGGATATTGAACGAAAGGAAGCAATCATAGTAGTGAGAAAATGATGTAAAAATAGACATCAAAAATAACGGCACTCCCACGAATAAAATTGGTTTCAAATCTTCTTTCGTAAAGTTCTTAAAAGCAAAGAATGTAGCGATCAAAGCGATGATAAAACCTGCGTATTGGAAAATGAGATTTACTCCTCCAAGACCAAAGCCAACCAAGGCTAAAAGTTCGAGGACTAAAAAACCACCAATTGATTCATATTCTTCTCTGAATGATTTGCTAGCCATATGCACTATTATACCTATTTATGATAGATTTCGTTATTCAATATTTTGAATGCCCTATATATTTGCTCTAATAAAATTAGCCTTGTCATTTGATGAAGGAAAGTCATTTTCGATAAAGAAAAAGAATAGTTGGCCCTGCTTTTGACGTCAGCAGATAAACCATATGAACCACCTATAACGAATGTAATTGATGCTCCGTTTTCAACAAGTTTTTGATTTAGAAATTTAGAGAATTCGATTGAATCCATTTCTTTCTTATTTAAATCAAGATTGATAACATAATCGCTATCTTTTATCTTCAATAAGATCCGTTTTCCTTCTTCGTTTATAACTTTTAAAATTTCTGATTCGTTAGGATTGTCTTTTACTTTTGAATCATCAACTTCGATTATCTCGATTTTTGAATAACCAGAAATCCTTTTTTCATATTCTAAAATGCCATCTTTTAAAAAGTTTTCTTTAACTTTTCCAACAGCGATTATTCTTATTTTCATGTCTTTATTATAATTCACATCTTTCTTTTTTAAAGAAAAAGATTCGCTCGAGCGAATCAATTGTGCTTCTTGGTGGAGTCGGCGGGAATTGCACCCGTGTCCAGAGAAGGCCCCACAATAACGTCTACAGCTTAGACGATATTTAGTGTTTAACGTGCTTTCGTATATCGTAACTAGTCACGCGAGACTCCTTAACTTTCGGTCAACTTTAGCGAGTCAACTATGTCTTCCTATCCTTTTGTTATGACACCATTATTGAGCGTGAAAGGCTAAAACCTCAAGTGGCGCTCTGTCCGACAATTTTGCCGGTCTCTATGTCGAGTAGCTTATGCTAAGCAGAGTGATTGAGCTCTAGGAGCTCTCATATAACTGTTGTCAGTTATTTTTGTTTGGTAGAATGGTTACCAGCCAGCTGCAGTTATTGCCAGGCATCAACCCTGTCGAAACTAAGTCGACCCCTTTTGCGAGCAATATATTATCACATTATTTAGCTACAATAAATATTCTTGTAGAATTTTATTATTTGAATAATCCTATTTGTTTGATAAGATAATTAACGCTATGAAAAACTTAAAACTCATTCTTAAATCACTTATCTCAAACCACTCCTGTGTGGAAGGTGGTAGAAAAAAAGCCTGGTACTTTGCTGTACCAATGTTCTTAATCGCCTTAATTCTTGCGATCATTCCAATCTTTGTTCAAAACTGGACAAAATATGGCGATGTATTAGTTAAAACTAATGCCTACGAATTAGATACTTCTTCTCATCTTTTTGTAAAAGATTTGAATGAAAAAGGTATCGAAATGAAAATCGAGAACAAACAACTTGTTGTCGATAAGGAAAAATGGGACGCAGCAATCACCACAACCGATGCCTCTGGGAATAAATGCTGGCTCCACTACCACAATGGCGCACCTGATTTAGGTGTCTATTACATCCCAGCTGATTTGTTAGACAACACTTTATACAATACAATTACTTCTTTCCCATCCGCAACCAAGGAAGGACAACACGTTGCAAGAAACTATAGTTTCTACATCTTTACTGAAAATAGCACAATTATTTATATCTATGCCGACGCTAAACCAAGCAATAAACAAATCGGTACGATTTATGGAGATTATAAATATTTCAAAGACGGCTATCGTATTAACGATATTCAACAAGAAAGCCGTGAGCTTTCCTGGGCTAAATGGAAAGAATTCTATAGAACAACTTATGAAACTTATCGAATCAAAAACACTTGGCAAACATGTTTGATCGTTACTGGTATTAACGCTGGTATTACCATCTTTATGGGCTTTATGCTCTGGGTCTTAACTAGAGGCAAAAACAATCTTCGTTGGTTCAACCTTTGGGAAACTCAAAAAATTGCCTACTGGGCCGCTATTACACCAGCTATCTTAACAACTGGTTTAGGATTCTTAATCACATCCTTCGCGCAAGTGATGTTCCCATTACTGCTCGGTGTTAGAATCATGTGGTTATCAATGAAACTACTTCGTCCAGAAAACGCCGATGTCTACCCGCCACTTAGAGATGAAAAAGTGGTTGATGTAAAACCAATTAAATAATAATTTAAAAGGACACAATTGAATGTGTCCTTTTTCTTTATTTTATTTTTTGTCTAACAATGATTTAAGTTGAACCGTTCTTCTACCAATTGAATGATATTCGGTGCCTTCCATATCTTGAAGCGAATATAGATTTCGACCATCAACAATAATTGGTTTTCTTAAATTCTCTTTGAAATCTTTTGCGGTTAATTCTTTGAATTCTTTCGCGTCCGTCAAAATCAAACAAATATCCGCGCCTTTTAAAGCGTCCTTAGGTTTATCAAAGTAAGAGATATGGGTATGTCTAGAGAAATACTTCTGGATTCGTTCATCAGCGAGTGGATCATATAACTGAATATACGCGCCTTTATCTAATAGGAAACGCATAACATATAACGATGGAGCGTTAGAAATGTCTTCGGTTCCAGATTTAAAAGCTGCGCCTAAAATAGCAATTTTCTTCGCTGAGACAGAACGATATCTCTCATAGATTTTATCAATGAAGTATTTAATTTGAGAGCTATTGGAGTTAATGGTTGCTCTAAACAAATCAGAGTTATAGTAATCGATAATACCTGTATCTTTTGGCTCTTTAGTCAAAGAGAATGGAAGCATCGGGCCTCCAAAACCTAATGAAGCATGTAATAATTGACCATTGACTCTTGGGTCTAAAGCTAGACCATTCGAAATGATGTCGATATTCGCAGAATAAACATCCGCTAAACGAGCAATAGTGTTAATAAACGAAACATGCATTCCGACATATAAATTGTTGGACCATTTAATCAATTCAGCATTTTCTGGACTGGTAATTAAAATTGGAACTCTTTTTGGGAATGCTTTTTCTTTGAATTCTTTTACAAGTCTTCCGACTTGAGCGTTTTCGACGCCAAAAACAACACGTTTAGGAGAAATAATGCTTTCCACCAAACTACCTTGAGAAGCAAAAGAAGGCAAAGTGATGATTGTAAATTTGTATGAAGAATTACTTTCCAAATATTCTTTAGTTTTTCTGTTGGTTCCAGGCGGAACAAATGAACGAATAAACACAACAGAATCTTGGCAAGCATTTTTAGCGATCAAATCTAAAGTTTCATAATATGAATCGAGATTAAAGGTGCCATCCTCGTTAAAAGAAGTATCGACGCAAACAACAATATTTTTATTTGGTCTAATTGCGTCTTTTATATTCGAAGTATACCTAATGTAAGTTTTGGTTTCACTAATCAAATCTTGAACAAAAGGTTCTTCGTATGGAGAAACACCTTCTCTCAAAAGAGAAATAAGGTCTTTATCCTCATCAAAAGCAATAACGTGATTAAAATAAGATCCAAGGATTAATGAATCCACAAGACCGACATGACTCATTCCTAAGACTGTGACATCCATATTTAAATTATATCGTTATATCAACGATAATTCAAAAATAGTTTTAATCCCCGTAATCTGAACCTCGTGATTTATCTTCGTAAAAAACTTTAATTGGGTCAGTAATATCAGTTATTTCAAAATAGAAAGATCCTTCGACCGGATGGAATGGATTTTCGAAATCATAAACGAATGAAACGAGCTTCTTTTCTAAGGTCTTTCTTTTCATTTCTTCAAGCACTTTCGGGAAATCGTTTGGGTAAGTTTCTTTTAAAAACATCAGCTGTGTGTAGAAGGCAGGTTCAATGTAAAATGTTTCACCATTTTTGTACCGAAAACCTTTAACAAATTTCGAGTCAAATATTTCTTCTAAATCTTTAAATTCCTCGTAATTCACGGTTATTTTCCTCCTTCAACGATTTCTCTTTGTGATGCACAATGTAAATTAATTTTACTCAAGTCAATACGCGATTTCGTAAAGATTTTTTTATAAGCTTTAAGGGCTAATTCGGGATCATTGGCTTCTTCGGAAAGGTGAGCCAAGATTATCTCTTTTGTTTTATCTCCAACAACTTCACTCATGTAAATAGCGCTTGCCTCATTGGATAAATGTCCTTCATCGGAAAGAATTCTTAGTTTTAATGCAGCCGGCCTGTTTGTTTGATGAAGTTTTTTTATGTTGTGATTCGACTCAACAATATAGTAATCGCCGTTCTCCATAAACTTCAAAGTTTTCTCTTCTATCATCCCGGTATCGGTAATGTAGACAAGTTTTTCTTCTCCGTTTTCGATAATGAAACCAACGCTACCAATTGCATCGTGAGAAGTTTTAATAGGTGTGATTTTGAAATGTTCAACTTTGAATTGTTTATATGGTTTAATCTCGTTCACATTTAACCCAACATATGTTTCTTTCGTGCAATAGATAGGAAGTGGGCCAAGATATTTGACTCCAGATGTGTGATCTGAATGCGAATGAGTTAAAAGCAAAGCATCAATATCAATAAGTTTTTTATTAATTCGTTTCAAACCATTTTTAAGCGAAGTTAAAGTAATCCCCATATCTATTAAAAGGAGATGATTATTATCATAAACAAGAGTTGCGTTCCCTTTAGAACCAGACTCGATAACAATTAATTTCATTAATCGCGGTTAAAATAATTGACGCGTTCAGATTCAATCTGACGAATTTGTTCTTCGGATTCTCTACTAGGCGAATCAAACTTGCAGTAATCTTTTCTAAATAAAAGTGGGACTCTACCAGTTTTACCAGAACGGTTTTTAACAATTAAAAGATTTACAATCTTTGTATCTGGACCGCCATCCTTAACAGCGATTTCTTGCTGCTTTTGATTAATAACGGCATCTTGTTTTTCAAAGATTGATTTTTTACTATCAGGATTTGCTTCACCTAATTTGTTTTCATGAAGCATCAAAACGATATCAGCATCTTGTTCCAAAGAACCTGATTCACGAAGGTCGCTTAATTGCGGCTCACCACCACGCGATTCGACGTTACGATTTAATTGAGCAACAGCTAAAATAGGAACTTTTAATTCAAGAGCTAATTTTTTAAGAGTTTGAGAGATTAACTGAACTTCAAGTTGTCTAGATTCGTTTTTAACTTTCAAATTCGTGCTAACTAAACCAATGTAGTCAACGACGATTAAACCTAAATCAGGATTCTCTTTTTTGAGTTTGCGACATTTGGCAGTTAAGTCTCCTAATTGGATTCCGCTTGTATCATCGATGAATATTTTTGTGTGTGATAAAGCTTCACAAGATTGTTGCAATTTTAAACGAATATTTTGATTGATTCCAAACCCAGAAAGTAATGAGTCGAATTCCACACCTGAGTCCGCGCTAACAAGACGTTTGAATAATGTTTTTGCAGGCATTTCTAGACTAAAATATGCGACAGGATGTCCGAGTTTTGCGGCGTTAAACGCTAAATTAAGTGATAAAGCAGTCTTACCAACACCAGGACGAGCAGCAAGAATAATTAACTCTGTTGGTTGGAAGCCGTGAGTCAAAATATTTAATCTTGGGAAACCGGTCGGAGTGCCGGTAACGTTTTCATCATTTGTGGTCGCTTTTAACACTGCGAATTCTTTTGATAGTTCATCGGTAATTGTTTTTGAAGATTGGAAGTCAGATGTTCTTCTTTTTTCTAAAACAACATTGAGATCTTTTTCGGCATCCATTAAAAATTCAGACACGCTAGAAATCTCTTTTGAATAATAATCGTTGCTGATTCTGTCCATAGTAACCAAAAATCTTCTAAGTAATGCTTGATCAACGACGATTTGGAAATATGTATCTATGTTTTCAAAAGTAATAACTGAGTCCGCTAAATCAATGAGGTATTCTGGAGCACCAGATACTTCTAATTTATTAGCGTTAATTAATTCGTTAGTGATTGTTTGAGAGTCAACTGGAATACCTTCTTTGTTAAGTTTAACCATCGCTTCGAAAATAGCTCTATGGTTTTCGTTCTCTTCATAGAAGTCGCTAACATCTAATTTGTAGATGTAGTCCATGTAAATTGTGTTGGAGCGAATCATCGCACCCAAAATAGCCTTTTCGGCTTCAGTGTTGTGAGGTAAATCTGCCCTTCGTTTCTCTCTTTTTCTTTCCATAATACTATCTCTTTTCACTAACGTGAACAGTCACTACTCCGAATACTCCTTTGTATAATTCGATACGTAATTTCGTGTAACCCAAACGGTCGACCGCGGTCTTATCAATGAATTTACGTTTATCGATATCAATTGAATATTTCGCCTTTAATTCCTGTTCGATTTGTTTTGTGGATATCGAACCAAACATTCTTGAATCTGCACCACAAGCAGCTTCGAATTCTAATGTAATACCTTCTAACTTCTTTGCTACTTCTTGAGCCTTGATGGTAGCGAGCCTTACTTGCTCAGCAGCATCGGCTTTTTGTTTGTCTAAAATTTCAACGGATTTAGTTGAATAGACAACCGCCAAACCATTTGGAACTAAATAGTTTGCTCCATAACCGTCTTTGACGGTGACTATTTGGTCTTTCTTACCGATACCTTTTACATCTTTAAGTAGTATAACTTTCATAATTATTTTTCCTGATTGTTTCTTGCGTCATTTAAATATTCATTTAAAACCTCAAGAAGTCTCGCTTCAACGCGATCGATTGATGTGTTTTTGAATGTTGCAGCAGATTGAGTAAAATGACCACCACCATTTAATTTTTCAGCAAGTAATTGAACATTGACTGTTCCATCGCTTCGACATGAAATTCTAACTTCGTTAACAGCGGTTTTACCAATGACAAAGCAAGCGTTCACGCCGCGCATTTGCATGCATTGATTGCCAACTTTTGCTAAAGTTGCGGCTTCAATAATGTCATCTTCATCTGCTAAACAATAAACGATTCCATAGTATGGAGTCTTTAAAGTAGAAATAATCTTTGTAATTAAAGTGTATTCTTCGAATTCATCTTTTAAGAAATCGTCTGCAGTCGCATTGTCTGCACCAAATTCTTTAAGAATCATTGATGCTTCAAAGGTTCTGATACCGCAAGTCTTCGACTTGAAGTAATTGCTATCCATAAAGATACCAGAAAGCATAATAGTCGCATATGTGGACGGAATTACGACACGTGGGTTAACACTCGCGTACCTAACAAACTCTGCGACAAGTTCGCACGAAGAAGAAGCACTAGGATCAATATGAGAGAAAACTGGTGAATCAATAAATTCTTCACTTCTTCTATGGTGATCAATAACCATGACCTTAGTGGCTTTTTCTAAAACTTTAGGCGCCATAGTCATACTTGGTCTATGAACATCAACAACAATTACTAAAGTGTTGTTCTTAATTTTGTCTAATGCATCATTAGGAGCAATCATAATCTTTGAAAGATCTTCTCTAGAGAAGGTAGTGGTAACTGCGCCCCTAGTTTTTCTTTCAGTTAATTTAGAATCATAAATGATTAAAGAAGGTTTACCGCAGTGTTCACAGATAGCTTTCATACCTAAGCATGCGCCTATCGCATCCATGTCCGCCATCGTGTGGCCCATGATTAAAACGTTACTAGAATTCTTGATAAGAGAAATAACCGAGTCGGCCATAACACGAACTTTAACTTTGTTACGGTTTTCTTGGGCCTCACTCTTACCGCCAAAGAATTGCAAATCTTGGCCATATCTAGAAACAACGACTTGGTCGCCACCACGAGACATGGCAATTTCAATAGCAGAGTTTGCCATTTCATTGAGTTTAACAACATCAGGGAAATCGTGAGCAATACCAATAGATAATGTTGGTGGAGTGTCTTCTTTTTCGCCAATAACATGAATGGTCTCTAAAAGAGAGAACTTATCATCGATCATTTTTTTCAAAGATTCATAATTGCAAATTAAGAAATAGCTGTCACTACGATAACGTCTAAGCAACACTTGAAAATCACGTGCGTACTCAAAAATTGCGTTTCTAACTTTTGAGATAACGTCGTTACTATCATCGGCGTTGCCAGATAAATCTGAATAGTTATCAATCATGATGGTTCCGACAACAACTGCTTGTTTTCTTGAATATGTATAAATAGTTTCGTAGTCGGTGACATCTTTAAAGATGAATAGACCGGCATCGGCTAAAAATTTAACATCATAGTTACGAGTGTTAAGTTCGATTTTAGCAACAGCAGTAGAAGGCGCACCGATTAAATCTTGTAAAGCAGGCTGCCATTCTAAAATATTCAAATCGAGAATATCGATTTGTCTTTCTTTAAATAATTCGTTAACCCATAAAACATTATTGCTTTCATCTACGATGACTAAACCAATCATACCAAAGTTATAAGCTTCTTGAATATCGGTACCGATTAAATCTGCGGCATGCAAATCTGTTCGATGACGAGCGTGGGCAAAGACAAGAACCGCGATCCAAAGAACAATTAAATCAATACCTGCAATGATCGCAGTAGCAATATAAACCATCGGAATAGTGATAAAAGATTTAACATCAAAAAAGTTATTGTAGTAAATAATGCCAAATCCAGAAACAATCGCTATTTCAAAAAGAGCGATAATGAATATAGTCCATTTTGTTCTTCTTAAGGTTTGTTTCATAAACAAAAGTATTATAACGCGATTCAGGCTTAAAAATATAGCAATAAATTTTATTTATTCCAATATCTCCGCCAATCACGAAGATTTTTGTAATGTAATCATATTTCCTAAGGTATAATATTGTTGTTTCAAGTATGGAAAAATTACGAATTAATATGCTTTCACAAGCCACGTCAGTCGATGGCCAAGGAGTAGGTTCTGCCTTCCTAGAACAAGTCGCCTTAGTCAAAGAATGTGATGACATTTTTGAAGTTGAAGTTAATTCTAAAAAACATAATTTTCACATCCATCATATGCACACGGTTAACCCTACATATCGTATGCGCTTAAACAAACATCATGTGAATGTCGCTTATGTGCACTTTATTCCTTCTACGTTAGACGGATCAATAAAACTAAACAAAGCATTCTTCACTATATTTAAAAAATACGTTATTTCAACATACAAAAAAGCGGATGAAATCGTCGTGGTTAATCCTGCTTTTATTCCTCCTTTAGTGGATCTAGGAATCAAGAAAGAAAACATTACTTATATCCCCAACTTTGTTGATCATGAAAAATTTCATCTTTTAAACGAAGAAGAACGGAATAAGATTCGAGACAAATATCAAATTCCACACGATAAGTTTGTTGTCTTAGGTTGCGGCCAAGTCCAAACAAGAAAAGGTGTTCTTGATTATGTGGAAGTCGCAAAGCGCAATCCTGATAAAATGTTCGTGTGGGCAGGCGGATTTTCCTTTGGAAAACTAACTGATGGCTATAAAGAACTCAAAGCTATCATGGATAACCCTCCAGAAAACGTTAAGTTCATTGGAATAATCCCAAGAACGGAGATGAACGACATTTTCAATATGAGTGATGTTTTGTTCATGCCTTCCTTATCTGAACTATTTCCAATGTCAATCTTAGAAGCGGTTAATTCGTTTAAACCTGTTTTGTTAAGAGACTTGGATTTGTATGAAGAGATTTTGTTTAAAGATAAAGACTGTTATGCAATCGGTAAAAATGTCGACGAGTTTGATCAAGAAATTAAACATCTAGCGAGTGACAAATCTTACTACGAAAAATATTCAGAAGGCAGCAAAATAATCTCAGAATTTTATTCAAAAGAACACGTTAAAAATTTGTGGAGAGAATATTATCCAAGAGTATTTAAAAAATGGGCTTCAAAAAAGAAGCTTAGAAAATAGTTAATTAAGAAAAATATGCCGCAAAATCGGCATATTTTTATTTTTCAAAGCAATCCTATTTATCGTCTTCTGTTGTTTTTTCAACAAAATAATGAGGACGTTTTTTGACTTCAATATTTATCTTTCCGATGTATAATCCGAACACACCAAGAGCAATCAAAATTATTCCAGTGTTAAAAGCGATAAACGCGAACAAATAATAGAAGATTGAAAAAGCTAAAACATTAGTTAAATTTAGCACTCCAATTGTAATAGCAAACGCCACCGAAAGAAGCAAAATGGCAAATCCAATCTTGCCAATAACTGTTAACGGTTTTGATGAGAAAGAAGTCATTCCATCAAAAGCGAGACTAAGCATTTTTGAAAGTTTGTAATGAGTCTTTCCTTCTTTTCTTTTCAATCGATCGTATTCGACACGAGCGGATTTAAAACCAATTTGCGGAACAAGACCACGCAAGAACAAGTTAGATTCTTCATAAGAAAGCAGAGCTTCGGTCGCACGATATGAAAGTAGTCTAAAGTCAGCGGCTTCTTCCACCAACTCAACGCCAATCTTCTTCATTAAACGATAATATGATCTGGCGGTGCTTCTTTTAAAGAAGGAATCTGTTTTACGTTTTTTTCTAACGCCATAAACAACTTCGTTACCCTCTAAATATTTATTAATCATTTCTTCGGTTACCGAAATATCGTCTTGTAAATCAACATCCATAGTGATGGTAAAATCTGCTTTCTTTTCGTGAGCGAATCTTAACCCGGCTTCCACCGCGTATTGGTGTCCTTTATTGCGAGATAATTTAACTCCAACAACGAAGTTGTTATCTTTTGCTAAAGATGAGATGATTTCCCATGTTTTATCTTTTGATCCATCATCGACAAAAACTAATTTTGATTCTTTAGATATTTTTTGATGTTGAATAAGAGATTCATAAGAAGCGGAAATCTGTTTAAATGACGGAAGAAGGCATTCTTCCTCATTGTAACAAGGAAATATCCAATATAAGGTTTTCATAAATTACCTCCAGAAGCTAAGTTGACGACCAATCCAATAATATAGGTTGGTGTATTCGTAATATGGAACTCCATAGAAATGGGTTAATGATGGGACATACATTAAGACCATTGAGAACGTCATTAAAAGTGAAAATACAACGTGAGATGATAATAAGACAAAAGTGAACAGTTGTCTTTTATCAGATTTAATCTTTTCATCGTAAAGTCTAAAGACCATATACACCGCGAAGAATAAAAGTGGCCAGGAAAAGTCAGAATAATATCTTGTTGCATATCCACTTTGCCAAGTTATCGCTACGACGATAATTGGAATTAAAACACACGGGAACCAACCATAAATCAATCTCTCAAATCTTTCTTTTTTATTTGTCTTAATGACAAGTGGGATTAAGAAAATTAAGAGGATAAACGGCATACGGAAAACTAAGCCTAACGTTGCAGCAGTTTCATAATAATAGAAGGCTGCACCAAAGGTGAGAGTGTTTCCGCCCATAAAAAATGCATATTCAGTTGGAACACCAGGATTAAGGAAGAAATGATATAAAGATGTAAACACATTTCCAACATGGAACGGCATATTCTTAAAGTCGGCAATTGTTAATGAATATTCGATACCAAAATCAAAAATTGATTTAAATCTTAAGTAGTTATAAACGCATTGGATTGAACCAAAGACAACATAAGGAGCAAGAGAAAATACGAAGAACAAAACTATTTTCTTAACATCCATCTCCTTATGTTTCTTAAAGAAATAGTAAGCGAGAATAACGACATGTGCTAAAGCGTATAAAGCAAATGTAGCTCTCGCAAGTACCGCTAAAGCCATCCATAAGGATGAGAAAACTAAATGGTAATAGAAATATTTCTTTTGTTTATTTTCAAAAATGACTCCGCTTTTAAAGATATGGAACAAGGAAATCATCGCGCACATGAAGGCACACGAAGTTGATACTTCATAGAAGTATGGTCTAACAACCTGGAATATCGCCCCACACCCAAGCGACAATAAGATGAACATAAAATATTTAAGATAAAGTGGAATCTCTTTTTTCTTTTTCATTTGTTTGATCATCGTCTCATATGAAAGGGCTAAGAAGACTAGACCAACAACAGTGAATAGCAAAATACCATATGCATCATAAAGATAATTTTTGAATATTAGCCTAAATGGTAAGAAGAGCAAAAATACCGGCGTTATTCCATAATAAGAATAATATTTGCCGTTATAGAACAAATGATCCCAATAATACGAAATGCCATATCTTGAAGAAGGTTCGTATGGATTTTGTAACGCTAAAAGTTCTTCAGAAACCTCGAGGTCAAGGTGAACTTGCCCCTTCATGAATGCATCAACAAGTTCTTTTGATATTTGCGTTCCGTTATCAGGAGAACAAAAGTCGTGCATGAAATTGCCATAAAATCCGTAAAGCAAAATAACACCGACAATCGGTATCGAATAAACAATCAAATCCAAGACAAGCTTTTTAACGTTAATTTTTGGTTTGCCTTTTTTGATCCATTCTTTACGTCTATCAACGAATAACAAAGCAAACAAATAGACGCTACCAGTAATAAAGTTAAGAGTAAGAACTCTTACAAATGAGAATTGGAAAGGTATATCGTAGTTAAAACTGATTTTATCTACGCTAAATTTTTGACCAATGATTGACTCGACGTGATCAATACTAACAAAAGTTAAAACAATCGTATCTGAAGCATGGTTGAACGCTGGTTCGAAATAGCGAGATGTCTCTAGATCGTTAATGTATTCCAGATTACGATAGGAAGTGAACTTAACACGTTGACCATCAGTTGAATAATAACTCTCAACGCTTAATTCATATCTATAGATATCTGGATTTTCAAAATTAATGTAAGCAGCAATAGTGTTAACTTGTCTATCTTCTTTAAATCTAATCGTTAAAGTTGGATAGGAATCTGTGCTAATAACGTACGCTGGTTTAGTTGGATCTTCGGTCTCAACTTTCTGAACGTTTCTATAAATGATTTCACTACCGGATACATCGTAAGTAGTACCGCGATTCACAAAAGCTCGATAATTAAAAACAAACACTTCCAAAATAAGTGTTGTAATTGTGATGCACAAACCAATCAAAATTCTTTTGACAATAATATTGCTAAAAAAATTCTTAATTCTTTCCTTCATAAATTAACATTTAGAAGAATAAAAATTCTTCGGTGAAAGTAATTATATCACGAAACACTTAACGTTGCACGCGCTTAAAATATTGCTAGATTATGGACGATAATAAAGGGAATCAAACATAGATTTCCTCAAGGAAAAATAATTAAAAATCCACTGATAATTGTCGCTTAGTAAAGCATTTCTATCACCGATTTCCGTATACCAGATATCAGCATTTTCTTTAATGAGGTCTTTATAACAATCGTAATAAAGTTCGGCTTCATTAAGTTCGTATTCAATGATTGGACGGAAATAATAAGTGTAGCGTCTAGCAATCAATTCATCCGCCCCTTCAATCTCTAAAAACAATTTCCAAAAATCATAATTTATGAATCGCTCTTGAGCGTTATTCAATGTGTAATCAGTATTAGGCCCAAGTTGATATGGCCTAGAACAAGTTCGTTCATAATTATTCGCTGGTCCGAAAATTAATTTTCGATCAAAATCACGAAGATATAGATATGTCGAATATCCAGCGACATTAGTATTGTGGAACAATTCTGCTAACAAGAAATAATCAATAAACATATAAACATCAACCAAGGAAGAAAATGTTTCTAAATCTTTATCAATTAATGCTTGTCGACATCGTGTTATATAGTTTTCAATAAATTGAAATTGTTCAAAATTAACTGTCTCTGGAGCGTTTAATTTATATTCAATATCCGTTTCAGAGCCAAATGCATCTGTGCTACCTAAAACAAAATAATCAACACCTTCGACTCCTGCTTCATGAGCGGACAAATCCATCTCTAAAAGGAACGGGCTTTTATTTTCTTCGGTCGTCTCAGCTAGATTGATTTTTAGTTCACTGGCTTCAATATAATCGAAAAGGTAATAAATACCTTTATACGTAGAATCGATATATAGTTTTACCGGTTTAATATTCGCTGAATATTTCTCTTCGTATAAATTTAGATCTCGCGATATTTGCATTGCTAGATATTCTCTAAGTAATGTCGGATCCATATAGGAAGCAAGAAGATTATATTTTTGACTTCTTCGGTATCCTCTGATGCTAGCATCAAACGAGAATTTAATCGTATAGTCTTTTTTGCCAAATAAGCTGGAAGATGTTTCTCTTACACGTGCTTTTCCAAAGCCATCAATAAAACTGTTCTGTCCGTCAGAATATTTCAAAGTCGAATCACAATAATCATCATAACCTGGTTCGCTAGAATCAGGAATATGCGCTCCGCCGACAGTAATGGTGATGGTTGGTATAGTTGTTGGATAGGTTTTTGGGTTCAAGACAAGCTGTTTTCTTGGAAGTACAGAATAATTTGAATAATCGCAACGAGTGCAAGTCATATACCAACCATATCCTTCATCACAATAAGTAGGATACAAAGCTGGATGTTCGACATAATCATGCCCTAATGGGGGAATATCATATTTTTCACGACTTAGTTCCACGCCATCATCCCTACAATACGTAACGATTTCATACGATCCTTTTTCAGTACAAGTAGGTTCGATACGATTTTCTTCGACGCTCTCTCCTGCAATGTGTACATGAGAATGACAACCACCAACGGTTAAAACACAAAAGGCGGCCAATAAAGCTAAAACAGTCTTCTTTATCATATTGTTTTTAGTTTAACACAAAACTTTTTTTATAAAAAAGATAAATATTAAGCCATCAAAAGGCGAATAACCTTTACGCACTCCTTTGAATTCATTATTTTCGGAACCGGATAACCTGGATTACCTTCTTTTAAAACTCTTCTAACTAAAGTAGGAATATCTTCTTCTTTAATAAAATCAAACTTATCAGGAATATTCATTGCCTTGTTCATTCTTCTAATTTCAGCAATGTATTTTTTGGCCTTTTCTTCCTTACTCATTTGAGGTTCAATAATACCAGCAATTTCCGCTAATCGTGCGAGTTTTGCGGAGATTTTTGAACCATACCACTCTAAAACATACGGCAAAATAACTGCGTTAGCAAGACCGTGAGGAACGCCATACAAACCACCCAAATTATGAGCGATAGCGTGAACATAACCAACAAACGCTCTAGTGAAAGCATTACCTGCCAAATAGGAAGCTTCCAACATGTTGCTTCTAACTTTTAAGTCCTTACCATCGTTATATGCTTTTTCCAAATTTGAGTGAATCAATTTAACTGCTTCTTCAGCATATCTAATTGTTGACTTAGTATTGCTCTTTCCGATATAGGCTTCAACCGCGTGAGTTAAAGCGTCCATTCCAGTAGTTGAGGTGATATGAGGTGGAAGACCAACAGTTAAAACTGGATCTAACACTGCATACTTAGGTCTAAGACAAGGATCACCAATCGCATATTTTTCATGAGTTGAAGGGTCACTAACTACTGCTGCTAAAGTTGTTTCTGAACCGGTACCAGCAGTTGTTGGAACCGCAAAGAATGGTGGAAGCTTTTTACCAACCTTAAGATAGCCTCTCATCTTTTGGATTGTTTTCTTTGGCTTAACAATGCGAGCGGCAGCTGCTTTCGCACAATCCATTGGAGAACCGCCTCCAAAAGCAATGATTCCTTCGCATTTATTTTTTAAATAAAGATCTTTGCATTCTTCGATGTTAGGAATTGTTGGGTTTGGTTGAACTCCATCATATACAATGTATTCAATACCTTGTTTTTCTAATTCGTTAAACATTCCTTCTAAAAGATGAAGAGACATTAAACCTTTATCAGTTACCACTAAGACTTTAGTTAATCCTTTATTTTTAATAAAGCTAGGCAATTCTAAAACCGCGTTTTCTCCTTTAAGAAGTGTTGGTTCACTCCAATCCATGAAGTTCATCCCAAATTTAAGAACTTTTTGTGAAAAACGATAATAAGCTTTTTTAAGTATCCAGCACATATAAATAATTGTATTTCTTTAAACGTTAAAAGTCATCTAATCAAATTCAAAATAATTTGATACAATAACTTCCGTTATGACTAACATTGGTCCGTTTGAGTTATACACAAAAACACCAAACGATATTCAGTTTGGTTCTTTGTATACTCTTAAAGTCGAAATTTCTATTCCATATTCTTCTAAGAGAACTATTCGAGTCTATCTTCCCGAAGATTTTGACCCTAACAAAAAATATCCGGTCTTATTCATGAGCGACGGACAAAACATCGTTGATAAATATACGACCGCTTTTGGAGCATGGGATATCGATGTTCATCAGCACAATTTAATTAAAGAAGGCTATCGTTCATTTATTGTGGTGGGAATTGACTCTGCTCCAGATCCACTTCATCGCGCCTTAGAATTATCTTTTCCTTTTATGAGAACCCTTCCTGATGGAGAAGGAAAAGAGTTGTACGAAACCAAGTTAGATTTTGAATCTCATCTATTAAATAAATACGTTGCGTTAGAACTTCTTCCTTTAATCAAAAAGTATTTTCCAATATCCGATAAAAAAGAAGATATAGGTGTTGGAGGAGCATCGATGGGAGGCATCTTCGCTCTCACATTAACCGCGCAATATCCGGATATTTTTGGTTTCTCAATGATTTTTTCACCGGGTTTTTTCTTATATTCATTAGACGAAATTAAAAGGTATCTTGATGGCGTGATGAACAAGCTATACAACCACAAACTTTTCTTCTATAGCGGTAACGTTAAATTCGAATCATTGTTCTTAGAAAGCACAAAAGATATTTACAACTATTTCATTAAAAAAGGCTTCAATGATAAAGAAGTAACTTTGTTGGTTGATTTAGAAGCAGAACATAACGAAAAATATTGGTCAAAACATTTCGAAGCAGCTATTAAATACTGGCAAGACA
>CAMYZF010000012.1 GCA_947303755.1 uncultured Erysipelotrichaceae bacterium | reverse complement strand
TAAGGACTAAAAAAAGGCCAATCGGCCTTTTCTTTTTACTTGCCTGTAACCGATATCTTTTTAACGTACACCGATGGACAGGTTGTTGATGTTGTAATTACTAACTCTAAGTTGTTAGCAATATCTTTAATATTATTGAACACATTCATCAAGTTATCAGCGATTGTAATCATTGATAATGGTTCAGCAAGTTTACCATCACGAATCATGAATCCTGCTGATGGAAGTGAGAAGTTTCCACTTCTAGCGTTCATACCAGAATGTAGACCTTGGAGTTCGTTAATATAAACGCCTTCTTTGATCTTGGAAATCATTTCCGCTTCGCTCTTCCTACCAGGTTTTACAAATAATTGATTTAATTTAGCGATAACTTTTCCATTTGTGTCCACGCCATTTCCAGTTGGTTCAACACCAGCTTTCTTCGCGTTTTCTAAAGTATAAAGATAGGTTTTTAAAACACCTTTCTTTAAAATTTCTTTCTTGTTTACTGCGACGCCTTCGTCATCATAGTAAGTGAAGAAGATATTTTTGGCTAAACCATTTTCAATAACGGTTAATTTCTTTGATGCAACTTGAGTGTTTAATTTATCAACAAAGTTAGATGATTTCTTTTCGATTTCTTCGTAGTCGATTGGACCGAGGAAACATTTTAATAATGTTGAGAATGTTTCTGGAGAGAAGACAACAGGATATTTCTTGGATTTGCATGGCGCTCCACCAAGTTTTTTTAATGCATCTTCTGCAACGTCTTTGACAAATTTCTCAATGTCAAATTCGTTTGGATCCATTGAAGCAAAGACCTTGAAACCAGTACGAATTTCATCACCTTCTTTAACACTTATTTGAGCATAGTATGTATAAGTAGCTTCTTTGGATTTGAGTTTTAAGCCATAGGAATTTGCTAAAAAGGAATCGCCTACTTCGTTTTCATAACCCACAGTGATAACTTCATTAATTCTTTTATCGTAAGCATATAGTTTCTTTTCAATTTCAAAACAAGTTTTGATAGCATCAGAAACATCCATCTCCGCGACTGCTTTATTGAAAACATTTTTCTTATGATATTTTTTGCTTCCTTTAAAGATGAAAGCTTTCTCATCTTTTTCGATGATTCTAGCTGTGTCTTTAATGGAATTAATTAAAAATTGAGGAGTTGTTTTATCGATTTGCTCAGTCTCAACTGAACCGAATTTGCCGTTAATAATACCTCTAGCGGTTACGACTATTGATTCGTGTTCGGTTAAAGAATCAATTTCTTTATGGAAGACTGATATAGAAGTAGAAGTAGCGTGGGAATAACAAATATCAGCGGCTTCAAACCCATTTTCTTTTGCTAAAGCAAAGAATTTATTCTCGTTTATTCTCATTTGAGTTCTCCTCCATTTCCGCCGACAGTAATTTCACTGATTCGCAAAGTTGGCTGGCCAACATCGACCGGAATCATTCCTGATGCTGCTCCACACACACCTTGAGCGCGTTTCAAATCATTACCGACCATGTCGATTTTTAGTAAGATATCTTTTCCTTGACCGATTAACGATGCACCTCTTACTGGTTCACATACTTTTCCATCACGGATGATGTAAGCTTCGCTGCAAGCGAAATTAAATTCGCCAGTCGCGGGATTGACGCTTCCTCCACCTAATGATTTTGCGTACAAACCAAGCTTTGTAGCTTTAATAATTTCTTCAGGAGTGGATGTGCCGTTATCAATATATGTGTTTGACATACGTGATGTCGGCTCAAATTTGTAGGATTGTCTACGACACGCTCCATTTCCTTTTTCATTCATTCTTCGACCATTAAAGTCATCAATTAGATAGTTTTTCAAAATACCATTTTCAATTAAAACAGTTCTTTGAGTTTTGTTTCCTTCATCGTCAACATTATTAGAGCCCCAACCATTTATAATTGTGCCATCATCAATAGCGGTCACTAAAGGTGAGGCAATTTGTTGCCCTAATTTACCAGAGAAAACCGAAAGATTTTTGGAAACAGCCGAAGCTTCAAGAGGATGCCCACACGCTTCGTGGAACAAAACTCCTCCAAAACCATTTCCAATGACGACCGGCATTTTGCCGCTCGGGCATTCTTTCGCGCCTAACATCAGAATAGCTTTTCTAGCAGCGGCTTTTCCTAAACCTTCTGGATTTGTATCGTTCTTAAAGAATTCCCAACCAGATGCTGCGCCAGGAGCGACATGGCTTGTTTCGATCTTATCATTCTCAGAAGCGATACATTGGAAAGCAACCCTGCCTCTTTCAATTGAGTCTTTGATTTGGACTCCGTTGGAATTGAAAATAACAATGTCGCGGTGATTATAGCCAATGTTTCCAGAGGCTCTAACGATACGCTTATCGTATTCTTGAATGGCTTTAACGCCTTTCTTTAAATAATCGACAATTTCTTGTTTATCAACCGATTCGAAAGGAATGGCTGTTGGAGCGACAGATTTGAACGATTTGTTTTTAATCAAGGTTACAGTTACAACTTGTTTATCGTGAAATGAATTGGAAAGTGATTTAGCGAGTTTCACTAAACCTTTCTTACTAAGATCGTTTGTGTAGCCATAAACCGAACGATTGTTTTGAAGCAGTCTAATACCCGCTCCGAAGGTTTTTGTGACACTTGCGCCTTCGACTTTTCCGTTATCAACTGTGATTGCGCCAGAGGTCTTGTTTTCGACAAAAATCTCCGCAAAATCTGCACCAGTTGATAAACCGGTGTTTAAAACTTCTATAGCTATTTTTTTAGAAATCATAAGGTCTTCTCCTTATCTATTAACTAATTTAATCGCTTCTAGCAATTCGTGATTTTCTGGACGTTTCATTGCTAAAGCTTCATCAATATTGATTCGTCTAATTTTTCCATTGTGTAGACCTAAACAAATGCTTGATTCTCCATCAAGTATTGCTTGGACTGCGGCGATACCAAATCTAGTTGCTTCGATTCTATCTTTGCTCGTAGGCGAACCACCTCTTTGGAGGTGACCAAGAATTTCTGCTCTAGTTTCGATACCGGTCTTTTCAGTAACTTTTTTCACAAATTCAAAAATATTTGGATAGATCTTTTCGCTGACGATAACGAGCGAATGTTTTTTCTTGCCGCCTTTTAGTGATTTGAGTTTCTCAAAAACTTTTTCATCTTCGATTGGATCATCAGGAGTAATTATCATTTCAACGCCTTCGGCAACACCAGAATAAAGGGCTAAGTCGCCACATTTATTTCCCATAACTTCGATGAATGTACATCTTTGATGTGAAGTGGTGGTGTCTCTAATCTTATCAACACATTCACAGATGGTGTTGCAGCATGTATCAAAACCAATCGTGTATTCAGTTGAAGCAATATCATTATCGATAGTGCCTGGAATACCAACGGTGTGAACACCTTTTTTAGCTAATTCAGCCGCACCACGATAAGTTCCATCTCCACCAATAACGATTAAGGAATCAATTCCATAATCAGATAATTGTTTGACTGCCATCTTTTGAATCGCATCTTCTTTGAATTCAGGAAGACGAGCTGTCCTTAAGATAGTGCCACCTCGATTAATGATATCAGAAACAAAGTTTCTATCGACTTGTTCGATCTTTCCTTCGACAAGTCCTTTGTAACCATCATAAATTACATACATATCGCATCCAGATTTAATTCCGGAACGAATAACCGCTCTAACACAAGCGTTCATACCTGGGGCATCGCCACCAGATGTTAATACTGCTATTTTTTTACTCATGGAAATATTGTTGCAAACCCTAAAAATAAAGTAAATATTTTTATGTTCGATTTTGAAGAAAAACACTGATTGTGGCTAGATATTAGTTATAAAGTATTTGCTTTTCCTATTTATCATTGATAAGATTTCATTTGCAAACTTTCTTTAGGACCCTATGTTGGCCTAAGGCGGAAGGAGTTAAAAAATGAAAAAAGGTATTCATCCAGCAACCCACAAGGTCACCGTTACATGTGTCTCGTGTGGTAACACATTCGAAACAACATCAACCAAAAAAGATATTCACGTTGATACTTGTTCCAAATGTCATCCATTCTATACTGGAAAACAAAGATTCGTTCAATCCGACGGACGTGTCGACCGCTTCAATAAGAAATACGGTCTCAAATAAATGTTTGGTAGATTACCCACTGAAAGGTGGGTTTTTTATTGGTTAATAATAAGTGAAAACTTTATTTTATAAAGATAGGGTGTTATTATTACATTATGAAAAAGATTTTTAAATTAGCATTATTCTCTTCACTCAGTATCTTTTTAATTTCTTGCACTCCCTCCAAATCCGGAGGAGGTGGCGGAGGAGGTGGCGGAGGCGGTGGAGGTGGCTCCGAAGACTCCTATATCAAGAAATATTATTCCAGTGTTTCGGATGAAATGTCCGGAGATGAGTTGAAGAATCAACTTTATTCAATTATCCACCCCGCGAAAGCCACCAGTGATTACGATGCTATTTGGAGCAAATATTTACTTTACTCAGATGTTTCTAATCCAGAGGGAACAGGTAAAGCTTCTGAAGATATTATCGCGTTCTATAGAGGCACAGTTGGCAAAAGAAGCGACATGAACAAAGAACATGTTTGGCCAAAATCTAGAGGTGGAGACAAAATTGAAGGTGATCCACATATGGTTCGTCCAACGCTAACAGCAGACAATACTTCAAGAGGAAATTCATTTTATGTTGAGGGAAAAGCCACCGAACATGATGGATGGGATCCTCTTGCTGATGGTATGACAGAGTCATATCGTGGTGACTGCGCTAGAATCATTTTCTATTGTGCTGTTCAAGAAAAAGATTTTCTAACACTAGTGGACAAAGAAAGCGATGCGGTCTCCAATAGAACCATGGGTAAATTATCTGATTTGCTTAAATGGAATCTTCAATATAACGTTGATGATCGTGAGAAAAGAAGAAATGATATTCTCAATGGAAGAATCACTTCATACAAACACCAATTTAGTTTAAATAGAAACCCATTTATTGATCATCCTGAATATGCTTGTCGTATTTGGGGTGGCACTAACGCTAATACAAAGAAAATTTGTGGAATGTAATTCCAAAGGAAGATAAACATGAAAAATAAGTTTTATATAACCACACCAATTTACTATCCAAGTGCAGAAGCGCATATCGGCCACGCATATTGCTCAACCATGTGCGATATTTTGGCACGCTACAAAAGAATGCGCGGAGTGGAAACTTATTTTTTAACTGGCACCGATGAACACGGTGAAAAGATTCAAAAGAAAGCTCTCGAAAAAGGCGTCACTCCTCAACAATATGTTGATGAGATTTCAGCAAAATTTAAACATCTTTGGAAAGCGATGAAAATTTCGAATGATGACTTTATTCGCACAACCGATGAAAAGCATATTAAAACCGTCCAAAAAGTTTTCTCTAAGCTTTATGAAAACGGAGATATTTACCTCGGTAAATATGAAGGATGGTATTGCACACCATGCGAATCGTTCTGGACCGATACTCAAGTAGGTGAGGATCACCTTTGTCCAGATTGCGGTCGTCCTGTTCATAGAGACACTGAAGAATGTTATTTCTTCAAAACTCAAAAATATTTACCAGACTTACTTAAATACTTTGATGAAAATCCTAAATTTATCACTCCTGTCGCTAGAAAGAATGAAATGGTCAACACTTTCATTAAACCTGGCTTAGCAGATTTAAGTATTTCTAGGACCACATTTGATTGGGGCGTTCCAGTTTTAGAGAACAACAAGCACGTCATGTACGTCTGGTTAGATGCTCTCTGCAATTATATCTCCGCTTTAGGCTATGGAAGCGACAATGATGAATTGTTCAAAAAATTCTGGGGTGAAGACTCTGAGATTGTCCATGTCGTTGGAGCAGATATTACAAGATTCCATACAATTTATTGGCCAATGTTCCTAAAAGGAATTAATTTAAGAATGCCAGATAGAGTATTTGTTCACGGTTTATTAGATTTAAACGGCGAAAAGATGTCAAAATCCAAAGGCAACGTTGTTTCACCACTTCCATTAATTGATAGATATGGCGTCGACGCAGTGAGATGGTTCCTTGCCAAAGAATTCTCGTTTGGTAGCGATGGAAGATTCACTCCTGAATTATTCGCCGAACGTGTCAATATGGATTTAGCGAACAATTTCGGTAATCTCGTTAACCGTACAACCGCGATGATTTCTAAGTATTTCGAAGGCAAGGTTCCTGCGTATAAAAATCCTGGCCAAAAAGAAAAAGATATTGAAGAATTGACGAGAAAAACGGTTCAAAAATACGAATTATTAATGGACGATTTACAACTCACAGAAGCCTTTGATGCTGTGGTGGAATTGCTTAATGCCGCTAACAAATATATCGAAGAATCAAAACCATGGGAATTATCTAAATCTGGCAATATTGAACAACTCGGAAACGTCATGGCGGTCCTAGCAAACTCCATTATTACCTGTGCTAAGCTTTTATCTCCTGCTTTAGTGGAAACCGCTCCAAAAGTTTTTGTTTTATTTGGTTTATCAAAAGAACAAGAAAAATATGAATACGTTAATAAGTTCTGCGTTTATGAAGGAAATGTGGTTACTCGTGGAGAACCATTATTCCCGAGACTCGATGTGAAAGTTGAGACAGAATTTATTCAATCTCTAACTGCTTAATTTTTATCAAAATACATCCACATATATAACGCTTGAAACCTTGAATAAGAGTTAATTTTAAATTCGGTTTCTGTTTCGGTTGTATCTATGTTATCGCTATATGAAGTGGTGCCTTCATCGTTATTAAACTTTAAGTACCAATCGTTGATTTTATCAGCGATTTTTTCAAATGTAGCATGTTCTTTCCAATAATCATATTCGTAGTTATTATTTCGATAAATGTTATCATCTAAACGATTATAAAAATCGTTTAAATCATCATCGTTATTAGTAGCCATGACAAGAGATTCTAATGACCAAAACGTTGAATCATAGCCTGAATAACGAATGTAGGGATCTTCACTGTTTAAACAAATATAAGCCGCTACCAAGTTTGCGTCTTCTTCAGGCATCGCACCTTTTGTGTGTGCTAGCTCGTGAGCAACCGTAAATGGAAGATAAGAATCATTATTCAAAGAATTAAAATTAGCTTCTCCAACTGGAACAAAAGTCACTCCAGAGATGGAAGCCATTCGATAAAACCATCCAGTTAGATAAAGTGGTTTCGCTCTTGGAGAATATTTGTATAGATATTTAGATTCGAATTTTTCATATTCCATTTCGATATTGCTTATCAAAACATCGGTTGAATAAGGTTTTACGACAGAGCCCGCTTCATTGAATTGAAGTTGAGAAGCGCAATAATTGAAATCATCAGAAAATTTGTCAGTAATGATTTTGTAGTCTTTTGGATCTTCAATTAGCTCCTTATGCTGAGGGACATCAACTGGGCCTCTAGAGTAATTAATCCCAGCAGTTCCCTGATAAACAACAAAAATAGTTAGCAAAATTATGCCTAGTCTCATAATCATGTGATAGCTTCTTTTGATACCCAATTTTTTAGTGTTAACAATAAAGAAAACAATCCACGCGATTGAATAAAGAATAGTTCCTATCGCAAAGATTTCAAAAAGTGAAAATGGGAAAAACGATGAAATATGACCAAAAACAATAGTGTAAAATTGAACAAACGTTTGAGAGTAAAATTCACAAAAATCCTCGCAATTTCTTAGCAAAATAAAAGTAATCAAAAGGATTACAAGCACTAATAAAATAATGGTTTTAACCACAAAAGATAGCCCACATTTTGCGACAATTCTTTTAAATAAATTTGGTTTTCCCATATTTGTATAATACAAACTTTTGAAGATTTAAGAAACATTATTGAAAGAAAACAGTCTAATTATTTGATTCGTATAACGAAATCACAAATTATATGATATTCTATGATTATGTCTATAATTAAGTTTCCGGTTTCGATTGGATATCGCTCCATGGCTAGAGGTGATGTCAAATTTAATAAGTCTCACCGTACTTATGGAAATTTTAACGTTAAGAAAGATGTTAATTATATTTCCGATGATTCAGCCGACCACCGTTTAGACATTTACACTAATCCAGAAAAAAGAAATGGTATTCTTTTGTTTTACGTTCACGGTGGAGCCTATGTTTATGGTAAAAAAGATGATCACCGCGTTTTCATTTCTTGGTTTGTTAATAAAGGCTTTGATTTTGTTTCTATAAATTATCGTTTGGGACAAAAAGATGGTTCGATTTCAATCGTTGATCAAGTTAAAGATGCTTTCGAGGCTTTGAAATTCATTGAAGAGAACAAACATTATTACGGAATAAAAACTGACAATATATTTTTGATTGGTGATTCAGCTGGAGGACATATTTGTCTTCTATTAGAACTGCTTCTTAAAAACAAAGAACTTCAAGATTTCTATCAAATAATAGATATGCCAGATATCGATATCAAAGGTATTGCTTTGAACTCAACGATGTATGATTATGACGGCGTTATCAAACTGGGTTATAAACATTTAACGAAAAGGGATCGAAAATGGATGTTTTCAAATAAATATCTAGATCCTGAATTCGTTAAGAAGAATAACCCATCTTATTACTATAAGAACGGATTTAAACCCGCTCCTCTTTTTGCATCCACAGCGTACCATGATTTCTTTAGAGGACAAACGCTTAAACTAAAACGAGAATGCGATGAATTAGGAATCGAAATCGATTATTTATTTGAGCCAAGTCTCAATATGAAAATTGGTCATGTCTATAATCACTTTAATTTTGAAAACGAAGAAGGACGAAATTGTAACAACCGAATGGCGGAGTTTTTCCTAAAACATTCCTCCGTTGCTAAATAATATTTTATATTATAGAATTTTGAATTATGAAGAAGTTAAACCAAAATCAAACCCCATATTTAGATGCTTTAAAAAAATATGTTTCGAATGATGTTTTACCTCTGGATGTCCCAGGACATCATATGGGAAACGTTTCTAATAAATTAAAATCTTTCATTGGAGATAATTTGTATCGTTGCGATATTAATGCCCCAATAGGAATGGATAACTTAGCAAACCCACAAGGCGTTCTTCTAGAAGCTGAAAAGCTTATGGCAGATTTTTGCCACGCTGATCACTCCTTCTTTTTAATCAATGGAACAAGCAGCGGGATTCTTGCGATGATTATGTCTGTTTGCCACGCTAATCAGAAGATTATTATTCCTAGAAACGTTCATAAATCAATTGTCTCAGCCTTAATTCTTTCGGGCGCGTGTCCTGTCTACATTATGCCTAGGTTGGATGCCGAACTTGAAATCGCTAATCAACCGACCGTTGAATCATATATTAACGCTATGCATCGATATCCTACCGCAAAAGCGTTATTCGTTATTAATCCGACATACTTTGGTGCGGTTGGAGATCTAAAAAGAATCGTTGATGAAGCTCACGCAAGAGGTATGGCGGTTTTAGTCGATGAAGCTCATGGCGCTCATTATTATTTTGACAATAAAGGTCCAATCTCAGCAATGGATGCTGGAGCAGATATGTCCTCTGTTTCATTTCATAAAACAGGTGGTAGTTTAACTCAATCAAGCGTTTTGCTTCTTAAGTCGAAACTTATCGACAGAGCTTCTGTTCAGAAAGCCATCAATATTTTAAATACCACTTCCCCATCAACAATTTTAATGGCGTCACTAGATGCTGCACGACATTATGTCGCAACTAAAGGACAAGAAAATATGGACAACGTCCATGAACTTAGTAGTTACGCACGAGAACAAATTGCCAAGATTAAAGGTTTTATTCCGTGTAACAAAGATCATTTTCTTGAAAAAGGTTGCTACGATTACGACGAAACAAAGCTTGTTATTAAATTAGATCATTTAGACATAAATGGCTTTGAGTTATATCGTCTTTTGAAAGAAAAATATGACATCCAAGTTGAACTCGCAGAAACATATGTCATTATGGGTATTTTAGCCATCGGCTCTAACAAAGCTCAGATGACTAGATTTATCAAAGCTTTAAAAGACGTTTCAAAGAATCATTATAATAAGAATAATTCTTATCCTAGACACGCCTTCGGAGTGGAATTCCCGTTCCAGATTTGCCGTCCAAGAGCAGCGTATCACGCTCCAGGGAAAATCGTTCCTCTGAAAGAGGCTGTTAGATCAATTTCTAAAGAATCAATTATGATTTACCCACCAGGAATTCCTTTAATTGTTCCTGGTGAAGTATTCACCAAAGATTTAGTGAGACGCATCAACGAATACAAAAAACTTGGTGTTACCATTCTTTCGGATTATGGTGCTGATCAGGTTAATGTCATTGACACTGATAAATGGACTAGATTTGGTTTATACAAAAACAAACTTTCAGATTATTTAGAAAAAAGAATCACTACTCCTCGAGCAGACGATTTCGCTATGCCATTTGAAGGTGGCAAACATAGTGGAACCATCATTCTTCTTCCTTACAGGAAGGATACTTGGAGAGATAACGCTAAGCCTGCTCAAGAAGTATTTAAAAAGATCATTACTTCAATCGCTAAATATGAACCTGTCTATGTTGGTATTGATCCAGTCATTTATAAGAAAGTTATCTCCGATTACGAAGGTCTCAAAAATGTCTATCCTATCAAGATTAAATATAATGATGCTTGGGCTAGAGATAACTCTCCAATTTTTGTCACAAATGGAAACCAACTCAGAATGGTTGACTTTAGATTCAACGCGTGGGGTGGCGAAGTTGATGGTCTATATTCCAACTATAAAGACGACGATCTGCTCACTAAGAGACTCGCCAAACAATTTGGCGTCGAACGTTATTACTTAGACGATTTCATCCTTGAAGGTGGTTCGATTCATGTTGATGGAGAAGGAACTTGCTTAGTTACAAAAGCTTGCCTACTTTCCAAAGGCAGAAACCCAAATCTCAATCAGCTAGAAATTGAAGAAACCTTAAAGGTTTATCTAAATGTAAACAAAGTCATTTGGTTAGAAAATGGCATCTTTGAAGATGAAACAAATGAGCATATTGATAATATGGCCTGTTTTATCAAACCTGGAGTTGTCGCTCTCGCATGGACACAAGATAAGAACGATCCACAATATAAGTTCTCACAGTCCGCTTATAAGCTTTTGAGCAACGAGACTGATGCGAAGGGAAGAAAGTTTGAAATAATCAAAATCAAACTTCCAAAACCACTTTACATGGACAGAGCAGAAGCTAAAGGTATTAAGGTTGGTCGCTATGACGCTAAAGCTAGACCAGAAGGTTCTAGACTTGCAGCATCTTATATCAACTTCTACCAAGGTGAAAAGTTTGTTATTCTTCCAGGTTTCGGAACCCCAGAAGACAAGCTTGCCAAAGCTCAATTACAAAAACTTTATCCTGATAAGGATATAATCCAAATTAATACTAGAGAAGTATTGCTTGGCGGTGGAAATATTCACTGCATTACAATGCAAATTCCATACAATGAGGAGTTTAAAAAGAAAAATGAAAACTAAAGTCGCTATCACTCAAATGAGTTGCTCTTCTAATTATGAAGAGAACATTAAAAAAGCTGATGCAATGGTGGAGAAATGTGCCAAAGCAGGAGCGCAAATTATTTTGCTTCAAGAATTGTTCCAAAACTTGTATTTTTGCCAAGTAGAAGATTATGCAAAATTTGATTTAGCAGAAGAAGTTAAAAACTCTAGGACCATTAAACATTTCCAAGAAGTCGCGAAGAAATACAATGTTGTTCTTCCAATTTCTTTCTTTGAAAAATCTGGTGCAAATTATTTTAACTCACTAGTGATGATTGATGCTGATGGCAAAGTTTTAGGCTTATATCGTAAGACTCACATTCCAACTGGTGAATGCTATGAAGAAAAATTTTATTTTTCTCCAGGAGACACAGGCTTCAAAGTGTTTAATACAAAATATGGCAAAGTTGGTATTGGTATTTGTTGGGATCAGTGGTTCCCAGAAGTGGCTAGAATCCTCGCTTTAAAGGGTGCCCAAATTATTCTTTACCCAACTGCAATAGGCTCAGAACCAGTTTTAGTTCGTGATTCAATGCCACATTGGAGAAACACGATGTGCGGGCACGCAGCTGCAAATATTATCCCTGTTTGCGCATCCAATCGCGTTGGGGAAGAAAAAGCGGGAAAATCAAGCATGGTATTTCAGGGCTATTCTTTTATAGCGGACTCTCATGGTGAAATTGTCGAAGAGTTAAATAGAAGCGAAGAAGGATTCAAGATTCACGAATTCGATTTTAAAGAGATTGATAAAGAAAGAGTTTCTTGGGGTGTGTTTAGGGATAGACGTCCAGAAACTTATAAAGAAATCGTTGGCTACGCGAAAGACATAGATGAATAAAAACGATCGCAAAAAAGAATTTCATAACGGAAAAGTAAATCCAAACTCCATCAAAGAATTCAAGGTTCATGAAGATTGCGAATTACTTGAATTTTTGATTGCGAAATATCCAAAATTATCAAGAAATGCGGTAAAATCATTGCTTTCCAATCATCAGGTAAGTGTGGATGGTGCTCCTGTTTCTCAGTTTAATTTAAAGCTTACAAAAGAAGATACAGTTATTGTTTCAAAGACTAGAATAAGTAAAAAAATTCGTTCTAATTTACCAATTCTTTTTGAAAATGATGATTTTATTGTTATCGATAAGCCAAGTGGATTACTTTCTGTAGCCTCTGATCGAGAAAAAGGCCGCACAGCTTATAGAATGGTGAATGATTATGTCCAACAAAAGGATAAACACAACCGAATTTTTGTTGTTCATAGATTAGACGAAGATACTTCTGGTGTTTTGCTTTTTGCGAAAAATTCAAAAACTAAAGATTCATTGCAAAAGAATTGGAATGAAATCGTTCTTAAAAGAGGATATTATGCGATTGTTGAAGGCAAGCTAGATAAGAAAAATGGCACTTTTGTGGATTTTTTGAAAGAAAATAGCCTTAATTTAATGTATGTTACAAATGATCATAAAAATGGTAAAAAATGCATAACTAACTATAAGGTTATGAAAGAAAACGACAAGTATTCATTACTCGACGTAAACATTGATTCAGGACGAAAGAATCAAATTCGTGTTCAATTTGGTTATCGAAATCATCACGTCATCGGCGATGATAAGTATGGTCAACCATCGAATCCGCTTAAAAGGTTGGGTTTACACGCTTACAATCTTTCGTTTAAAGATCCATTAACTGGAAGAGTTTGGGATTTCAAATCCCCAATACCCAGCGAATTTGAAAAACTATTTAGAAAATAAATCCAAACTTGCGTTAATCGCGAGCATTTTTATGTGCTCGTTTTTTATTTTTTCTCAACATATGTTGTGATAGAATAAATCCATGCAAGCGACGATTGAAGAAAAACATCTTCTCCAGACCAAGTTTAAAGAAAAATTTGCTTTCTTATATGATAAGCATTCCTTTTTCTATTATGTCTTAGTGCTTATTTTGGTCGGCTTAGGTTTTTTTGGATATGCACTTATTACTGAAAAATTTACCACTCCATTTAGTGGAGACTTTGCTCAACAGTATTACGCTTTTGAATATAACTTCTACGATGACTGGTGGACATTCTTTAAGACTGGTCATTTCCCATTTTATGATTCAAATACGTTTTTAGGTGCGGATAACGTTATATCAAACACTTATTATGGTCTATTTTCGCCATTTACGTTCCCAATCCTTTTCTTCCCGAGAAGCTTTGTGCCTCAAGCGATGGCGTTTATGACCATTGCCAAATTAGTGACTGGCGCACTTTTGTTTAGAATTTATCTCAAATACATGGGAGCCTCGGAAACTAGCGCAAGAATTTTTTCTATCGCGTACGCTTTTATGGGCTGGACAGCATATTATCTTTGGTTTAACAACTTTACCGAAGTTTTAGCGTTCTTCCCATTAATCTTGTTTGGTATTGAAAAAATAATTCGTCAAAAACAAATCTGGTTTTGTTCTCTAGGTTTCTTTTTGATGGGTTTAGGCAACTACTTCTTCTTACTTACCTTTGGTATTTTTGGAGTTGTCTATGCGACATTTAGATTTTTCCAAACTATCAAGGAAAGAGGCGGTTGGAAAAACTATAAAGATCATTTGCTTGTAATTGGTTTAGGAATTCTTGGATTCGCTCTTGGATATTTGATGTGCGCTGTGGTGATGATACCAGCTGTTATTGGTTCGTTTGGAATTTCTAGAACTTCAACTTCTAGCGAATATTTAGGTGCACTTAAAGCCGCATTTGCAGCGAAAGATTATGGCAAAGTTAGTGAAATTGTTTTCACTTGGTGGCATCCATGGGTTGTCAGTGGTTATAAAACTCCTGCTGATTTTGAATTCATAGCCTATTATCCTTTAGTCTCATATTTCTACCCGACATTATCTTGTAGATACGTGAATATTATTCCGTGCAACATGTTTGAAAATGCTGGTAGTTCAATTTTCTTCTTCACTCCTTGTATCATCATGTTTGGCGGATGCATGTATCGCTCATTTAGAAACGTCAAAATATCTCATTTTATTGCGATGGGGATATGCGTCCTTTGTTTATTTGTTCCATTCTTCTATTTCTTATCTGGAGCATTCACAAATAACTATGGAAGATGGGAAATAGTTGTACCGGCTTTAGGATTAACTTATATCGCTCTTAATTTTGATCATCGTAACGAAATACCTAAATGGACCATTTTGGCGTCTGGCTTATTAGCATTAACCGCGATGATTCTTTTGTATTTTAAAGCGGAACAATTAATCGGAAAATTCCAAAAAACCGCTAGTAGAAGCCAAGCGTATTTATATTCCTTAACTGATGACGATCAGATTGCTGTTGTTTTTTATGAAACAATTTTGTGTGGAATTGAGACATTTGTGCTCGCTGGTTTCTGGAAGAAAAAGTATCTCGATACAATTGTTCGTTTGTTTATTATTGGTGAAGCCATTGTCATGGGCACTGTTGTCGCCAATCAACATTACTTACAAAGCATTGACTATGACGTTAATACTGGTTTAGAGCCGCTATCTCACCAAGTGAAATTACTAGATGATTTAAGAGAAGAAGATCCGTCATTCTATAGAATGTATTCATCTACTGCTGATGAAAGTCACGTTAATATGCCAGAAGCCGCTAACTATAACGGCATGACAACATTCCATACCTTCTATAACAATAAAATTGATGATTTCCTTCATATGAGCAATATGCTCACATTCGAAGAATCCTGGTCATCCCATTATCTATTTAAACATCAATATTTAGAGTCGTTCTTGGGCGTCAAATACTATATGACTAGAGACGATGATACGACTTACTACAATGAGCTTAGCGAAATCGAAGTTAGCAATCTTCCAAGTTCATATTCAACCGAAGGAATCGTCTATTCTAATGGTAAGGTTAACTATCTCGCAAATAACGTGATGGCCTCGTCTGAACGCATTCTTTTCAAAGAAAATGGTGGTTATTTACAAAACACAAATAAACTTCATTTGTCTTCAATTAACCTTGAGAATCTAGATAACGAAAATATCAAAGTTTACGGAAGTAAAGATCCAAATAACTTCAAAGACGAAATTGAATTTTATGATGATTGCTATGATTTAGCTGACTATTACTATTTCCGCATTGTTAATGATTCAAGTGAGATAATAAGCGCGAGCTCTATTGTCGTTGGATTTGATCATATTTATGATCCTAACGTACCTTTGAATTTCTCACTTAAGACATATGATGAAGAAAATGGCTTCCGTATTTATAAGAATAATCATCATATTGATTTTGGTATCAACTATGACACCTTATATTACAAGCGTCAGAACCCTGATAGACCTGTTGAAAATCAATTCTATGAAAGCTATCAAAGTGTTTCCCAATATTTAAGAAATGAAGAAGTATATTTAAAAGGCGCGATTTTAAACGATGCCGATGTTGATGAAATCAAAGCCCAATATCCTGATGCTTTCAATTTTGTTGAAAACGCTCCAGATTTAGAAATGGAAACATATGTTTCGGAACTTCAAGGAGTGTACTCGCCTTATAGGGTCGTAAAAGATATGTCTGGCAACTTTAAACAAGTTCACGACATCTACATTGACCCAACTAATCCAACAAAGGATCTAAAACCAGAATTTTTAACAAACACTGACTCTAGAAAAGATAAGAAAACAATTCCAGTTGATACTTATCAAATGCTTTATCTACCTAATGACGGGCAACCAACGTTCCCTTATGGAAGTAAAGGCACATATTTCTGCATTGATTATCCTGTTAGAGGAAACGCTGGAGATTATGGTGCAACTGTATGGCTTATCGATGTCGATGGCAATATGATTACTTTTGATGAATGTCGATACACCAATAGTGATGTCAACTATGTTGGAAGAGGACTTTATTCAACAAAACCAGTATCAAAAATTATCATTTGTCCAATGGGTGAAAAAGCTATGATTGATGACATAACAATTTATTATTCTCCATATGATGAAGTTATCGAAAAGCTTGATAAAGCCGCTGATAACGGAGTTATTGATTTACAAAGAAATGTTAATGATTTCAAATTTAGGACAAATTACGATAAAGAAAAATTCTTTGTTACTCAGTTAGCCTACACTGGTGGTTGGAAATTAAAGGCAACCTTAGCAAACGGAGAAGTTACTTATCCAAAGATTTATAACGCTCAAGGTGGTTTTGCCGGCTTTGTAGCCCCTAAAGGCGATGTTAGTTACGAATTAACTTACTTAACTCCTGATTTTGTTAAATGGGGCCTTGTTAGTGTCGCGGCCTTTATTGGTTTAGGCGCAATTACCGCGACAACGATTCTGCTTCAAAAGAAAAAAGAAAAGAGAGACGAATCTCTCAGTTCTAATTAACGTGATATATCTTGTAGATATAATTCTTATTAATATTGGTTGCTTCGGCAACCTTTTTTATTGCGTCTTTGGTTGATAAACCCATCGATGTTAGATTCTTAACCATTTGAATAATTTCATCATTATTTACATCTGGTTTAATTTCTCCTAATGAGCCTTCAACAATGATGACCATTTCACCTTTTAAGGTTTCTGGATCAATCTTTGATAATTCTTCAAGACCACCGCGGATGTATTCTTCGTGTTTTTTTGTTAACTCTCTAGCTATGCAGGCTTTTCGATTACCTAGGATTGTAAACATCGCTTGGAGAGTTTTTTGAATTCGATGTGGTGCTTCATAAAAGATCAGTGTCTCTTCGCGAGTAGCAAGTTTTCTAAGTTCTTCAAGTTTGACGTTTTCTTTTGCGTCTAAAAAACCATGGAAGTAAAAATGATCTTCACATAAACCAGAGGCCACTAAAGCGTTCAATGCAGCATTAGGCCCAGATATCGCAGTTACATTTACCCCATTTTGGAGCGCTAATTTGACTAATCTTGCTCCAGGATCAGATATGCATGGATAGCCAGCATCTGACATATATGCGACTTTGGTGCCGCTTAATATCTTTTTGATAATTTCTTCTGATGCAGAAACTTCGTTGTGTTCTCTAAGCGAAAAAAGAGGTTTTGAGATTCCTAAAAGTGAAAGAAGTTTGCCACTTACTCTAGTGTCCTCACAGGCAATTAAATCCACGTTTTGCAGGGTTTCAATAGTTCGTGGGGATACTTCTTGCATATTACCAATCGGGGTAGCTATTAAGTAAAGCAAGGGCTTTTTTGAATCAAAATTTAAGCTTCTCATTTTTTATTAAAACGATAGTCCTTTAAATCATCTAAGGTGATGAAGCGAACATCTTCTTCGTTTTCAAGTTTAACTGTTCTTGATAAAACGTTAATGCCGGTAACTTTAAAGACATCCTCACCGTCTTTATATTGATCACCAATTCTTGGGAAATCTTTTTTTAGTTCTGTATAAGCATCATCTTCATAAGCGAGGCAACAAATTAACTTGCCACAATGACCACTTAGTTTTGGAATATTCAAAGATAACATTTGATTTTTTGCTCTGTTAATTGAGATACCTTCCATAGTTGTTAAAAATGTCGAACAACATAGCGGAAGTCCACATAAGCCAATTCCTCCAACCATTTTAGCTTTGTCTCTACTGCCAACTTGTCTAAGTTCGATACGGCAGTGGAATCTATATGCTAAAACTTTAAGTAATTCACGGAAATCAACCCTATCATCTGCGACATATGCGATAGTGAGTTTTGTACCGTCTAAAGCGTACTCTGCGTCTATAGGACGCATTTCTAAACCAAGCTTATTTATTTCTTCCATAGAAATATGCATCGCTTCTTTGGCGCGTTTGATATTTTCATCAAATAGTAAAATATCATCTTCAGTCGCAATACGAACGATTGGTTTTAATTCTAACGAAGACTTATATTGAGATATTTCGACTGGTGTAGAAGCGACTTCACCAACTTGAAGGCCTCTAACTGATTCGGCGACAACTTTGTCACCAATATGCAAATCAGCGATATCAGTACCAAAATAATATGCTTTACCATTGCTAGAGAATTTAACACCAGCATAATGAGTTATATTCATTTTGATGCCTCCTTTGTAATTTCAAAAATTATATGATCGAGAAGAAGTGGAACGTTAACGTTCACATCTAATCTATTTAAAGCGGAAAGAATAATTAACAAACTCTTATCGATATGATCAACTTTTGTTAATAATTCTCGTAATATATTATCATAACTTTTTAATGTTATGTTTCCATTTACTGATAAATTAAGCAAATCCTTAAATATTTCAGCAAGCATTTTGATATAAAGCCTAGCGATATCGTTAGTTTTTACAGACGGCACTACTAATCTTTGGCAAGTAAACACTGCGTCATCACTAGATAGAAGCAGAGCATTTAACTGATCATCCAAAGCCTGTTTAGCAATTTTATATTCTTCGGTTTCAGAAATATTTTTTACCGTATTTGCATCATTGTAAAAACCACTCAAAATTTCCGCATCTTCACTTAAAACCCCAGCAGAAACCGAATTATTTATGATTTCTTGACGGTCGATTTCTTTAAATCTTAGGACTTGAGTTCTGGAAATAATTGTAGGTAAAACTTTGCTTTCATTTTCAGTAGTGAGGAAAGCGAAAACATTTCGACCTGGTTCTTCTAAAAACTTAAGTAATGCATTAACCGCGGATGGAGTCATATTTTCTACAAGATGAATGATGTAAATTAAAATGCCTTTGTCTTCCAAAGCGGTTTTGTCAAAACTTCCCGTTAACTTAATGACGTCTTCTTTTTTAATTCGTCCTTCTGAACCATCGAAAATTAGAAGGTCGGAATAATTGCCTTCGTCTATACGTAGACAAGTGATACACGACTCACATGCAAGCGGTTTTGGATCATCACAAAGAATGGATTTCGCCAAAAATAGCGCCACTTCTTTTAGTGGCATTCCAATTGAACCACTTAACAAATAAGCATGAGAAAGTTTTCCATCATTTTTTGCGTTTACAAACGTTTTAAAAATAGTGGGCTGATATTTTTCTAAATATTCACTTATTTGCATTCTTTTAATTTTGCTTTAACTGCATTATATGCATCTTGAACAACCGCATCGAAAGGTTTTGATGCATCTAACACAACATATCTATCTGGGAATCTCTTAGATAAATCTAAGAAAGTTTTTCTAACCGAATCATGGAAATCGATTTTTTCTAAATCGAGTCTATTAACTTCGCGACCTTTGTTGGCAGCGATTCTAGCTAAGCCAATTCTTGGATCAACATCGAAAAGTAATGTTAATTCTGGATAATATCCATCAGTTGCGTATTGGTTTAAAGCAAGGATTTTATCAATTCCTAAACCTCTTGCTCCACCTTGATAAGCTAAAGAAGAATCTAAGAAACGATCGGAGATAATGATTTTGCCTTCTTTAGATAAAGGCCAAACCTTTTCCGCTAAATGTTGTCTACGACTTGCGGCATAAAGTAATGCTTCAGTCATTGGATCCATTTTGGTGTTTTCTTTATCTAAGATAACGTTACGAATTTGTTCAGCAATTGGTGTGCCGCCAGGTTCTCTAGTTAAAACAACTTCATAGCCTTCTTTTTCAAGTAATTTGACAACTTCTTTGGTGACGGAAGACTTGCCGCTTCCTTCTGGTCCTTCAATCGTTACAAACATAATTCTACCTCTAGATTTTCTTTCTGCCCTCCAGGGCTTTGGATAATGTGAGCGAATCTGCGTACTCTAAATGTGCGCCCATAGGCAAGCCATAGGCTAATCTAGTTACGCTGACATTTTGTTTTTCTAATATTTTCGCTAAAAATAAAGCGGTTGTTTCACCTTCGGTGGTTGGATTTGTAGCGATGATGATTTCTTGAACACCATCTTCTTTGATTCGCTTTTCTAATCCTTCGATATTTAAATCGTTGATGCCAACTCCGTTGACCGCGCTTAATACGCCACCTAAAACATGATATCTACCATCGTAAACACCGAGCTTTTCGAATGAATAAACATCCTTTGGATAAGAGACAACAATGATTTTGGTTTTGTCTCTACTATCATCCGCGCATATTTCGCAGACTTCGTCTTCTGTGTATGTGCCGCATATTGGGCAATGGTGAATGTTGGCTTTGAGTTCTCTTAAAGCAGACGAAAACATTTCAACATCTTCATCAAGCATCTCTAAAACAGAGTATGCCATCTTCTCAGCGGAACGATGTCCTACTCCAGGTAATCTTGAAAAAGATTCAATTAATTTAGTGATGCTTTTGAGTTCTTTCATCTAATTAAAAAAGTCCTCCAGAACGTCCAGTAATTCTTTCATTAATGGCTTCTGATTCTTTATTAATTTGTTCAATTGCTTCATTAATTGCTAAAGCAATCATTTCTTCAACCATTTCTTTGTTGCCTTTGTCGAACGCATCTTCATCGACCGAGACTGTTTTAACAGTGTGGTCACCTTTAACGACAACAGTGACTGCCCCACCTTTTGAGACGGTGAATTCTTTGGCTTTCAATTCATTTTGAGCTTTTTGCAATTCTCTTTGCATTTTTTGAGCTTGCATTAGCATTTGTTGCATGTTCATTTCGCTAACTCCTTAATATCGATAGTAATTTCGTTTGGAATTGGAAGTTTAGAAATTTGTCTAAGGTTATGGTAACAAGTGATGTATTTAACCGAATCCGCTCGAGAGACAGAATAGACAAATACTTCTTTTCCAAGCATTTTATTGAATAAACCAGTAATCTGTTTTTCATTTTCTTTGATGTTGGCTTTTTTGACTTGTCTTTCAAAATTGAATTGTAGAACAATTACATCTTTTGTGACGATAAATGGAACCGAATCCTTGATGAAGGCTGCTAATTCAGCAGTAGATGGATCTGACATATATGAATCAAATTGCGGCCATTTTGTTAACAAGTCCTTACGAAGTTCTTTGTCGCCAAGCACCATAAATTTAACGACCATATCTTCATCGAATTCATAGGAATCGCCAGAATCCACCAAAGTGGAATTATTTTCATCTAACAACCACGCTGGTGGAGTTTCAATTTTTTGTTCAACCTTTGGTTCTTCTTTAACAACTGGAACAGGCTCAACTTTAACAGGTTCTGGTTTTGGATCTTCAACTTTTACTGGCTCAGCAGGTTTTTGAACTACTGGTGTAACCTTTGGTTGAGGTGCAATTGTTTCAGCTTGTTCTTCGATTGTGCATAGTCTAAGAATCGTAACCTCAAACATAGTTTTGATATTGCTTGCGGTTTTATAATCGGCCTGAACTTTCAGTAAAGAAACAATCATTTCATTAAGTTTTCTGGTTGGAATTAGGCTCGCTAATTCTTCAGCATTCTTTTCAGACACTACAGTTAATTCTTTTTCGTCTTTTGTTTTCTTAAGAATCA
>CAMYZF010000011.1 GCA_947303755.1 uncultured Erysipelotrichaceae bacterium | reverse complement strand
ACGTGGTGCGCCATAAATATCATCAAGGCCAGAATTAACTAAACCGGTGACATATGGTTTACTGGCTACGTTAGTGCCAATACCATCGAAACCTTTAACCCAGTTGACTAAGGTAGAATAGTCGATATCACTACCAACTCTTTCTGCACTAGCAAGATAATCTTTGGTGAACTTATTAACTAAACGATAGGCGGTATTTGGATCATCGCTGCTATAGGAGACCTTAACGTAGTTAACGTAACGTCCATAAGCACGTCCAAGTGCGCTATAGTTAGAATCGATAATATATTCTTCGATGAGTTTATCTTTGTAAACATCTGGGATTAAGCTCTTGGTGATGTAATCAGCATAGGTTGCATCAAAATCAGAAAGATAATCACGGACATTTTCTTCTTTGAAGTCTGAATCAAGGAAGACTTTCTTGAAAGCAAAACCATCTTCGACTTCACCATTTGCTTTAAAGTGAAGGATTTCGTAGTTTTGTTTACGAAGTGAACGAGCATACTTTTCTTCTAAGAATTCAGTCTTGTTTACTGTATCACGATAAGTATCTGGTTCGATTTCTTTGAAGACCTTCTTGTCAATACGTTCATTTAAGTCTTCATAGAAGTATTTGAATCTCTTAAGTTGAAGTTCTTCAACTGTTGAGCCAGCTTTAGTCGCTACAGCGGCATCATCATCTTTTACAAAGTAATGAGCGTATTTAGCGATGTGGGCTCTAGCTTCTGCTTCTTTGACAGTTGTGCCATCAAAGCAAGCTTTGATTTCGGCATATGTACCGAATTCTTTTTCGGTAATAAATTTAAGAAGGGCTGATTCAACCTTAGAATTCTTATTACCTACAAGCGCATCATAAATTGCGCCTAATTTATTGTCGTCATCATCAAAGGCATTACCGTCTTTTAAGACAACTGGACTTTCGTAGTTAGCAGGAACTGCTGAGACGCTGTCACATGCGGATAAAACGAATGCGGCAGAGAGCGCAAACACGCCTGTTAACAAGACTTTCTTAATTGTGTTTGTTGCCATCGTTGCAAATACCTCCTACTTCATCCCATGCTGCTTGTTGTTTTGGATCAGTCTTGTCTGCACCGCCACGAGCATGGTCATTGTAATAAATCGCGCAACCCTTGCTGATTGCTTGTTTTTGGATACTTGTTGATTTGGTCAAGCTGTCCATATAAGTGGCCCAGCTATTTTCCCATTCATTTGTAAGATCGTAAGTATCATATTCTTGAGAACGATCCATCCATTTATAAAGAGCATCTTTAAGAGTTGAACCATTCTTTAATTGAATATCAGCAATTGCTAATTTGCCGGCTTCAAGATACTTCTTGAACATGAAATATTTGAGACCATCTTTATTAAATTCTTTAAGAGTGTTTAGAACTTCTTCCGCTCTTGTTTGATAATTAGCACTATTTCCGGAGAAATTAACGTATGTTTGAAGTTTTGTTCCTTCACCGTAGGTTGGATAACGGGATTGGGATGGGAAATAGGTTGTGTAATAGTTTTCGAGTGATGCGACTGATGCATCTTCATCACCATTAATATATTCAAATGGTGAACGGTTAACGACGATGAAGTGGATACCTTGATAACCGCCTTCACCCGAACCAGAACCACCTCTAACAACTAAGATTGGACGATAGACAACTTTGTTGCCTAACTTAATGCTTGTTGCAAGATATGTTCCAGTGAAGTTAACACCATCAGCAGCTGTGAAGTTATGGAAACCAGTTCCAGTTGCTCCATCAGCGAGCATGTTAATGCCTGTGGCAGAAGCTGCGCCGATTGTATCTAAATAATCTGTAGGTGAATTCTCGGATACGATTGCAGCGTTTGGTGAAACCAAAGCGAATGCGTGACGGTTGAAATAGTGGTTAAAGAAGATGTTTCTTGGATAGAAATTTGCATTTCCATCGTGGACTTTAACACCATCAGCGCCTGTTTCTCTATCGTAGTTAGAATTGAGAATTTCAAATGCACCAAATGGAATAACTGAGAAGCCTTCTGATGAAAGAGTTGTGTAAGCTTTTGCGGCTACTGGATCTGCGCCAGGGGTGAGATGATCATAAGCTTCTTCCTCGGTAGCAGCATCTTCGACAAGGTGATTAACACCTTCAACATCGGCGCCATTGCCCTTATAGGCAACTGGATCAGCAATTTTAACTTTGGATGCTTGAGCTTCAGCAGTTTTACCCCAGAAGTTTTCATAAGCATAAACAGCGTATTTGAATTCGTTGATGTAGTTGCCTGCTTTAGTCATATCGACTAAACCGAGGTCACCACGTTCAGCGGAGTCATCTGATAAGAATGCTGCGTCTGCGAATGATGCATATGTACCTTTTGCGAGAGCGTCAGCGACTGTGAACAATTTCTTCGCATTCGCTTGTGAGACGGTCGCGGTCGCATAGTTAGTGGAATCAGAATCTTCGATTTTCACTAAGATATGGGAGATGTGATAAGGAACTTTTGCGTCAAAGTAACCTTCAAAATGATTTGAAGCGCCAAAGCCTGTACCTTTCTTCAAGGTTCTAAGGTTGACATCAACATTCTCAAAGTTCTTATTGAATGTTTCTTCTTCATATTGGTAAAGATATGATTCGAAGAGTTCATCTTCATCTTTACAATTTTTACTCTTAAGAATTTCATCGAATTCTTTGTCGTATGAAGAATTGTTCTTATCTTGATTATTTTTTGCAGTTTGTTTATCGCCTTCAACTGCGTTTCTGGCTTTTTCTTTAAGTCCAGCGAGTTGGCCCGCACCATATTCTGGTTGATCTGGGTCTTGAATGGTGAAGTAGTTTTTAATAACCATCTTATAGACAGTATTGAAGACTGTTTCGTAACTAGAAGAATCTTCTAATTGTTCGATGAGTAAGTCTTCAGCTGTGTATTGATGCTTATCACCATCTTCGCCGGTATAGGTTAATATGACGCCATTTTCATCATACTTGACATCGCTACAGGCGGTCATTGTGCCGACTGAGAGTAATGCTGTCATAAGTGTAATGGCAATCTTGGATTTTTTCATATACCCTACTTTCCTCCTTTTTCAAACATAGTGGCTATATTTTAAGACTTAACTTGTATAAATACAACAAACATTTTCAATTCGAACAATAGATTAATCTATTCTTTTTGGTTATTTTTGAAAAATAATTTTAAAAACAAAAACAAAGTTTTTGAAAAGATTTTTTATCGTATGATTTTACTTTTGGTTTTTTATCAAATACAATAACTTCACTTTCAAGAGGTAGCGAATATGTCAAAACTAGTAATTAAGAACCTCCATGTCGCGGTCAAAGGAAAAGAAATCCTTAAAGGATTAGATATTGAATTTTCCACAAATGAGACTGTTGCTTTGCTTGGTCCAAACGGAAATGGTAAGTCAACCCTTTTACAAACTATTATGGGTAATCCAAATTATGAAGTTATAAAAGGTTCTATTTATTATGATGATAAAGATGTTTTAAAACTACCCACTGATGAAAGATCAAAACTAGGATTATTCCTCGGCATGCAATATCCAAGTGAAGTTCCTGGGGTCAATAACTCTGATTTCTTGAAAGCCGCTTTGAATGCTCATAGAGAAAAACCTGTCTCATTATTTGAGTTCTATAAACTACTTAATAATGCGTATGAAGAAATGCACATTCCTTTTGAAATGGCTAACCGCAATCTCAATGAAGGTTTCTCTGGAGGCGAAAAGAAGAAAAACGAAATTCTGCAAATGCTCGTTCTTAATCCAGATTTAGTGCTTTTAGATGAAATCGATTCTGGTTTAGATGTCGATGCGATTCAAATCGTTGCTTCTACGATTAAGAAAGAACAAGCCAAAAGAGGATTCGTCATCGTTTCTCACTACGCAAAGCTATATGAATTAATTGAAATTAGTAAAGTATATGTGCTTGTTAATGGTAAAGTCGCTAAGGTTGGTGACAAATCTTTAATTAAGAAAATAGATCAAGAAGGATACGAATGGCTCAAAGATGAAGGAATTGAGTTTGCAAATGAAGAAAAAATGAACTCGGTTTCCATCGGTAGCTGCGCCACCAAAGAAGCATTGAAGGCAAAATAAGATGGACTATCAAAACATCATTGTTAAAAATAGAGAAAATAAGACTATTGAGTTAGCCGATTTTAGCTCACTTAACATTGAAGTTTTAGACAACTCAAAACTTAATTTAAAGCTCGTAAATTTCTCCAAAAATACAAATCTTGAATTCAAGGCAAAAGTTGGAAAAAATTCAACTCTTGCGGTGATTTTTGCAGATTTTTCTAATTCAGATATCCACTTTATGAGCAATGTTGATTTAGTTGAAGAAGGCGCGAATTGCACTTGGAATCTAGCGACTCTTTCATCTAAAAAATCTCAAAAGCAATTTGACGTTTCCTTCAAACATTTAGTGGGGTCCACTACCGCTATTATGGATAATTATGGTGTAGCAAAAGATGAGTCTAAAATTGTCTTTTCTGGCGTCAGTCACATCACTGAAGGTGCTAAGAAATCTATCACTCGTCAAAATGCGAAAATCATTGTCTTTGATAAGGAGGCAAATGGTACTGCTTCACCAATTTTAAAGATTGATGAGAATGATGTTGTTGCTTCCCATGGAGCGGTTGTTGGTCAACTTAACTCCGATCATATGTTTTATTTAATGTCACGCGGATTATCTAAAGAAGAAGCGCGTATGATTATTACGATGGGTTATCTTAAACCGATATCCACTAAATTCTCTGAAGATATCCAAAATAGAATCGAAGAAGTTATTAAGGAGGCGATGTGATGTTAGATTCTTATAAGATTCGAAAAGAATTCCCAATGTTTACTAACAAGATCAAGATGCAAGGTCACGACCTAGTGTTTTTAGATAATGCTTCCACTACTTTTAAACCTAAATGTGTAGTTGACGCTATTAATCGCTACTATGAATTCGAAACAAGTAATTCTCATAGAGGAGATTATGATCTTTGTTACAACGCCGATCAAAAGATTGCTGAAACTAGAAAACTAGTTGCAGAGTTAATTAACGCAAAACCAGAAGAATGTATTTTCACAAGTGGTACCACCGCATCTATTAACATTGTCGCGTATGCATATGCTTTAAATAATTTAAATAAAGATGATGAGATTCTAATTTCATTAGAAGAACATGCTTCTAACACTTTACCTTGGTTTGAAATATCTAAAAAGACTGGTTGTCGAATTAAATATGTTGAACTCGATAATGAAGGTAGAATTACTTTAGAAAATGTTAAAAAAGCAATCTCTAATAAAACCAAACTAATTGCTTTGGCGCAAGTTGGCAATGTGCTTGGATATGAAACCGATATAAAAGGTATTGCTAAAGCCGCTCACGAAGTTGGAGCAGTTGTTTCATGTGATGGAGCTCAATCGGTTCCACATATGAAAGTTGATGTTAAAGATTTAGATGTTGATTTCTTATCATTTTCTGCTCACAAAATGTGTGGCCCTACCGGGGTCGGAATCCTCTATGTTAAAGAAGAAATCATGGATAAATTAGATCCAGTTTTCGTCGGTGGAGGAAACAATGTTAACTTCGCCCCAGAAGCCAATGTAAATTACTTAAAAGGACCTGAAATGTTTGAAGCAGGAACACTCAATATTGAAGGAATTTATGGCTTTAATGCTGCTTTAAAATTTATAAAAGAAATTGGTATAGAAAATATTACCGAATATGAGCGAAATCTCCGCAGATATGCAGTAAAACGATTAATAGAAGTCGAAGGATTAACCCTTTATAACGAGACTGCAGAAGCAGGCATTTTGACCTTTAATCTTAAGGGAGTGTTCGCTCAAGATTTAGGAACATATCTTAACGCCAAAGGTATTGCGGTTAGAACTGGTCAACATTGTGCAAAAATGCTACCTATTTTCTTAGGTACACCTGCGACTGTGCGTGCTTCAATATATTTCTATACAACTAAAGAAGAAATTGATTGTTTAGTTGAAACTTTAAAGACAGGAGGAAATTTCTTAGATGCCTATTTCGCTTAGTCCCCAAATGATGAGACAAATCATCATGGATCATTATGAAAATCCACAATATAAGAAGACCCCTGCTAACAAGGAAGCTTTTGAAACTCTTCATATGGCTTCTGCTAACTGCATTGATGACATTAACGTATACGCGCTCGTAAAAGACAATATTATTAAAGAATGTTATTGGGATGGTGTTGCCTGCACTATTTCAACTTCATCTACTGATATTATGTGTGGTTTAGTTATTGGAAAGTCTTTAGAAGATGCTAAATACATCATTGATCAATATAACCACATGATTCACGAAGAAGAGTTTGATGAATCTGTTTTAGATGAATCAATTGTCTTTGTTAACACTGCTAAACAAGCAGCAAGAATTAAATGTGCAACCATCGGTTGGGATGCATTAGAAGATATTATTTGTAATCATCACCATGAAAAATAAAGAGTTTGAACAAGATTATAAATACGGTTTTAAGGACAAAGATGTCTCGATCTTTAATACTGGAAAAGGATTAACAGAAGAGATTGTTCGTGAAATCTCTAAACTAAAAAACGAACCTGAATGGATGTTGGAGTTTAGATTAAAGGCCTACAAAGCTTTCAAAGAGCTTCCAATGCCTTCTTTTGGACCAGATTTATCTTTCTTAGACTTTGATTCTTATACATATTTCACACGTCCATCCGCGAAAGTTGAAAAAGATTGGGACGATGTTCCAGATACAATTAAGAATACTTTCCAAAAACTAGGTATTCCTGAAGCTGAACAAAAATATTTAAGTGGGGTCACCACTCAATATGAATCAGAAGCTGTTTATCACAATATGCTTAAAGAGGTTGAAGACAAAGGGGTTATTTTCCTTTCAACCGATCAAGCTCTTCAAGTTTGTCCTGATTTAGTGAAGAAATATTTCAATACTGTTGTTCCATATAAAGACAATAAGTTTTCAGCCCTTAATGGAGCGGTTTGGTCGGGTGGAAGTTTCATCTACGTTCCAAAGGGAGTTAAGCTTGATAAACCACTTCAATCATACTTTAGAATTAACAACGAAAAATCAGGTCAATTTGAACGCACTTTAATCATCGTTGATGAGGGTGCAGATGTGCATTATATTGAGGGTTGTACAGCCCCTATTTATTCGAAGGATTCCTTACATGCTGCTGTCGTAGAAATTATTATCGAAAAAGGCGCAAAATGCCGATATTCTACCGTTCAGAACTGGTCGAATAACATCGTAAATTTAGTCACAAAAAGAGCCTTAGTTAAGGCGAACGGACAGATGGATTGGATCGATGGAAATATCGGTTCACAAACCAACATGAAATACCCTGCTTGTATCCTTGCTGGAGAAGGGGCAAAAGGTAACTGTATTTCAATTGCTGTTGCTGGTAAAGGACAATATCAAGATGCTGGTGCTAGAATGATTCATTTAGCGTCCAATACATCTTCGACAATTATCTCTAAATCAATCGTCAAAAATGGCGGAGTTGCGAACTATCGTGGCTCTGTTAAACATATGAAAAACGCTCTCAACTGTAAATCGCATGTTGAGTGCGATACTTTGATCTTAGATGACATTTCTAAGTCAGATACTATTCCAACTAATTTGGTTCAAAACAATACCTCATTTATTGAACATGAGGCGACTGTTTCTAAAATTAATGAGGACCAACTCTTCTATTTGATGAGTCGTGGAATCTCTAAAAAAGATGCAACACAAATGGTCATCATGGGATTTATTGAACCATTCTCAAAAGAGCTACCAATGGAGTATGCTGTCGAGCTTAACCAATTAATCAAAATGGATATGGAAGGTAGCGTCGGATAATGAAAGAGTTTGATGTCATTGTTGTAGGGGGTGGACACGCCGGTGTTGAAGCTTGTTTAGCGAGTGCTCACATGGGTTTAAAAACGCTCCTAATTACTCTTAATAAAAAAATGATTGCTAACATGCCTTGTAACCCATCAATTGGTGGTTCTGCAAAAGGTATTGTTGTGCGTGAAATTGATGCTCTTGGTGGCCTCATGGGATTAGCTGCTGACCATGAATATTTGCAGATGAAAATGCTTAATACTGGTAAGGGTCCAGGCGTCCAATGTTTAAGAGCACAAGAAGACAAATTTTCATATCCTCATTATATTCAAGAATATTTAGAAAAGACTGCAAATCTTGAACTAATTGAAGCGGAAGTCACTGGAATCGATTATCACGATGATATCGTAACTGGTGTCATTTTAAAGGACAAAACAGTCATAAAATCTAAGGCAGTTATCATCGCAACTGGTACTTATATGGAGGCTCAAGTATTAAGAGGAAATAAGTCAATTTCAGCTGGTCCAGATGGCGAGAAACCATCAGTGGGTTTATCCAAGGCCTTACAAGCGATGGGAATTGAAATTTTTAGGCTAAAAACAGGTACTCCACCACGTATAAAAAAGAGCTCAATTGATCTTTCAAAAGCAGTCATTCAAGAAGGCATGGAAGGCAACTATGCTTTTTCGTATTTGACTACCACTTTTAAACCACTTTCTGAGCAGCTTCCTTGCTATCTTATTTACACAAATGAGACTACTCATGATTTGATTAGATCTAACCTCGATAAGACTGCGACATATAATGGTCTACAAACTGGTGTCGGACCAAGGTATTGTCCGTCCATTGAATCTAAGGTTATGACATTTGCTGATAAGAAACGTCATCAACTTTTCTTAGAACCAGAATTTAAAGAAGGAGAATCAATTTATTTACAGGGTTTCTCAACTGCTATGGAAGAATCAATTCAAGAAAAGATGGTTCATTCTTTAGTGGGCTTAGAAAAAGCTGAATTCTTAAAGTACGCATATGCGATTGAATATGACGCGATTGAACCAACTCAATTTGATTTAACTCTTAGAGTTAAGAAATATAAAGGCCTATATGGTGCTGGACAAATCTGTGGAACTTCTGGCTATGAAGAAGCAGGTGGTTTAGGCATTATGGCAGGCATTAACGCTGCCCTTTATGTTTTAGGAAAAGAACCCTTTATTTTAAAAAGAAACGAAGCATATATCGGTGTCATGATTGATGACATTGTTACAAAAGGCACTAATGAGCCATATAGATTATTATCTTCAAGAGCGGAGTATCGTCTTCTTATTAGACATGATAACGCTGATCTACGTTTAACTCCTTATGGCTATAAGTTAGGTCTTATTTCTAAGGAAAGATATGATGCTTTCTTAAAGAAAAACGAAAATGTTAACAAAGTTAAAAAAATCTTAGGAAGCATTCATCTTGGTTCAAGTAAACGTGTAAATGATTATCTTGCTAGCAAGAATCTTCCTACATTACGAGCAGGTGTCTCTGGACTTGAATTCTTAAAACGCCCTGAGATTAATTACGAAAATGTCTATGATTTAGTTCCGGAAGTTAGAGATATTAAGCTCGATTACATCGGAGTGATGCAACTGGAAGTCTCAGTGAAGTTTGAAGGCTATATTAAAAGAGAAACCTTAGAAGCTGAATCATTCTCTAAATTTGAAGATTATCTTTTGCCTGAAGGTATCAATTATTTAAATATGGATGGTCTCGCTCTTGAAGCTAGACAGAAATTAGATAAAATTAGACCAGCTACTGTTGGTCAAGCTGGACGTATCTCTGGAATTAATCCAACAGATATATCTGTCTTAATACTTAATCTAAAAAGGATGAAAAAATGAAACATCTAGAAGAATATGGATTAGATAGCAATAAAATTGCTAAGTTCGAGTTGTATCGAAGCCTTCTTTTAGAATGGAATGAGAAATTTAATCTCACTGCAATCACGGATAAAGACGAGATTGAAGAAAAGCATTTCTTAGATTCTTTATATATGGATAAGTTTGTTTCACTAGAAAACAAATCTTTGTTGGATGTTGGTTCGGGTGCTGGCTTTCCAGGTTTAGTTTTAGCGATTGCTCACCCAACTCTTAAAGTCACACTTCTGGAATCTAATAAAAAGAAAACAACTTTCTTAATGGAAGCAGTGAAATCGCTAGGTTTAGATAATGTCCGCGTTGTTAACTCCCGAGCAGAAGATTTTAAGGAAAGAGAAAGCTTTGATATCGTTACTGCAAGAGCGGTTAAAGAACTCAATATTTTGATTGAATTATGTTTCGCTTTCGTTAAGGTTAAAGGTCAATTTATCGCCTATAAATCTAACGCTGTTGATGAAGAAATTAATCACGCTAAACGTGCCTTCAAAACCCTTGAAGTTGGTGAGATTTCTAAATATGAGTATTCTTTGCCAACAAACAAGGATGCTCGAGTTTTGCTGGTGATTTCTAAAATTAAAGTAACCAAAAAACGTTACCCAAGGAATTATTCTGAAATAGTTAAAGCACCTTTATAAATATAGTGATATAATAGTCTTGTTTCAGGGCAGGGTGAAATTCCCGACCGGTGGTATACTCCACGAGCCGAAAGGTTGATCTAGTGAGATTCTAGAAGCGACAGTAAAGTCTGGATGAAAGAAACTAAAAATTTTGTGCCCTGAGAAGGGTATTTTTTATGGAAAATTACAAAATTTACATTACCGCTGTCCTTCTCATTGCCTTAATTGTTCTAACAGTTAGGTTCTATTTTAGAGATCATCACGCAGCGAATATCAAAATCACGACTAGATTTATTGTTAGGGTCGCTATTTTTGGTGCGATAGCAGCGGTGCTTTATATCTTTATTAAATTCCCTGTTCCTATATTTCCTGCATTTATGGAATTCCATTTTGATGAGATTCCTATTTTAATAGCAGGTTTTGCTTATGGGCCACTTGCAGGTTTTGCGGTCACTGTCGTTAAGACTTTGATCAAGCTTCCAATGACCTCTACGATGGGTGTTGGAGAATTATGCGATTTCTTATACACAACTGCCTTTGTTGTACCTGCTGCTTTTGTTTACAAAAGACATCGCAATATTAAAGGTGCTATCTTGGGTCTTCTTATCGGTATGGTCGCTCAACTTGTTGCGGCAGTCTTAGGCAATATGTTTATCATCATTCCATTTTATATGCGTGTTATGGAATATACTGAAGCAGATATCTTATATCTTTGCCAAAAAGCAAACGTTGGAATTAAAGATTTGAAATGGACGTATTCGTTATTTGCAGTCCTGCCATTTAATGCAATTAAGGACGCTGCAATTATCTTGGTGACCTTCATGGTGTATAAAACTACAAGAAGATTCATCGATAAACTTCAATAAAAAAACAACCCTTCAGGGTTGTTTTTCATATCTAGTTTAATTATTCAACTTCGATTGCACCGAATGGGCATTCAAAATCAAGACCATCAACTTCTTCCACGACGGTTTGTGCTTTGCCTTCAGCATCGAATTCGAAGACATCTGGACGAGAACCAACGCATAATCCGCAGGAACCGCATGCATCCTTGTTAACTTTAACTTTTGGCATTTTTTCTTCCTCCACGTATTTGATTATACAAAAAGAAAAAAAGACCTTCAATAATTCTAAAAAATTAATTTATAAATTAATGAGAATATATTAAGATATTTGGGTATGACAAGGGTTGAAAAGTTTCGTGAATATCGTAAAGAAATATTAAATTCCTTTTACGTTGAAAAGAAAGATACTAAGAAAACTCGCGCTTCAGAAAAAGTTTCAGAAGCTACTCTAAATAAGGACACTACCAACAACTTAAGTGTTGAAGAAGTCTTGGAAGCTTATGAACTTTATGAAGAAAAAGAAGAAGCGGTCAAAAAGAATAAAACTTTATCAAATTATGATAAGAAAAGAATTTTATTCTTTGCGGTCTCTATTTCTGTTGTAGTTATACTTGTTGTCGCTTTAATTATCGTTGGCATATTTGCCTTTGGAGGAAAATAAGATGAGAAAAATTGTTGTTGCAATCGATGGCCCGGCAGCCTCTGGAAAATCTACAGTTTCTAAAGCAGTCGCCAAAGAATTGGGCTTTACCTATATTGATACAGGCGCTATGTATCGTGCTTTTACGGAATATGTTTTACGTAAAGGTGTTAATCCAGAAGACGAAGCCGCATGCGTTAAATTAATTCCTGAAGTCACAATCGATTTATATCCAGATGGAAAAGTCATGTGTTCAGGAAAAGATGTTACAAGAGAAATCCGTGAACCACATGTTTCCGGTAATGTTTCCTACATTGCATCCTACAAGGATATCCGTTTAGCATTGGTAGAACTTCAACGTAAGATGGCAGATAAACAATCTGTCGTTATGGATGGACGCGATATTGGAACTTATGTTCTTCCAAACGCTGATGTGAAGATTTATCAAATCGCTTCTGTTGAAGAAAGAGCCAAGAGACGTTTTCTTGAAAATCAAGAAAAGGGTATTCCTTGCACCTTAGAAGATGTCATCGCTGATGTTGAAAAAAGAGATCGTATTGACTCTTCAAGAGCCTTCGCTCCTCTTAAACCAGCGGCAGATTCAATCCTTTTAGATACATCTAAATTATCCATTGAAGAAACCAGAGCGAAAGTTTTAGAAATTATTAGAGAAAAGACAGGCATTTAATGAGTATTGGAGTAGTTGCGATTATCGGTAGTCCAAACGTTGGGAAATCAACGATTTTTAATCGTATCGTTGGACGTAGACGTGCGATCGTAGATGATCAACCAGGTGTTACCCGCGATAGACTCTACGAAAATGCTGAATGGCTTGATAGAGAATTTAGAATCATCGATACCGGAGGTATTGAGATCGCTAATAGGCCATTCCAAGAACAAATTAGAATGCAAGCTGAGCTTGCTATTGATGAAGCTGACGTCATTTTATTTGTCGTCGATGGTAAAAAAGGTTTATCTAACGATGATAGAATGGTCGCGAAGATGCTTTACAAATGTAAAAAACCAGTCATTCTTTCCGTTAACAAGATTGATAATAATTCAATGTTATCCAATGCTTCTGAGTTCTATGCTTTAGGACTTGGGGAACCAATTCCAACTTCTGGTGAACACGGTATTGGCATTGGCGATATCCTAGACAAAATCGTTAGATATCTTCCTAAGGAAGAAAAAGAAGAATTTGGTGATTCAATCACCTTCTCAATTATTGGTAGACCAAACGTTGGTAAATCATCATTAGTTAACGCTCTTCTAAAAAAAGAAAGAGTAATCGTATCCAATATTGTTGGTACCACTAGAGATTCGATTGATACATTCTTTGATCGAGATGGCGAACATTATGTCGTTATCGATACCGCTGGATTAAAGAAACGCGGCAAGATTTATGAATCCGTTGACAAATATTCCATGCTCAGAGCTTTAGCGGCAGTGGATAGAAGTGAAATTGTTTTATTAGTTATTGATGCGAATGAAGGCATCATTGAACAAGACAAGCACGTTGTTTCATATGCAGTAGAAAATAAGAAGGCCGTTATTATCGTTGTTAACAAGTGGGACCTAATCAAAAAAGAACAAAATACTCAGTCTGAATTTGAGAAGAAAGTTCGTAAAGAATTCCAGTTCTTGGAATACGCTCCAATTGTGTTCGTTTCGGCAAAAACCACCGCAAAAGTCGACAATATCTTCTCTAAAATCCAACAAGTTCATAAGGCGTACGACACCCATATTGCGACCTCATTACTCAATGATGTTATCCAAGATGCGCAGCTTATGAATGAGGCTCCAGATTTTAATGGAGGAAGATTAAAAATCTACTTTGTTAACCAAGCAAATTCTTGTCCACCAACCTTCGTTTTGTTTGTTAATAAACCGAAGTATGCTCACTTCTCTTACCTAAGATATATTGAAAATAGATTACGTGAATCATTCAATCTTGATGGTACCCCAATTGAATTAGTGCTTCGCGAAAGAGTCTAATTATTGTTTATTGTTTCATTTTTATATAATATAAAACCCAAGGAGTCATATTATGAACAAATCTGATTTAGTTAACACCATTGCTGAAAAGTCCGATCTTTCTAAGATTGAGGTTGAATCTATCGTTGACGAATTCTTACGCCTTATTGAAAAAGGTGTTTTAAAAGGAGAAGAAGTTAAGATTTCTAACTTTGGTGTCTTTTATAAGAAAGCTCGTTTAGCGAGAAAAGGAACTAACCCATCTGATGGTTCACCAATTGTGATTCCTGCGAACAATACGTTAGGGTTTAGACCTTCGAAAGTACTCAAAGAAAAAATGAATTAAGAGTCTTATGACTCTTTTTATTATGAATAAAGAGATATTTCTAAAGTTAGCAAAGTTATTTAATTCTAATGGTTACCGTCTATATATGATCGGTGGAACCACTAGAGATTTTTTGCTTGGTTTAGAAGTTCTTGATTATGACTTTGTTACCGACGCTACTCCTGATGAAATGAAAGTGTTTCTTCCTGAAGCGAATTATCATTTCGCTAGATTTGGCACGATTAGAATTAAAGTAGATGATGTTCATGTCGATATCACAACTTTAAGAAAAGAAGGAAAGTATGTTGACTATCGTCATCCAAAAGAAATTAGTTTCACCAAAGATATAAATGAAGATTATGTGAGAAGAGATTTTACAATCAACGCAATTTATATAGATGAGAATTATAAAGTCATTGATCCATCCAATGGAGTTAAAGACTTAAATGATAAGATAATTCGCTTCATCGGAGATCCTGAAACAAGGATTAAAGAAGACCCACTTCGCATCCTTAGAGCAGAACGATTCGAAGCAAAATTAAATTTTAAAATTGAAGACTCTTCATATGCAGCGATGAAAAAATATCGCTATTTATTGGATAAAATTAACCCCGATAAGATAAATGAAGAGATGAGAAAATTTTCTAAAAAATAATCTTCTTTTAATTTATTAATTAATTTAATAAAATAATAAGCACTATGTCAGTCACACAAATGGAAGCTTTAGACTTCCGCTATCTATTACTTGAATATTATCGTAAGTTACGTTTAAGCGAAAACGAACTCGCGGTTATTTTGATGATTGACCATCTACTAGGCCAAAAGAATTCTTTGGTGACCCCAGATTTACTTTCTCTTAAGATGTCTCTTTCTCCAAAAGAATTAGATACAATTTTTGTTAATTTAATTGAAAGAAACTTCCTTATCTTTGATACAGGTAAGAAAATCAAAGTTTCTTTAAAGCCACTTAAGAAGAAATTATATGAAGTATTTGAAGAATCTTTAGCGAAAGAACACGAGACTAAAATCTCTGAAGAAAAAACTAAAGTTCTTCAAAATATCTACCAAGTTTTTGAAAAAGAACTTAACCGTCCACTTTCACCTCTTGAATTCTCTTTGATTGGAGAATGGGTTGATCATGGCTACACCGATAAGAAGATTATTGAAGCTTTACGTGTTGCTCTTTCCAAAGGAAAGAAAACTCTTAGAAGCGTCGATAAAATCTTACTTCAATGGCAAGCTAGAGATGACATTGAGAAAAGCGGAAGCACCGCGATAAAAGATGATTGGGATAAAGACATCGAAAAAACGATGGAAATTATCAAAACCAAATGGTTAGATGACTAATAAACAAACTTCAGTATTTTCATATTTGGATAAACTCTATCCAGATGCTCATTGTGAATTAAACTATTCTAAAGATTACGAACTAGTAATTGCAGTCATGCTTTCGGCTCAAACAACTGATAAAGCCGTTAACAAAGTGACTGCTGTTTTATTTTCTAAATACGATTCACTTGAAAAACTTGCGAACGCCAAACTTGAAGATGTTGAAAAGATCATTTCTTCGATTGGAATGTATAAAGTAAAAGCGAATAATGTTCTTGGAATCGCTGATGGAATTTATCACAAATTAAATGGTAAGGTTCCTAATGATAAAGAAACCCTTCTTTCTCTTCCTGGAGTAGGAAATAAAACCGCTAATTGTGTCCTTGCAGAACTATATAACGAACCCTTTTTAGCGTTAGACACTCATATGCAAAGATTTGCCAAAAGATTAGACATCGCAAAAGCCTCTGATTCCTTAGAAAAAATGGAAGAAAAATATCTCAAATTTATCCCTAGAGAAAGAGCAATAAAAACGAACCATCAAATCATCTGGTTCGGTAGATATAAATGTAAGGCTATTTCCCCAAATTGTGAGGGTTGTGAAATTTGCGATTTTTGTAAGAAATAATCAGTTTTTGACGTAGATTTTTTCAACAATTGGCAGATAATCAAGACGAGGCGCATAGCCTCTTTTTATTTTGTGTCCAACACTTAAAAATGTCTCATATGGAATCGATTTTCTATTCCCATTTTCATAGAATTCAATGACGTATTTTGCGTCCAATAAATACACCTCATCTTTGGTGACAAATTCAATGATAAAAAAGGCAATTCCTCCATGCTCCAAAACATGTTTAAGATGTGCGATTTGGTGCTTGGAAATATTCGCTAATGGGAAGCTGGTTTTTGACTTTGTTTGTTTGGCTTCAAAGTCGATGTATCTACCTTTATAAACTCCATTGTAGTCAGTGGTGGATTGTTTCTCAAAATAGGCGTTTGTGATTATCGCACCTTTTGAGTAATCTACTTTAACAACATTGATTGGAGTAGGTCTTTTAGTTATTAAGCAGAGGTCGTGTTCTTTGTAATATTCATTAGAAGAGTTAATGTCTCCTTCTAAATCCATACCTCTATTCGCACTCGAAAGATGTCTCTTTAATGAGACGGTCTTTTTATCATCGCTTTTTTTGATTTGTTTTGGCGAATAGCTTTTGCCGTTTGAGTATTTGATCATTTAAGGGACTCTTCAACGTAATGTTCAAATTCGTTATATGTAACAGTCTTTTTATTGACTAAATCAGTCAAAATTCTTTGAATTGGTTCTGGAAGATGTCTAGCTTTTGCTAAAACCTTCATGTATTCAGTTTTCATGACATCATGATTCTTTAGCATCGCGTCATATAGGTAGACGAGGTTAAGCGCGTCCGCTAAGGCGTAATGTTGAGTGCCTTTAAATTCGACACCAAACACTTTTAAACAGTTAGCTAGCGATAATGTATTATTATTTTCGTCTTTGACGAATGTTGAAATAAAATCTGCTAAATCAAAGTGATGTTTAATTAAGACTTGAACATCTTCTTTTTTGGCGTCAAGGTTATAGGCTAAAGATTGAGAAATGATTCTTAAATCATGGCTACCAAATGTAACGTATTTTGATTTGGTGAATTCTCTACCCATATATTTTTTGAGTTGCTCTAGGGCCACTCTAAATGGGACGCCGTCTTTCTTTAATTGAGCATCGTTAATGCCAGTTAAATCAGTAACAACTTTACCAACTCTATTTTTAGACTTTACTAACGTATAGATGCCGCGGTGGATCTTTTTAATAGTTCTATCCTTACGGATAGAAACCTTAACTGCACCGATAGCGATCATCTCATGAGAAAACTGTGTTCCCTCTAAGTCAAGAAAACATAAAGTTTTAACGTTATTTAATTGTTTGTCGAGTTGTTTCATCGCGTTGTAATTATATCACATCAAATAATTCATAAAATGAATTGTTTTTAAATCTTGTCTCTAATATAATAATTACTCGGTGGAATAATATCTATGAATTATAATTCAAAATCATTATTGGATGTTAAATTCTCAAAAAATGTTAAGGGCTACGACGCTTTAGAAGTCGATGAAACCCTTGATGATGTTATTGAGGACTACGCTCAATATGAAAAACAATCTTCATTAGATAAAAAGACCATCGAAAAACTTTCAGCGGAGATAACTGAACTCAAAGATAAACTTCTTCAGTTGGAAATTGAAAACAAAAGACTTCAAAATGAAGTCGACTCAATTCCTAACACACCAGGAGTTAATCGCGATAACATTCAGTATCTTAAAAGAATCGCTGACTTAGAGAAGGCCCTTTATAAAAAAGGGGTCGATCCTAAAAAAATATAATCCGACCTGGATAATTGCTGACATTAGTTAGAGGAAAGTCCATGCTCGCACCATCTGTGATGATGGTAGTGATTGCGCTAGCGGAAACAATAACGCTAGGTATGCAGGAGTGCATAACGGCGGAACTATTCTAAAACCTCGGTCATGAAGATGTTCCTTAACGTGCCACAGAGACGAGCTCAGTAGAAATATTGAGGTGAAACGATTGGTAAACCCCACAAGCGAGAAACCCAAATTTTGGTAGGGGAGGTCAAGAGGGCGAATCGAAGCCTGATTGGCACGCATTGCGTAGATAAATTATTATCCTAGACAAAACATGGCTTATAGGGTCGGAACTCAAAAAAGGAGAACATTATGAATCTTCCAAACAAAATCACATTATCACGAATTATTCTGATTGTCGCTATGATCATCGGAATCTTTGTTTTAGGCATCGTTGAAGCATTTTCAGATGTTCCATTTATCGCCCCAAATCTTGGCAATTCTCGAATCAATTTAGTCTATTTGATCATTTGTATCGTCTTTATTATTGCGGCTTTCACTGACTATTTAGATGGCCATTTAGCTCGCAAATTAAACCTCGTTACTGACCTTGGAAAATTCCTTGATCCAATCGCTGATAAGCTCTTAAATGATGCGACAATGATCTTCCTTTTGGTGCCACAAATCTATGCTCCAGATCAAAGAAGCAATCCTGTTGCTTTAACCGTTTTGGCGGTGTGCGTTATCGTTATGATTGGACGTGATTTAGTAGTGGATGCCCTTAGATTAATCGCTGTGAAAAATAATGTTGTCATCGCGGCAAACTACTTTGGAAAAGCTAAGACCGTTTTACAGATGATTGCTATTCCAATGCTTTTATTAAACGACTGGCCGTTCCATTACTTCGATTCTTCTTGGCCAGAGCCACTTCAAATTTCAAATATCTTCTTCTACTTAGCAACCTTAATGTCTCTTATTTCTGGAGTCATTTATGTTGTGCAGAATAAGAAGGTTTTTAAAGGTAGTAAATAATGGAGCAACTTGTTAACAAGTTAAAAGAGAAAAAACTCACCATCGGTTCAGTTGAATCTATGACCGGTGGTTTATTTGCATCTTCTATCACTTCTGTTGCTGGCGCAAGCAAAGTATTCAAAGGTAGTGTCGTTTCATATTCTCCTGAAATTAAAGTTGATGTCGTAGGAATTAAGAAAGACACGATTGATACTTATGATGTCGTCTCTAAACAAGTTGCGGAAGAGATGGCTCAAAAAGGATTAAAACTATTGGATGTCGATATCTGCGTTTCTGTTACTGGAAATGCTGGACCAACTTCTGAACCAGGAAAAGCTGGTGTCGGAGAAGTCTATATCGGTGTCGCGACTAAGCAAAAATGTGTTGTTATCAAGAAAATCTTCTCTGGAAATAGAGATGAGATTCGTCAAAAAACTCTTCTTGCTATGCAAGAAGAAGTGCTACAATTAATATAAAGTTTAATGAATTTCGCATTTTTTTCGAAATTGATGAGTAATAAGTATAGTGAAAGGACCAAATAATTATGGCAAAAGAAAACAAAAAAGAAGCAACCTTAGCTGAGACTCTAAAAAATATTGAAAAAAGTTTCGGTAAAGGTTCAATCATGAAACTTGGTGATCGACCACCAGTTGATGTTGACGTTATTCCTTCTGGCTCATTGCTCATTGATAATGCTTTGGGTGTTGGAGGATATCCAAAAGGACGTATCATCGAAATCTTTGGACCAGAAAGCTCTGGTAAAACAACGTTAGCGTTACACGCGATTGCGGAAGCACAAAAGAAAGGTGGCACAGCAGCCTTTGTTGATGCTGAGCATTCTATCGATCCAGTGTACGCACGTAACCTAGGCGTTGATATTAATGAATTAATACTCTCTCAACCTGATAGCGGTGAACAAGCCTTAGAAATTGTTCAAATGCTTGCTGAAAGCGGTGGAGTGGATATTATCGTTGTCGACTCAGTTGCTGCTTTAGTACCTCAAGCGGAGCTTGATGGTGCAATGGGTGATAACTCAGTTGGCTTGCAAGCAAGATTATTATCTAAAGCGATGAGAAAACTTGCAGGTATTCTTAACATTAATAACTGCACAGTTATCTTTATTAACCAACTCCGCGAAAAAGTTGGAGTTATCTATGGTAACCCAGAAACCACGACTGGTGGACGCGCGCTAAAGTTCTACGCATCAGTAAGAATCGACATTAGACGTGCGGAAGCTATTAAAGATGGATCTACTATCATTGGTAACACCGTTAATGTGAAGATCGTCAAAAACAAAGTTGCACCTCCATTTAAGAATTGCCAAGTCGATATCATATATGGAAAAGGCATCAATAAATATGCCGAAATCCTTGATATGGGTGTCACCCTTGGAATCTTGCAAAGAAGTGGTGCTTGGTATGAATACAATTCTGAGAGATTTGCTAACGGTCGTGAGAACGGAAAAATCTATCTCGAACAGCACAAAGAATTAGCCGACGAATTACTTAGGAAAATTCAAACCGGTGAAGTTAAGTAAACAACAAAAAACGCCAGATTTGTTGGCGTTTTTTTCATTAATTAGAAGGTTTGCTCTTCCTCTTTTTCAGAGACAAATAATTTCAAAATATAAGGAATAACTAGGACTGCACTGCAGGCCATTGATAAGACGGCAGATGTGATCCAAGCATTGCTTAATTTATAAGATTTAATAAAGGTTTCTGCATAATCTTTTTTAAGACTAACTTGGGCTTCGGCGAACACTCTAACAGTGAATAAAAGCATAATGCCAGCAGCGGCAAAAAAGACTGTTGAAACAAATTTAAGAACATTTGATGCGTTGCGTGCTTTTCGACTTCTAAATAAAAGAAGTACTAAGCTAAGAGTAGTTAGAAGAGTAGCAAGCATAATTAATAACCAGCTAACTAAAGCAGTCCAGGCTAAGTTACCTTCAAATGCTTTTGTTGTCGCTTTTACTAGGAGAGTTTCCTTAATTGGAGTATCTCCAACAATGCCGGAAGCAAAGATTGGAGCGGCTCCGCTATACCATTTAGTACCATTTAGACCAGTTTGAATCATTGAATGAGAGACTGGAAGCATTACTAAAAGTGCTATACCGATTAAAACGGTGAGAACTGTTGAAAGGAGCAAAATCTTTTTCATTACGTGTCTATTATAAATTGATAATTCAATTTTTTCTATGCTAGCAAGGATAATTTGTTATAATAGTTGCGTATCGTAAGATACTTATTACCAACAAGTAACTATTCGGGATTATCCCGCTTAAATACATAAAAAGTCCCTACTTATAGGTGGATTTTAGGTAATAATCTTAATTATCGATTGAGTGATTATTTCCTTTGGAAATATTCATAACAATCATTTACATATTGGAGGCACAAAAATGTCAGAATCAGGAACACAAATTTTGTTTGGTGTTTTAGCTATCGTTTTTGCTTTTTCTGTTGGCGTTGCTATTGGATTCTTCTTATTAAGATTCCTACCAAGCATCAGAGCCAAGAACGCTGAAAAGAAAGCAGAAAAGATTATTCGCGATGCCGAAATTAGAGGCGAACAAATTAGAAAGAACGCTCAATTAGATGGCAAACAAACAATCGCGGAAATGAAACAAGAAGCTGAAAAAGATATTCGTGAAAGAAAACAAGAATACGCTCAGCTTGAAAACAAACTTAATCAACGTGAACAAAACATTGATCGTAGAGACGCTTATCTTTTAACCAAAGAAAACGCTCTCGAAGAGAAAGGCGAATTACTCAACCGCCGCTTAAAAGAATGTGATAAGAAAGAAAACATTCTTCAAGAAAAGATTGATTCCATTATCGAAGAACTTCAAAAGGTTGCTCAACTTTCAGTTAATGAAGCAAGAGATGAAATCTTCGCCCGTGTTGAATCAAAGATGAGTAAAGAAATCGCAGCCTTTATTAAAAATAAAGAAGACGAAGCGAAAGCAGAAGCCGAAGAAAAGGCTCGTGAATTACTTGGCTTAGCCATTTCCAAATACTCTCAAGAAGAAGTTCAAGAAAGAACTGTTTCAACAGTCGCTCTTCCTTCTGATGAGATGAAAGGTCGTATCATTGGCCGTGAAGGTCGTAACATTCGTACCTTAGAACAACTTTTAGGTGTTGATCTTATCATTGATGACACTCCAGAAGTTATTTCTGTTAGCTGCTTCAATCCTATTAGAAGATACGTTGCTACTAAATCACTTGATTTATTAATCAA